>JAMPAL010000010.1 GCA_023667245.1 Anaeroplasma bactoclasticum
CAAAAAAAGATGAAAAAAAACATGAATAGCACTTTTTTTAATGCAAAAAATAATGATGAAATAAAATCATTATACATCAATATGTATGAGTGTTTTATATTCAGAAAGGAGAAAAAATGAAAAAAAGTTTATTGTGTATGATATGTTTTCTTTCTTTTTTAACAACATTTGTTGGTTGTAAAAAAAGAAAAATAACAGGTATTGAAGTAACTAATCATGAATTGGTAGTACTTAAAGGAAAAGAGTTAACTGGTTTAAAAGTCAACACTATTTTTGATGATGAATCAAAAGGCGATTTAATTGATGTAACTGCACAGATGATAACAGGCTATAATAAAGATCAAACAGGAAATCAAGAAATAAAAATTACTCATGAAGGTCAAGAATTTAAATACACTATTTTTGTTGCTGATAAAATCATATCTAATGCCACTGAATTAAGAGAAGCTTTAAAAAGCCAAAAAGATGGTGAAGCATTAGCATTGAAGAGTGGAACATATGATATGGACCGGGATGAAACGACAAAATATCAAGATCAAACAGGATTTTACTTTTTACTAACAGCTAACCGTCTATACCTTAAAGGTATTGGCAAAGTGGTTATAAAAAGTAGTGTAGAGTCACCAAATACCGCATGGGCCAATCAAAATTTAGTTACAATTGCAGGAAATGAAACAACAATAGATGGCATTGATTTTCAGTGTAAAAAAGAACCGAATAAAGTCATTGAAATTTTAGGAAAAAACACTACATTGAAAAATGTCGATATTGAACCTATCGATACAACTAAGTATGCTGGAAGCATTTATTTAAGTACGCCTGAAGGAAATACTACCTTGGAAAATGTCAATTTAAAATATGGTCGTATTTCAACGACAGGTGCTGCTGGTTCAACGCTTACGTTAAAGAATGTGACAATTGACTTTGCGGGAGCACGTTTGGATGATACAACAAACGAAGCCAGTTATTGGGGATTTGATAATTCAAGATCTAAAATCAAAGTTACTGCAACCGATAGCAAAATATTTGTTTCAAAAGAATTTAAAGCATCCGATAATTATCAAAATTTTGTTGATCAAGTGCCAAGTGGATTATCAATAGTAGAAAAATAATCGCAGAAATACAATGTCTTGTGAATTTTCACAAGACTATTTTTATAATGTCTGTATGCTAAAAAGAAGATAATGTTCATAAAAAGAATTATCCATTTGCTAGTAAAGTTTCAAAAGATATGATATAATACAAGAAATAGTGGAGGTGTACTATGAAACCAATAGGATTACACACAATTCAAAACGAAGCATATTTACATCATTATCGATTGACCGACTTGGCCAAGACCTATCAAACACCACTCTATGTGATGGATGAGGCTCAAATTAGAAAAGCAATTCAAGAATTTAAAATATATTTTAAAAGTGAAGCTTTTGATTCTACGATAGTGTATGCATCAAAGGCTTTTTTTACGAAAGAATTTGCTAGGCTTATTGCGGAAGAGGGTTTGTATATGGATGCGGTTAGTCTAGGAGACTTATATGTAGCCAAAAAAGCCAATTTCCCCTTTGAACGTCTTGTGTTTCATGGTAATAATAAGTCGGATGAAGAACTTGATTTCGCTGTTTCAAACGATGTAGGATGGATAGTAGTAGATAATTTATATGAATTAAGACATCTAAGTCAAATAGCAATAAAGTATCAAAAAATGATATCCATTTTAATACGGGTCAATCCTGGAATTGATGCGCATACCCATGAATATATTCAAACCGCAAAATTTACTTCCAAATTTGGTGAAAGTATTTTTGATGAAGAACAGATAAAAAGCCTAATAAAGGTTTGTCAATCATCACCATGGATAGCATTAAAAGGGTTTCATGCCCATATTGGCTCCCAAATCCATGAACCAGAAGCATTTGTAGAAGAAATCAAAAAAATGGTTGCTTTTCAAAATAAAATATCAACCACATATCAATTGGATTTACCAGTACTCAATTTAGGGGGAGGATTTGGTATCCAGTATGAGCAAAAAGAAAAAAATGTGGCTATTCCTGAAATGATGAAGATACTCAGTTCTGCCTTAGAAACGGCAATACTGGAAAACCATTCTCAAATTAAACAAGTCATGATAGAACCAGGTAGAGCTATAGTAGGACCTGCAGGGATAACACTATATAAGGCTTCCCAGATTAAAAGCACTTTTGGTCAAAAAAATTATCTATTTATAGATGGTGGAATGACGGATAATATTCGACCTGCTTTGTACCATGCCATTTATGAATGTGATATTGCTAATAAGATGAATCATCCAAAAGAAATTTTGGTTGATATTGTGGGAAAATGCTGTGAATCAGGTGATATCATTCGTAAAGATGTGATGATACCTCGTATAGATGAAAATGATATTGTGGTAGTTTATGCAACAGGAGCATATAATTATTCGATGTCGTCTAATTATAATCATCTTTTGAAACCAGCAGTAATTCTAGTAGGCGAGGATATCAAAATACTCAGTAGAAGAGAGACATTAGATGATTTGTGTAAATTATTTTAAATCAAAGGATAGGAAATGGAAGTGAAAAGATGTTGATTTTATTTTAGAATAATAAGATGGAAAATATAAAATAAGGAAGGAAAAATATGAAACAAAATTCTAAAAAAGGAGCAAAATATATAACGTACTTAATTGGTCGTTTTTTCCCAATGCTTCTACTCATTTTAGTAATGTCAGCTATTGATTCTGCAACATATACGTATGTTTCAATGTTTATTAAATATATTATTGCGGTGTTGGATAATGATATTCACGCCACAAACAATCTACCAGAATTTATTCTCAATTGGTTCAATTTGGGGCAAAGCGTATTGGACAAAGTATTGTACGCCAGTATAGGTTTATTCTTATTCCAATTTATAAGGGGAGTATTTAAATTTTTAATGGGATTTTATCGTCAGTTTTTTGGAGAAGTATTAGCGAAAAAGATTCGGAAAGATATGTATCATCATATACAGGCATTGCCTTATAGTTATCATAATAATGTAGATACAGGTGATTTAATTCAAAGATGCACTACAGATAATGATACTATTCGCAATTGTTTATGCTCACAATTGCCCGAACTTGTTTCCATTTTTGCTGTATTGATCACAGCAGTATTTCAAATGTGGAAAATTAATCGTTTGCTGATGATGGTATCTTTGATTATTGTACCCATTGCAGCAATCACATCTATTATTTTTTGTATTTATACAGAAAAGAAATTTGAGGAGATAGAAAAAGAAGAATCTAAGTTAATGTCAATTATTCAAGAAAATATAGCAGGCGTAAGAGTCGTTAAAGCTTTCGCTAATGAGTCATTTGAAAAGGAAAAATTTGAAAAACAAAATTTAGTATATTCTACTAAAAATTTACATTTAAACAAAGTATCTGCCATTTTTTGGGGATTGAGTGATGCGTCAACATTGGTTCAGTATCTTATTACAATGACTACTTCAATATTTTTATTGATACATAATCCTGGTGTTATTCGTGCCTCTGATATTGTTGCCATTATGATGTTATTGAGTTCGTATATATGGCCAGTACGTAGTCTAGGTCGAATTGTCAGTGACCTTGGTAAATGCAATGTAGCTGCTGGTAGAGTTAAAGAAATTTTAGACTTGAAAAGCGAATATGAAGAGGATTCAATTTTTCAGCCCGAAATTCATGGTAAAATTGAATTTTCAAATGTTTCATTTCAATTTGATGATACAGACCAACATTTATTAAGTAACTTGAGTTTTCAAATTGAACCAGGTGAGACTGTGGCCATCATTGGTAAAACGGGGAGTGGCAAAAGTACAATAGCTAAGATTTTAACTAGACTAATTGACTACCAAGAAGGCTCGATTTTAATTGATGGTCACGAATTGAAAGACATAAAGAAGGAATATATTCGAACTAAAATTGGATTAATTTTGCAAGAACCATTTTTATTTGCGAGAACTGTATACGATAATATTCGAATTACAAATGAAATGGTTGATCCAGAACGAATTACTGAAGTGGCGAAGATTGCATCCATCGAAAAAGACATTCGTAGCTTTGAAAAAGGATACGATACTATGGTAGGTGAAAAAGGTGCTACTCTTTCTGGCGGACAAAAACAGCGTTTGGCGATTGCGAGAATGCTATTGATTGACAAGCCTATTTACATTTTTGATGATTCATTGAGTGCTGTTGATACAGAAACGGATTTAATGATACGTCAGGCTTTGAAAAAACACAATCAAGCCACTACAATCATTATTACTCACCGGATTACAACCGCCAAACAGGCTGACAAAATTATTGTACTTGAAAATGGGGGTGTTTCAGCGATTGGCACGCACGAAACGCTTGCGTATATGGAAGGCTTGTATCAAAAACTTTGGAACATTCAAGGAAATGCGGAGGCAGAATTCATGAATATTTTGAAAGAAGGAGGTGCAGTTGATGGTCATTGCTAGTATCATTATTTTTGTGGTCTTTACGGCTTTATGTATATATTGTCTTTTATCCAAACCGAAGAAAATGGTAGAAAGTAAAGAAATAGATAACATAAAAACAAATCAGAATGGTGAAGATGAAGAAGATGATTTTGAAAAAATTGATTTAAAAGTTTGGAAGAAAATAATAAAAATTATTGTTAAAGATAAAAAACTCATCATACAAATGATGATTGCTGTAGTATTACTTGCAGTTAATGATTTGGTTTATCCACTATTGAATCGGTATGCATTAGAACATTATTTTGGTGAACAACCTGATTTTGGGACCAAATGGATTTTTATTGGACTATATGCCTTTTTAGCTATTGCCTTAGGAATAACAGTTTGGAGTTTTATCCGTGCCGCATCAATTGTAGAAGAGAGTACAACAATTGAAATTAGAAAACAAGCATTTGATAAATTGCAGCGCTTATCATTTTCTTATTATGATACCAATTCAAGTGGATGGATTATGGCTAGAATGACTTCTGACGCTAGAAAACTTGCTTCTATTATTTCTTGGGGAATCGTTGATTTATTATGGGGATTGGTCTTAATGATTGGCATTTTGATCGTTAGTTTTGTTATTAATTGGCGGCTTGCCTTGATTTTACTTGCTTTAGTACCAGTATTTTTACTGTTAACATTATACTTTAGAAAAAAGATTTTAAGAGAATATCGTAGTGTGCGTAAAATCAATTCAGAAATCACGGCTTCTTTTAATGAAAGTTTTATGGGCTCAAATGTTTCGAAAACACTCGTCTTAGAAGCGAAAAATGAAAAAGAATTTGATGTGACTATTGCCAAAATGAAAAGAAGGTCAATTCGTGCGGCTATTTTTTCATCTATCTTTTGGCCCACTATCCTAATATTAGGTTACTTTGGCGTTGCAGTTGTCGCAGTAGAGGGTGGCAAAATGGTATTAAGTGATGAATTAAAGGTACTTATTACGACAGGTACTCTCTATCTATTTCTAGATTATGCTATGCGTTTTTTTGATCCTGTAATGTCTATTGCGAGAATTATATCTGATTTTCAACAAGCTCAAGCATCAGCAGAAAGAGTGATATCCCTTATTGAAACAGTACCAGATGTAGCAGATTCACCTGAAGTCATTGAAAAATATGGTGATGTGTATCATCCTAAAATGGAAAATTGGGAAAATTTAGAAGGAGAGATCGAGTTTCAACAAGTGAGTTTCAAATATAAGGGGACTGATAAATATGTTCTAAAAGATTTTGACTTGAAAATTGAAAAAGGACAGGTGGTTGCTTTTGTTGGAGAAACAGGTTCCGGCAAAAGTACAATTATCAATTTGATTAGTCGCTTTTATGAGCCAAGTGAGGGAACGATTTTAATAGATGGCAAAAATTACAAGGAGAGATCTGTTGGGTGGTTACATCATCATCTAGGATATGTGCTTCAAACCCCGCATCTATTTAGTGGTAATATTTTAGAAAATGTGCGCTATGGTAGGTTAGATGCTACCGATGAAGAAGTAAAGCAAGCTTGTCAAATTGTCAATGCACATGAATTTATAGAAAAATTACCTAATGGCTATATGACAGATATAGGAGAAGGTGGTAATAAACTGTCCATTGGTCAAAAACAATTGCTCTCATTTGCCCGAGCATTATTGGCTAATCCCAAAATATTGATTCTAGATGAGGCCACATCCTCTATTGATACTGAGAACGAAAAAATGATTCAAGATGCCATTGGTGTAGTTTTAAAAGGAAGAACAAGTTTGATGGTTGCACACCGGCTTTCTACTGTTGTAAATGCAGATAAAATTATTGTTTTGCGTGAAGGGAAAATTCTAGAAATAGGGACTCATTTTGAATTGCTTCATCAAAAGGGCTATTACTTTAATTTATATAAAAATCAATTTCTTCAAGAATTTGAACAAAAGAGTATAAATTCAATTTAAAAAATTGACAGATTCAAACAGATTTGGTATAATATTCATATAAAGTTTTTTCACAAGTGACGATAGGGTGGTGAGCACATGACAAAAGAAGATGCTTTAAAAATATGGCTACATGAATTTGGTGATGTTGATTACGCACATGATTTCACTGGACGTAAAATTAAGCGTGCAGATTATTTAGTTGAAAATCAAGTGGGCTGGGTTGTCTCTTATGTTTGCCCGCTAGAATTAGGCGGACCTGACAATGAAGGGAATACGATTATTTTGAATCACAATACTGCATATGAAAAAGCCAATCATTTTCCTGATTTTGAGGTTGTGGGCAAAAGATATACCATTTGTCATGATGAAGAAGACGATTTCTATTATATCGAAAAAATACTAGAAGATTAAAAAATAAAAAGCAATATATCTAGGTATATTGCTTTTTACAAATATATAAACGATTAATAGAGGAGAAGAAAAAGATTTTAACGTCTGATGAAGAAAACTTCATCAAGGTTTTAACCTTTACAAAGATAGTATGTGCTAAAAAATTTATTTTATACATTAAAGAGGAAAAAATATGCGAATTATTGCAGGAAAATATAGAAGTAGAAAATTAAAAACATTAGAAGGAATGTCCACAAGACCAACATTAGATCAAACCAAAGAAGCCATTTTTAGTAGTTTGGGTGGATATATTACGGGATTTAAGGTGTTAGATGTATTTGGTGGAAGCGGTGCTTTATCTTTAGAATCAATAAGTAGAGGGGCTGAGGTTTCCTATATTATTGATGAAAATCCTGCGGCAATCCGAATTATCAAAGAAAACGCAATCCTTTTAGGGATAAAAGATGAATTGAAAGTTTTTCAAGGAAATTATACAGCAGTAATAGACCGTTTTAAACATATGAAATTTGACATAGTTTTTTTGGATCCCCCTTTTCGAATGAAGGTGATTGATGAATTGACCATGTATCTAATCGAAAATGATATGATTGAATCAGGAGGATATATTGTAAGTGAATATCCAAAAGAAGATGTAGTCAACAAACATTATTCAGGGTATCATGTAAAATTATGTCGAAGATATGCAAGTAGCGAAGTATTGATTCTTGAGAAGGAGGAGTAAAATGAGAATAGGTATATATCCTGGTACTTTTGATCCTGTAACCAATGGTCATTTAGACATCATTAAAAGAGGAGCAGTTTTATTTGATAAACTATATATTTTAGTAGCCAATAATATTAACAAGCATACGCTATTTAGTGTAGATGAGCGAATTCAATTGCTAAAAGATGCAGTTGCCGAATGGCCTAATGTAGAGGTGGTAACAAGCCCACTACTGACAGTAGAATTTGCGGCAAGTGTAGGTGCTACAGCGATGTTAAGAGGGCTTCGTATGGTCAGTGATTTTGAATATGAGTTACAAATGGCAACGTTAAATAAGAATTTAAATAATCAAATTGAAACGATATTTATTATGAGTTCACATGAATATTCATTTCTATCATCCAGCAGTGTAAAAGAAATTGCTCGTTTCAATGGTGATGTATCTCGTTTTGTACCACGACATGTTGAAGTGGCATTACAGAAAAAAAGATAAACATAAGTAAATAGAAAGGCAAACTAGTGTAGTTGCTAAAGCATGAATGATTCTTGTTTTAGCAAATGGTGCAAAGGGAAGCCTTTCTTTTTTTAATGTATGAAAGACTTGTAGCCAAATGGCAAAACCATTTATAGAAATAAGCATATTTGTCATACCTAATTGTAATATATCCCATTTTATATATTTCGATACATGATGTAATCCAAGAGATATCTCAAGAAAATCTAGTGCATAGGGTAAAATAGATAAAGGTATCTTCTCAAATGGTAATTTAATAATGGTAATGATACACATTGTAGCGAGAATTTTTAATAAAATTTGAGGTAGACTATCAATCATTTCAAAAAGTGTATGCGTGTAACTTTGATAGGGAAGAGGTGAAGATGAAAAATCAGCCCTGCTGAGTTTTTTTGACCTTCTCTGATACAAAAATACTGATACAAGTACTTGACTTGCAAAAACAAGGGGCACAAAAGAAACACATACCATTGATAGTACGAATAGGGGCGATATATAAGAACAACTAGAATAAAGCAGAGTGCCTTGATGATGAGAAATCTCTTTTCTTTGAATCGCCTTTGTAATAAGAATAGTAGATGTAGGTGCTCCGGTAAAAAAACTAACAACAAATAAAGATAATGCCTTTTCATTTTCAAAATAAATGAAAGAATTAATCCAAGGATAAATCATTTTGCTGCATAGGGGATGCACAACGACTAATCCACTAACAATTACCATTGGAATAATACTTGGAATAACCTTATGAAGCCATAAATCCAGTGTAAAGATTAAATTTGTGCTTACTTCAAGGGAATGAGTAAGCACAAATAAAAGAAGAAATAGGCAATAAATTGCAATTAAAAATTGAAACCATTTTTTCATTGACGTGGAATAAGGAGTGTAGCACCAGGATAAATGGTATCAGAGCCAAGATTATTGTATTCTTGGATGGTTTTTATAGGCACATTAAATTGTTCTGCAATCTTGTAGAGGGAATCATTTGGTTTAACAATATAAGTAATATCTTTTGGGGGTGTATAAGGTAATCCAAGATATGTGGCAATGCTTTTTACAACTGCTTCTGCCATGGTTGGCCAGTCATAAAGTAAACGGTAGGTATCACTATCGTTATTGGCAAATCCGTATTCAATAATCATAGAAGTGGCTGGAGCCGTGTTTCGCAAAATAAAGTAAAAATCATTCCCCGTTTTACCAACTCGCTGATACACATTACGAATGGGAAGACCTGTTTGCTTTAAGGCCTCTCCAATAGTCTTAGGCAAGGTGTCCTTTGTTTTTAGCGAATAAATAACTTCGCCTCCTCCGCTTCCTGCATTATTGACATGGTTTGAAATTAAAATATCACCAGTGCTAGCACCAAGCGATTCAATTCGAGCAATTCGATCTTGGGGCGTAAGTGTTTCATCATATGTTCTTGTTCGCTTCGAAGGTATACCTAGTTCATCAAAACGCTGCTTTTGATAATCACTTATTTTTTTGGTCATTTCTTTTTCTTTGAAGTAGGCATTGGATCCGCCACCTGGATCCCATCCACCATGACCTGCATCGATTATAATCATTTTTATCACCAAATCATTTTATGCAAAACTAGTAAATAAAATGATAAATCAAATAGGCCATTTTAAAATTATAAAAAAGTATCCAAACAAAAGTTTAGATACTCATAATCATAAATGGCGTCCCAGAAGAGATTCGAACTCCCGACACACGGCTTAGAAGGCCGTTGCTCTATCCTACTGAGCTACTGGGACATATCACAAAAGCACATATATTATACATTATTTTGGTTAAAATGTAAAGTAAAATGTTATTTTTGTTGAATAAAAGTGAATGTATATGAGCAAGAATGTTATTTTTTGTCCAACAAACTTTGACAAAAGAACAATTTCCTGATGTGGAGTCTATTGCCATACAGAAAATGCATACTGAGTAGGGTATAAATCTATCTATTTATCTCGGTATAGTTTTCTTATAAACGATAGAATTAAGCAATATGTCTGTGGTTCAAAAGTAGAGGGAATGCTTTCAATTTATCCTGGTCAAGTATATACGATATTGTTTTAAGAAATGAATATGAGTGAGCACATGGTACTATATTCAAGATATGAGTTAAAAAATAAAACTAGATGATATCTAAGATGTTCAGTGGAAGGAAGGATGGGCAATAGATCTATAAATATGATTTTGGAAACGGAAAAATTCGACAAGTCAATTTTTAAAAATATTTTTAAAAACGAGCCAAACGAATAAAGCGGGAAACGTTTTCATATTTTAAAAAGAAAAATGGGAATTATTTTATTTGCGAAAAAGTTTTAAATGATTATAATATTGTCTTGTCAAAATATATAATTGGAGAAATGGATGAAAAAAGTACTTATTGAATTAAATAATTTGTCAAAAGAATTTGATGGAGTAAATGTAGTTAATCATATTAATCTATCAATTTATGAAAATGAATTTTTGACCATACTAGGACCATCTGGATGCGGGAAAACAACGACACTACGAATGATTGCAGGATTTGTTAAACCTGATGATGGAGAAATCATTATTAATGATAAAGTTGTTAATGAATTAGAGCCATATGCTCGACCAGTAAATACTGTGTTTCAACGATACGCATTGTTTCCTCATCTGAATGTTATTAAGAATGTGTCATTTGGCTTAGACAATAAAGATAGTATGTCATTATACCATTTTTTTGGTGGAGATGCTATTTTATCACAAATCAGACAAGCAAAGCAAGACACCCAAGCGAAAGTATCAAAACGAGAGATTAAAAAGTATATCCAGTCTAAAATTGAGGAAGAGGCAAAGCGAGTACTAAAATTAGTAAAGTTAGAGGGGTTAGAAAATCGAAAAGTGGATCAATTATCCGGTGGCCAACAACAACGTGTGGCTCTAGCTAGAGCTTTAATCAACCGCCCTCAAATCTTATTATTAGATGAGCCGATGGCTGCACTTGATTTGAAACTTCGTCAAGATATGCAATATGAGTTGAAGGAAATGCAACGTAAGCTAGGAATCACGTTCATTTTTATTACGCATGATCAAGAAGAAGCAATGACAATGAGCGACCGAATTGTTGTTATGAATGAAGGGATTATCCAACAGTTAGGTACGCCGAAAGATATTTACAATGAACCAGTCAACCGCTTTGTGGCCAATTTTATCGGTGAAAGTAATATTATGCGAGGGGTTTATCAGACCGCTAATCGGGTATCCTTTATGCATCAAGAGTTTGAGTGTGTTGGATATCAGTTTTTAGACCAAGAAGAAGTGGATGTTGTCATTCGACCTGAAGATTGGGATGTTGTTCCTCTAGAAAAGGCGAAACTAAAAGGGACGGTTACATCGAGTATCTTTAAGGGGGTATATTATGAAATTTGTGCAATGGTTGAACAAATGGAAATGGTAATCCACGCTTATGAAGACGTTTCTGTAGGTGCTACCATCGGCCTATCGGTGGATCCCTATGAAATTCATTTGATGAAGGTTGAAAAATATGAATAAGCGATTTCAAAAATTAGCGACACCTTATTTGATATGGCTATATATTTTAGCCTTATTTCCAGCAATCTTTATGTTTGGTTTGATGTTTTTTAATATGGAAGGTATTGATACAGATGAAATTGCTTTTACGCTTGAAAACTTTAAACAACTTGCGGAACCATCTACTTTAATTGCTTTAGTCAATAGTTTAAAATTTTCCGTAATTTCAACTGCCTTATGCATTTTATTGGGATATATTACAGCTTATTTTTTATATAAATCACATATTCAAAATAAGTTTTTAATATTAACCATTTTGATTTTACCCATGTGGTCTAATTTATTACTTCGAACACAAGCATTAGCCAATATTATGGAACCGAATAATATTTTTACAAGTCTTTTTCATATCCAAGTCAAAGAAGATGCAATAGGCATTGCGGGAGGAGATTTAGCAGTAATTATTGGATCTGTATTTACCTATTTACCTTTTATGATTTTGCCCATCTATACCGCCCTTGAAAAAATTGATCCAATGCTAGAAGAGGCTTCTTTAGATCTTGGCTCAAATGAATTTACTACATTTCGACGTGTGACATTGCCTTTATCATTCAAAGGTGTGGTTACAGGGTCAGTTATGGTTTTTTTGCCTTGTATGAGTGGATTTGCTATACCAGAGATACTTGGAAAAGGAAATATTGTAATGATTGGAAATATTATCGAACAGTTTTTTAAAAACATGAATTATAATATTGGTTCTTTACTTGCAGTTTTGATTCTCATTTTAATTTTAGCATCAATTGCGCTAGTAAATAAATTTGATAAAGATGGAGAAACGGTTCTATGAGGAAAGATACGCCTAAAATTAGTTCAGTTAGTGGAAAAGAAATTGCCACTATGAGTTCCTATGGTTATAAAGACTATAAAATTCTCAAGAAAATTCTAAAAGTTTTTGGTTGGTGTGTAGTCATTTCTGTGGCCATCATGTTATATTTGTCCATTTTTGTTATATTTATCTATTCTATCAATTCGAACAAAAGCGTAAATGAATTTGGAGAAGTGACTCTAAAATGGTATAAAGAAATATGGACACATCGAATGCTTCGAACATCAATTATAAATACGTTTGCGGTAAGTCTAGTGGCTACCTTATTATCAACGATTTTCGGAACGCTAATTGCAATTGGTATTTATTCTGCAGCAAAGAAGAAACAAAAATGGATGATGTTATTGAATAATATTCCGCTTTTAAATGCAGATATCGTAACAGGAATTAGTTTAATGCTGATTTTTTCATTGCTTCTTCGGATATTTCCTTATATATTTGGTTTTCCGACATTGATTATCGCACATGTTTATTTCACGCTACCCTATGTCATTTTGAATGTGTTGCCTAAATTAAGAGAAATGGATCCGAATTTAATTGATGCGGCACTGGATTTAGGGATAAAACCCAAAAAGGCTATTTGGAAAGTAGTTGTTCCCGCGGTGAAGTCCGGTATATTATCTGGGGTACTAATGGCATTTACAATGAGTTTTGATGATTTTGTAATTAGTTATTTTACAACTGGAAATGGTTTCGATAATCTTTCAATTTGGATTTATGGTTCAATTGGACGTAAGGACTTAACGCCTGCAGTTTATGCGTTTAATAGTTTGGTTATTTTTGGAGCGATGGCCATTTTGCTTTCTATCAATGCAATTAAACGGAAAAATTTAAAAAGGAGTAAGAAATCATGAAATGGGCATGGAGATATAAAATGATGTGTGGTCTAATCTTAGTGACCTTTCTAATGTTTTCTCTCACTAGTTGTACATCAAGACGACAATTATTGATTCTCAATTGGGGTGAATATATCAATGATGATTTAGTAGTGGCATTTGAAAAAGAGTACAATTGTACGGTGTCCATCAGCATTGCAGAAAGCAATGAGTTATTTTATGCCAAAATAAAAAGTGGTACCACTGCATATGATTTGGTCGTGCCATCAGATTATATGGTTGAAAAAATGTATAATAAAGGGCTTCTTCAACCCATCGATTTTACAAAACTACCAGATTATCATGAGGAGGATTTGCTGCCAGGTGTAAAAGCAATTATCGAACAATTGGAATTGACTTTTCCAGAAGCAAGGTCGTATTTAGTTCCCTATCTTTGGGGAACATTTGGTCTTATGTATAATAAAAATAAAAAGGGCTTGGAAGAAGTAATCGTTGAGAAAGGTGGGTGGGATCCTTATTTCAACAAGGAACTTTTACCAAAGGGAACAAAAGTGGGAATGTATAATGTACCCCGATTTGCCTATGCTACAACGATGTTTTATCAAGAGCAAAGTCCTAATCTTGTTACTGAAGAAACGCTTTCTACCAGCAAAAAGATACTTACGAATGGAAAGTTTGACCAGTGGGGCACTGATCAACTCAAAAAACAAATTGCGATTGGCAATTTAGATCTTGCTTTTATGTATACAGGAGATTTCTTAGATCAGTTGTACATCGAACTTCAAAGTGGAACACCGCTAGATGAGATATCATTTGACATCTATATTCCTGAAGAAACAATTGCTTTTATGGACAATTTAGTAATTCCAAAGAAGGCGCGCCATGTCGATTTAGCTCATGAATTCATCAATTATATGGTTCAAAAAGAACAGGCTTATTTGAATGCTTCGGTTGTTGGATATTGCACACCTTATCAATCTGCATATGATATGATTGTAGACTATGAAACCGTTGATGAAAAATGGGTCGAATATTTTAATGAAGATGATTACGGACAAGATTGGCTAAAGAATTGGAGTTATGCAATGCAAACATACTATCCCCTACCAAAACCAACTGATGAAATTCAGTTTAGGGGAACGGTTTTATCCAATAAAAATTTAACAAATCAAGATTTAACACGCATCACCAATATGGTGAATAATGCAAAAGTAGCTTAACATAGAACATCTTTTCCAATGGGAAAGGATGTTTTTTTACTAATTTAAAGTAAAACAATATTCAAAAAAATATTTTTGTGTTAGAATAGTAAGAAGTTATACATAATAAATAACAACAAGGTGAAAAAAATATGAATAAAGAAATCGTTATGTCGATTGTTTCCCTTCTTGGAGGGTTAGGCGCTTTTTTAATTGCCTTTAAAATTGTCTCAGAAAGTATCGAAAAATTAGCAAATGCGGGCTTAAAAAAGTTATTCAATAAGACTTCCAAAAACCGTTTTATTGGCGTAGGCATAGGGGCACTTGTGACAGCTGTCATCCAAAGTTCTTCCGCAACAACTGTAATGATAGTCGGATTTGTTAATGCTGGTGTAATGAACTTGTTCCAAGCCACGGCAATGATTATGGGAGCCAATATTGGAACGACCATTACCGCACAAATTGTGGCATTACAAAGTTTTAACATAGTTGAATATGCAGCAGTGCTAGCTTGTATTGGTATTTTTATGAATATGCTTTGTAAAAAAGAAAAAACTAAAACAATTGGCTTAACACTAGCTGGTATCGGGCTTGTGTTTATCTCGCTTCAATTGATGTCTTCTTCAATGGAAGGCTTGAAAGAATCACAACGTGTTGTGGATTTATTGGCTAGTATCAATCATCCCTTTTTACTCCTTTTGGTAGGTATTGTGATTACTGGTTTGATTCAAAGTTCAGCCGCAGTGACGACCATTTTGATTTCAATGGTAGGAGCAGGTATTGCAATTGGAAATACGCCTAATGCGGTATTGTTTGTGGTGCTTGGTACAAACATCGGTACATGTGTCACAGCATTATTATCTTCTATTGGAGCAAGTGTAAATGCAAGAAGAGCCAGTTTGATTCATTTATTATTCAATGTGTTTGGTACAACTATTTTTATGGTTCTTTTGCTGATTTGGAAGAATTTTATGACAGATACACTAGCTAAGTTATTTACTTCTACAACAACGCAAATCGCGATGTTCCACACGTTATTTAACGTATTGTCTACACTCATTTTTATACCGATGATTCAAGTTTTCGTCAAACTCTCCCAAGTACTTGTTAAGGATAAGGCTGAAGAAAAGACAACCACATATCTAGATGACCGTTTTTTAAAAACGCCAGGTATTGCATTAAGCCAGGCTGTAAAAGAAACGGTTCGTCTTGGTGAAATTGCAATCGATACATTAAAAGTATCTTTAGATCAATTTTTAGAACGCAATACGGAAAGTGATGAAAAAATTAAAAATAGTATAGCAGATATTGAATTGTTGAATCGTGAAATCATTACCTATTTAGTAAAGGTATCGTCGCAAGATGTTTCTGTAGATGATGAAAAGATTGTATCTTCACTACATTATGCACTCAATGACTTCATTCGTGAAGCAGAAATTGCGGATAACATAATTAAATACACCCATTCTATTATTGAAAATGATATCACTTTTTCGAATCATGTGATATCCGCCATTCAAACTTTACAACGATTGTTGCTTGAGCAATTTGAAAACGTAAAATCGATTATGCTAGACAACGATTATGCAAAGTTATCAGAGATTAAAGTCATTGAAGATGAAATTGACACGATGCGGAGTAGCCTTATCAATAGTCATATCAAACGCTTAGAAGAAGGGACTTGTAATCCAAAAAGTAGTGGTGTCTTTATTAATCTTATTTCCAATTTGGAAAGAGCAGGGGATCATTTAGACTATATTGCGGAAGCGATGAGTCGTTCATCTGATTAAAATAAATGCAATCTATTGGCATTACTGTGCTAAATAGATTGTTTTTTCTTTTCAAAAATCTAGAAATGTGATATAATATCCAAAAAGGAGGACATATGCTAAAAATCGTATATTTCGATAGCAATAGGTGTGATGAATTGCCAAGGCATGACAATTTACCCAACAATGTGATAGAAAAAATATTGTCTAAAGAGAAAAAAGCATATCAAGAGTCACTATATGCGTGGTGGATTTTACAATATTTTGCCAAAGAGTGGTTAGATATATCTGATTTGCATGTGACTTTTAACGAAAATGGTAAACCTATATTCGAACAATTTTATGCGAGTATTTCCCATTCGAAAGGAGTGATTGCAGTTGCAATCTCAACCAAAGAAGTTGGAATAGACATTGAGAAAGTGGTGCCTATTGCTCACATAGAAAAATTAATTAATACACTTTATGCCCATCCATTAGAGGCAAGTATAAATTCCACTATGCATTTTTATACGACTTTTACTAAAAAAGAAGCAAAGATAAAATATGAAGGAAAGAAGTTAGGATATCCACGCCATCAATTGGATGTGGGTATTGAAGAGGTGAGAAGCCTATTTCTAGATATTCAGGATGAAAGATATGTTTTATCCTATGATGCGTTATTTATGCCAGAAGTTTTTGAAATTCAATCGATAAAAAATGGTGTAATACAGTATAGATAAAATGGGAAAAATGAATAAGAAAGGACAAAAAATATGAAAAAATTAAGAAGATTTTTAGTACTTACACTGACGATGGTACTTGTGTTTTTAGGCACAAGTTGCACAGATAGTTGCCAAAGTGAATTAGATCCAGCTACATTTGACGATTTTGCACAAGAAGTATTTTATATGGTACTAGGCAATGATGAATTGACACTCAATTATTTATTTGAACACCCTGAAAATTATGGGCTTGAACATTCAGAACCTAGTTTACCCACACCAGGACTTAGTAGTGGCTTCAGTAAAATGATCCTCAATTTTATGATAGGTCGTGTAAAACGATATGATTACAATAAGTTAAATGCAGAACAACAAATGACATATAATATAATTACAGATTTGATTGAGAAAATCAATGCAAAATCAACTGAAATGGGATATTTGAGTAATAATTATTTAGGGTCTTATTTAGGATATCAGGCACAGTTACCATTATTGCTTGTAGAATATAATTTTAGAAGCAAATTAGATGTCGAAAATTATTTGAAATACTTGGATTTGGTACCAGATACTTTTAAAGAGTATGTAGAATTTGAAAACGAGAAAGCAAAACATGGTTATGGTATGCCTGACTTCGTGATTGAAAAAGTGGTAAAGCAATGCCAAGATTTTGTAGCCGAGGCACAAACTGGAAATCATTTCATGATTTTAACCATCAATCAAAAAATTGATGCCTGCGATTTTTTAACAGAGGATGAGAAGAATTATTTTAAAGCACAAAATCAAGAAAAAGTAAATGGACCACTGATTGAAGGGTATCGTTATGTTGAAAAAGAATTGCCTAAATTAAAAGGAATGGCTAAAAACAATTTAGGACTTGCACATACATTTACATCAGATGGAAAACCAATTGGTAAGGAATATTATGAACTTGACTTCCAAGATACTGTTGGATATAAAATCAGTCTAGAAGAAGCTGAACGATATATGGATGATAAATTGGCATATTATGAAACTCAACTGGCCTATTATAGAACATTAATGCAAACAGATACTACTTTTCAAAACGAAATTTCTAATTATCAGTTAATGAAACAGTCTCCAGAAGAACAATTGGCTTATTATCAAACTGCTTTTCAAGCGTATTTTCCACCACTCTCTAGTGCACCTTTGATTACTGTAAAGTACATTGATAAAGCTATGGAGGGACATTTTAGTCCTGCAGCATATATGACTTCTGCAATTGATAATTTTACTGAGGAATTTATCTATCTAAATGGATCTGATGTCATTCTATCAGATGGAACATTCGATTACAACTATTTGTATTCAACGCTTGCTCATGAAGGATATCCTGGACATCTTTATCAGAATGTGTATTTCAAATCAAAAGATGTGAGTTTGCTCAGAAAGGTATTAAAATCTTCTGGATATTCGGAAGGTTGGGCAACGTATACAGAAATGTTCAGTTTTGAATTATTGCGTGGGACATATTCGGATACATTTGTTGATTTTTTGATTTTTCAAGAAGAATATAATGGGGCAATGTATTCAAGATTGGATATGGGAATTCATTATGACGGGTGGACCCTAGAAGAAGCTAG
This sequence comes from Anaeroplasma bactoclasticum, assembly GCA_023667245.1. Taxonomy (GTDB): domain Bacteria; phylum Bacillota_I; class Bacilli_A; order ML615J-28; family CAG-313; genus CAG-313. The sequence continues at coordinate 18,537 of JAMPAL010000010.1, forward strand.
TCAATTTATCCATCGCTATGCACCAAACGCAACAGATAGTGCGATTCAAGCTACTTTTGAGCAATTGATTGAGGTGCCAAACAATATGCAAATGTACTTCTTCACCTATTTTAAATTAAAAGATTTACGAACAGATATGATGAATCTAGCAAAAGAAAATTTTGACTATGTGACCTTCCATACATATATATTAGACTGTGGTCCTGCACCACTTCGTTTCGTAGAAGAATATGTTCGTTCACAATATGAATAAATGTCTATAACTTGCACAAATGATAAAAATTTAGTATAATAAACAAGCAAAAGTATGATAATTTAGTTTTAAGGAGAAAATAAGATGAACACAAACTTAGAAAGATTAAGCGAAAATGCTGTAAAAATTACAGTTGAAGTATCACCTGAAGAATTTGATGCAGCCCTTGATAAAGCTTTTGATAAGGTCATTAAAGATGTCAAGGCAGATGGCTTTAGACCAGGTAAAATGCCTAAAACCATTTTTATTCAAAGATATGGATGGGAATCACTATATAGTGAAGCAGTAGAAGAGGTATTTCAAGCTACTTATCCTAAAGCCCTTGTTGAGGCAAAGGTATATCCTACTGCAGATCCAAAAATAGATTTGGATTTTGCTAGTCTGAAAAAAGGGGAAGGCTTTACATACACAGCTGAAGTAGATGTATGGCCAGATGTACATCTTGGTGAATATAAAGGATTAAAGGTAAAACCTTTATCTACTAGGGTAACAAAAGCAGATGTAGATGCTGAAGTAAAACGTATGCTTGAAAATAAGGTTGAAAATGTGGTAAAAGATACTGCTGCTGAAAATGGTGACACAGTTGTCATTGATTTTGAAGGATTCGTTGATGGTGTTGCATTTGAAGGTGGAAAAGCAGAAAATTATCCACTAGAACTTGGATCAAAATCCTTTATTCCCGGTTTTGAAGATCAATTGATTGGCAGTAAAACCGATGATGAAGTAGATGTTAATGTTACTTTCCCAAAAGATTATCATGAAAGTCTTGCAGGAAAAGCTGCAGTATTTAAAGTAAAAGTACATGAAGTAAAGGGAAAAGTATATCCTGAATTGGATGATGAACTTGTAAAGGAATTAGATATCAAGGGTGTTGAAACAGTAGACGCTTATTTGGAATATGTAAAAGCAGATTTAAAACAAAAGAAAGAACAAGCTGCTGAGAGCCATTTGGTGAATAGTTTAGTAGAAGGCGTTTGCAAAAACTCATATGCTGAATTTCCACAATCTTTAATTGATTCAGAAGTAGAACAACAAGTAAAGCGTGTTGAACAACAAGCTAAACAATATGGTATGCCAGTAGAAGTATTACTTCAATATAGCGGTGTAGCTTCTATGGAAGATTTTAAGAAAAACGCTGCTGAATATGCTCGTAAATCGTTCCTACAAGAATTGGTAATCGATGAAATCATTCGTCTTGAAAAGATTGAAGCAAGCGATGAAGAGGTAGAAAAAGAGTATAAAGCACTTGCTAAAGTTGATCTTGAAGCAGATGAAAAAGCCGTAGCTAAAAAATTAGCTGAAATCAAAAAACAATATCCAGTTAATCAAGTTGCATATAAAGTAAGAGCAGATAAAGTAGTTGATCTTTTAAAGGCAAACATGGCGAAGACTACAAAAGAAAAAGGAGAAGCAACCGAACAAAAGGGTGAGACAAAACAAGCACCTGCTAAGAAAACTTCGACTAAAAAAACAGCAAAATAGTTTAAAACATTTTTTGTCGATATTTCGGGTTTAAAAATCATTATAAAATTGCAAAACCGCTCCATAATAAATATGGAGCGTGATTATTATATGCCGAAACCGAAGTATTGTTCTTTTTGCAATAACGAGATTAATGTACACAATTTAGGTATTGAGGGGATCAGTGCAAGTATATGTTTTGATTGCCTAGAATTGTATCATCAACTGATTGCGTATGAAAATAAAAAGCAAAAAAAGAATAATTTGAAAAAAACATTTCAAATGGAAAATATAACACCTAAATCGATTTATCAAATTTTAGATCAAGATGTAATTGGACAAAAAGAGGCCAAAAAACAACTATCAGTAGCGTTGTATTCACATTATTTGCGATTACTGCATCCAGAATTAGAATTGGAAAAATCGAACGTTTTGATGATTGGTCCTACTGGTGTAGGAAAGACGTTACTAGCTAAAACAATGGCCAAAATACTGCATGTCCCCATTGCAATTTGTGATGCTACAGTATATACACAAGCAGGATATGTGGGAGAAGATGTTGAAAATATTCTATTAAGGCTCATCCAAAATGCTGATTTTGATGTTGGACTTGCCGAAAGAGGGATTGTATTTATCGATGAATTTGATAAATTAGCAAGAAAAAATGAGAATCCGTCTATTACAAGAGATGTTTCTGGTGAAGGTGTTCAAAATGCATTGCTTAAAATCATCGAAGGTAATATTGTCAATGTCCCGCCTGAGGGAGGAAGAAAGCATCCTTATCAAGAATGTATACAAATCAATACTGAAAATATTCTATTCATTTGTGCTGGTGCATTTGATGGATTAGATGAACAAAAAAGATATAGTGTTGGTTTTGATTCTAAGCCCTTAAACCAAACGGATTTAGATGTAGATAAAATTCGAAAGTATGGTATTATTCCTGAACTTTTAGGACGTTTACCAGTTCATGTTCGTCTCAAAGAACTAACAGAATCCGAATTAAAAGATATTTTAATCAAACCATCCAATGCCATTACCAAACAATACCAGCATATTTTTGCTACAGCAAATATTGAACTTGCATTTATGGACGATGCACTGGATTTCATTTCCAAAAAAGCATTGGAGCAGCATTCTGGCGCGCGATCACTTCGCAAAATTATAGAAGATATGATGCTAAATACGATGTTTGAACTTCCCTTTGACGGAACAATTCGGCAAATTGAGGTTCGAGATAAAGAAATTGTTAAAAAATAAGTAGATTAGAAAGGAGAAAAAAGATGTTTACAAGAATAGAAAAAGTAGATGCAACGCTACCTGGATTAATCGTAAGGGACATTGTGCCACTTCCTTCTAATGAATATCGCATTGATTTTACAACCGATAATGAGCTAAGAGCACTTAAATTAGCTGAACAATATAAGAATTATGTTGTATTATTGGTGCCTGAACAAGATAAAAAGGTGAATACTGAGCAAGGATTGTATAAACGAGTAGTTGTTGCAAAAGTTGTACTGAATATGACAAGTCCTAACGGGACGAAACGTGTAAAATTGCAAACCATTGTCCGTGCTGATGTGATTCATTTTGAAACGGCTGAGGGTACTTTAATGGTTCATTTTGAAACGGTACCATCTATGAGTACAGATACAATGAAAGAAGAGGCTACGTTTCATTTGATTCAAAAGTTTATGGAGGCTACTACATCTACTTCAGAAGGATTAACAACTGTTAAACAAGTGCTAGCTAGTAATAAATTGTGCTATGATGAACTATCTGATCGGATTGCCTCAGCTGTTTTAACTGACGCAAAAGATTTGCTACGTTATTTCTTTGAAAGCAATACAACAGTACGAATGGGATTTGTTTATGAAGATTTAAATCGCCAAAAATTATTCCAAGACTTGGAGAATAAAATTGCTGAAGAAGTTAAACGAAGTATTAATGAATCACAAAAGGAATACTTTTTGCGCGAAAAGATGAAGGCTATCCAAGAAGAATTGGGTGAAAAGGCCAAAAGAGAAACTGAAATAGATACATTGCGAGAAAAAATAAAGGAAGCAGGGATGCCAAAGAGTATAGAAGATAAGGCGCTTATCGAATTGAATCGTTACACTTCTATGCCAGGAAGTTCACCTGAGTCTGGTGTAATTCGCAAATATCTTGATTTTATGATAGAACTACCTTGGAGCAAGCAATCAGTTGATTCAGATGATATAGCCCTTGCCAAGAAAGAATTGGATAAGGATCATTATGGATTAGATTTGGTTAAAGATCGTATTTTAGAATATCTTGCGGTAAAGGTAATGAATCATAAAAATCCACAGACAATTTTATGTTTGGCAGGTCCACCAGGAGTAGGAAAAACTTCACTAGCGAGAAGCATAGCTAAAGCTTTGAATAAATCTTTTGTGAAGCAAGCATTAGGTGGAGTCAAAGATGAATCTGAAATTAGAGGTCATAGAAGAACTTATTTAGGTGCATTACCAGGTAGAATTTTGCAAGCTATGGCAAAAGCTGGTACCAACAATCCTGTTTTTTTGTTGGACGAAATTGATAAAATGTCTAGTGATTACAAAGGTGATCCTACAAGTGCTATGCTCGAAGTTCTTGATTCTGAACAAAATCGTTTCTTTAGTGATCATTATTTAGAAGAACCTTATGATCTATCCAATGTTTTCTTTATTGCTACAGCAAATTATTTGGAAAATATTCCTGCACCGCTTCGCGATCGTTTAGAAATAGTTGAAGTGTCTAGTTATACAGAATATGAAAAGTTTGAGATTGCAAAACGACATTTGATAACCAAACAACTTCAAAATAATGGTTTAGATGCTGACTTTTTCTCTATCAGTGATCAAGCAATTTATCGCATCATTCAAGAATATACTAGAGAAGCTGGTGTACGTGAATTAGAGCGTTTGCTAGGTACCATTATTAGAAAGGCCATTAAACATATCCTGATGGATGATGCAAAACGAGTGGATGTGGATGCGGATAATTTAGAAGAGTATTTGGGTAAACCAAAATACACGCATAATATTGCAGATGACTTAGACCAAATTGGTGTGGTTACTGGTCTTGCTTATACGCAGTTTGGTGGGGATACACTCTCAGTTGAGGTAACTCATTATAAAGGGGATGGAAGACTGGTATTAACAGGTAAACTTGGCGATGTAATGAAAGAGTCTGCTCAGGCTGCACTGAGTTATGTCAAAACCAATGCAGAGAAATTTGGAATCGATTATCAAACATTTAAGGAATCAGATATTCATATTCATGTTCCAGAAGGAGCAGTACCTAAAGATGGTCCATCTGCTGGTGTAACGATAGCTACTGGAATTATCTCATCATTTAGTGGCAAAAAAGTCAACCATACCGTGGGTATGACAGGAGAAGTCACACTAAGGGGTAGAGTCTTACCAATCGGTGGCTTACGTGAAAAGTCAATTGCGGCTCATCGGAGTGGATTAACCACCATTTTAATTCCGAAAGATAATGTCAAAGATATTGAAGAAATTCCAGATAGTGTGAAACATAGTTTGACGATTATTCCAGTAGAATCTGTAGAAGAAGTCGTAAAATATGCGATAAAATAAAATAAATTTGTAAATTACTAGAATTTAATTCAATTTTATGATATAATAATGACAACTAGTATCAATGAAATATTCGAAATAGGAGGCCACTAATATGGGTGCAATGCAATGGTATGATTATATATTATTAGTTATCTCTTTACTTTTAATTTTGATTATTGTATTACAAGGCTCAAAAGATGATGCATCTCGTGCATTTTCTGGTGAAAAATCTGAGTTATTTGCTAATCAAAAACAAAGAGGTGCAGAAAAAGTAATTAATCAAATTACAACAGTGCTTTCAATTGTTTTCTTTGTAGTAGCAATGCTTGTAGTTATTTTACCAAAACTGTAAAAATATGAAGGGCTATGTTAGCCCTTTTTATTTTTGACATAGAATAGCAAAAGAAAGGAGGAAGATCATGAAAGAACAACTGTTAACTATATTTGAATCAGATGCTTATACACCATCAACTGTTAATCAATTATTTGAAATGTTGCATTTGACAACTGGAAAAGAATTTACACAACTGGTTAAGGCTTTAAATCAAATGGAGGAAGAACATCAGATTGCACATAATGAAAAAGGGCAATTTGGTTTATTGTCCCAATTGAAATTTGCAAAAGGTATTTTAGATGTAAAAGATGCTGGTTTTGGTTTCGTTGATACCGAAATCGGTGGCATTTTTATCCATTCAGAGCATTTCAATGGAGCAATTACATATGATGAGGTGTTAGTTCATTATCACTATGATCGCTTGGGACGGTTAGAAGGGGAAATTATAGAAATTCTCAAACGAAATACCCAAATGATTATAGGACCTATTTCTAGGCTAAAAGGAAAGGCAGTCGTTAGAAGCGTGAATAGCAAAATCAATTTGCTCGTTTATATCAAGGAAAAGGACTTGATGAAAGCCAAAGTCAATGACATGGTGAAGGTGCAATTGACCCAAATTTTTCAAAATCAAACTGCTGATGGTAAAGTTATTGAAGTTTATGGAAATAAACAACTTCCTGGATTGGATATCACAAGTTTAGTCTTTTCAAGTGGCATACCCACTGAGTTTTCGCAAGAAGCCAAGTCCTATGCAAAATCAGTACCTACAAGCATTGATGCAGATGCGCTTTTAAAAGAAAATCCATCCATTCGTGATTTAAGAGATCAATGTATCATTACAATCGATGGTGATGATGCGAAAGATTTGGATGATGCGATTCGTGTAACCAACTTATATGATGGAACCTTTTTTCTAGGTGTATATATTGCTGATGTTAGTCATTATGTAAAAGAACAAAGTGTTTTAGATATTGAGGCACTTGAAAGGGGAACAAGTGTTTATTTGCCTGATAGGGTAATTCCGATGTTACCCAAAGAGTTGTCCAATGGGATTTGTTCCTTACATGAGGGCGTTGATCGTTTGGTTTTGGCTTGCGAGATGATCATTGATGAGCAAGGAAAAGTACAAAGCTATGATCTATTTGAAGCGATCATTCAAAGCAAACATCGCATGACTTATGCCAATGTGAATGCAATGTTGGAAGAGAAAAATCGCGTTATTCGAGATGCCTATTATGATATTTATCCAATGCTAAAAGAGATGAGGACGCTTGCATTAATTCTCAATCAAATGCGTATTCAACGTGGATCATTTGAATTTGAAACTGCAGAACCGAAATTAATATTAGATAAAAACGGAAAAGTAGTTGATATTTTACTTCGAAAACAACGTACTGCTGAAAAAATAATTGAAGAATTTATGTTAATTGCCAATGAAACTGTAGCAGAGGCGATGACCTGGTTGCGTGTCCCATTTATTTATCGAGTGCATGAGGAACCAAAAGAAGAGAAAGTCAATCGACTCTTGATGATGTTGAATCAATTTGGATACGCTATTCGAATAAAAAATAAAAAAGCATTTCCAAAGATGCTTCAACAAGTTTTATTAGACGTAGGAAAATCTCAAAATGAAGAAAAGGAAGAACAAACAAAAGGCACGATTGTCAATCAATTGATGATTCGAAGTATGTCAAAGGCCAAATACCAAGAATATAATATTGGTCATTTTGGATTAGCAAGCAAGTGTTATACGCACTTCACTTCACCCATTAGAAGATATCCAGATTTGATGGTACATCGTTTGATTCAACAGTTTTTACTAGGTAAAAAGGAAGTACAAGTAACTAGTCCAATAGATTATTTTGCGGGGAAGGTCAACTATGCGAGTATGATTGCTAGCAAAACAGAACGAAGAGCAGAGTTACTTGAGCGTGATACAGTCAATATGAAAAAGGTTGAATATGCAAGTGCACATAAAGGATTGTGTGATAAAGGGATTATTTCTGCTATCACGAATTTTGGTATGTTCATCACGCTTGACAATACGATTGAAGGTTTGGTAAAATACAATGAAATGAATGATGACTATTATAGAATCGATGATATTCGCGGTATGGTCATAGGGGAAAGAACCAAGAAGAAATACCAATTAGGGGACTCTGTAATGATTCAATTGGTAGACGCTAATATTGAAAAACGCATCATTACATTTAGAATCATTTCAGGTGAGGTAAAGCAATGAGCGAAAGAAAAATGGAAAAACTAGTAGCAAGTAATAAAAAAGCAAGTTTTGACTATTTTATTGATGAGACCTATGAATGTGGTATCGTCTTAACAGGAACTGAAATTAAAGCCATCCGAAATGGAAAGGTCTCTCTTCAGGATGCTTTTTGTTATATCAAAAAAGGGGAAGTATTGTTATCAGGACTCTATATTTCAAAATATGAAATGGGAAATATTTTCAATCATCAGCCTGATCGAACAAGGAAATTATTATTGCATAAGAAGGAAATCTTAAAACTATCTTTGCGGCTCCAAAAAGAAGGATACACGCTTATCCCTATTCGAGTTGTATTGCGAAATGGGTTAGCTAAAATAGATGTTGGTCTGGCAAAGGGGAAAAAGAATTATGACAAACGAGAAGACCAAAAGAAAAAAGATAGTCAAAAGGAAATAAAGGAGTACTAAAATGACATATGAGGACCAATTTTATGCTGCGTTAAATGAGATTACGAACAAAAATCCCAAAGTAGCATACCAAATGTTATCTGAATTAGCTGAAAAAATGAAGACCAATTCAAAGCCAACTATGCTTGCTGATGTCATTTATACTAGAGCTACTCTAGACATTTCACAAATCCGCGAGCATCACCAACAAAGTATCGATGATTTTACGTATTTAATTGCCAAAAAGACCAAGTATGTTCAAGAAAGTCATGGTTTCTTGGCTTTATTGTATGATAGTATTTCTGAAATTGATCAAGTTATTTTGCATGGAACAGAGGCCCTCAAGAAAAAGTGTACATTTGAAAATGACATTAAATTTGCTTTGGCAAGAGCATATGCTCGAAAAGAAGATGAAGCCTCTTTTCGAGAGTCTCTATACTATATTCAAGATTGCATTGATCATCTCAATGAATTTGATGATGAAATGCAATTACGAATTTGTAAAATAGATGTATTGATTTCATTAGAGAGACTAGAGGAAGCAGAACAAGAAATCAGCCAATTTAGAATAGATTTTGCTCAGACAGGTATGACCTATTATCTAAAGGCAAGACTTGCAATGCAAGCATATAAAAAGGATATGAGTAAAACCCATTATTTAGATGACGTAATCAGTAATGCAAGTATATATTTACAGTATGAAGAAAATGATGATTTGACTCGACTGATGATGGTAGAAGCCTATACCTTAAAAAAATCCTATCAACAGGCACTCGCATTATTAGATGAGATGGAAAACGATGAAAATCAAGAGTATATTTTACTCGAAAAAACCAAAGTGTATGAAGCCCTTGAAGAGTATAGCGAAGGCATTTTGATGATGGATCAGTATTTGACTATGCATGAAAGTTGGAAAATCTATTACATCAAAGGTGTTTTCCATAAATTGCGTAGAGAACAAGAAGATTTGACACAAGCAAAAGAATCCTTTTTAAAGGCATATCAGTTGTCCGAAATTTCTAGTATTTTAACGGATGTAATTGATGTGAATCATGAACTGGGTTTGGATGTAGATACGTATCAATTGCTTTGTTCAACATTGGAGAAAGAAAAAGATGGAAGACTGTATTATATTCTAGCAGATGTGGCTTTTAAACTGGAAAAAGGTTATGATGAAATATTAGGCTATTATGAGAAGGCATTCGAATATGGTTATTTGAATGAATTAGAATATTTAGACATCCTTTCAGATTATAGTGTATTAGATAGACAACAAAAGCAAAAAATCAAGAAATATAGTAAACGAAATATAGCATCATTACCAAGATGGGGCAAACGAAAAATGGCGGTTCGTTTCATGTATGGAGAAAATGGGATAAAGCAAAATTTGAAAAAGGCCCAAACACTTTTGGAAATGGAAGTCGAAAGCAATCTGTCATCTTGTGTACTTGCCTTATTAGGGCGCGATTTAGAATTGATGAAGAATGAAGAAGATGCTTTTGAATTTTACCAAAAAGCTTATCAAGAGATTGCGGAAGAATCGCATCCGCATTGCGATTGTGCATACGGCTATTTGGCACATGCCTATTTAGAAGGTAAAGGCGTTACAAAAGACATTGAAAAGGCCAAACAAATCATTTTATCTGCAGTTGAAAAGGTCGGAACAGGCTGTTGTTCTCACACTGCCTATTATTATGCTTATTTTTATTTGGTTGGTGATTCAAGATTTACTGCAAAAATGGCATTGGCATTACTAGAATCCAATTATCCCTTTTACCGATATGATGTTTCAAGACTTGTTTTACTTAAACAAGTTGTTGAAAAATCGAATTATAAAAGTCACAAATTAGCAGAAATAGAGCACGAAATTATTGCTGCACTTGATAAAAAGGAACAGCAGTATTATGATGCCCAAAAAGATCAAACTAGTTCTCTTCCGTATTGGAAGAATGTTTAAGTTTCTCAATTTCCTGGCGTAGATTGGTCACCTCTTGCTTTAAAGCAGTATATTCCTCATTTGTAGGGGTTGCACTAGCCTGTGCAGAAATAGTTAAAATAATCTGACCAACTTGTTCAAGCCAATTTCCAAATGCATTTTGAGCGCCAGTATCCAAAAAAAGTGCTATAATATATCCTGTGATTGTGGCATACATACTATATTCATAAGGAGGAATTTGATCTAACCAATCAGAGAATGATTGGATGGCTTGTTTGAATTCATCGAAATTTGAGTCCAAAAGAATCCCCCCTTATATACATCATACGAAATTCAAGAACAATTCATGCAAAGGAAAATTTATGAAAGTTATACGAAAACAATCAAATAGCAAGATGTGTTATATTTGCGGAATGGATAATCCTTTTGGACTAAAGGCGCCTTTTTATGAAATGGAGAATCAAACAGTGGTTAGTTTATTTCGCTACCAAGATATACATCAAAGTTATCCAGAAAGGGTTCATGGTGGGCTAATTACAGCATTATTAGATGAAATTGCAGGAAGAGCAATTTGGATTGTAGAACCCAATACTTGGGCGGTAACAGGCGATATTCGCGTTAAATTTCGAAAAGCAGTTCCATATGATACAGATTTAAAAGCGATTGGTAAAGTAACAAAAAATACAAGAAGAATCTTTTTTGCAGTAGCAAAATTATATGATATGAATAATGAATTATTAGCTGAAGCAGAAGTTACTTATTTTAAATTACCACTTGATAAAATAGCAACAGCAAATACGCATGAAGATGTAAATGTCGTTGTTCCAGATGATGTAAAAGAAATTGATAATTTACCTGAAGTAGAATAACTTCAGGACATGCAATCGTGGCGGAATAGGTAGACGCGCTACTTTGAGGGGGTAGTGACCGAATGGTCGTGTGAGTTCGAGTCTCATCGATTGCACCATAAGTAAACATAGGTATTGATACACTTGAAAAAGTGCCATCAATGCCTTTTTTCTTTGCGAAACAGGGCTGAAATGCTTAAATTTGGCTTAATTAAAGATAAATTTGGGCTGTGTCGTCTCATTTTCGCTATTTTGAGTACATCTTTAAGTGAAAATTTAAGAGCAAATGTAGGCAAAGCACGACCACGATTTAACGATTACTAGCACAATTTAACGATTACCCCCACAATTTAACGATTACTATTTTAGAAGATATTAATTTGAACATCATAAAGCATCTTTTTATAAAAATCTCAAATTTGTTTCGACATAATATGGCAAACATCTTGTATTTTTCTCAAAAAAGTGCTATAATTTTATATAGATTTTAATATTCGGAATGGAGAGATAAATATGAAGATTGATTATCCAGCCACTATAATTCGTATACGAGCTGAACTTGGATTATCGCAAACAGAATTGGCAGAAATCCTTGGTGTCTCCTTTACGTCTGTTAATAGATGGGAAAACGGAAAATATGAACCTACTAAAGCTGTAAAAAAGAGAATTGAAGTTTTATGTGAAAAACACGAGATAAAACTTGAGATAAAAAAATAAATTGAAAGAAGCAATTATTATGGATTTTAAGCAAGCGTTTATAAATTGGATATCTACTAATAAGTTAAAGAACACTACCCCTATTGATTTAGCTAATAATATAGAGGTAGCTTTTAACGTTTGCTTTAATTTAGATGTTTGGCAAATTAGTGACCCAAAGCTTTATAGTGATTTAAGGAATAAAATCATATTAGATAAGAATTTTAAAAGAAAAAACAAAAAAATATATAAAAAATTTGTGACTTTAGGTAGGTGCTATCAGGTTTTTTTGAAAAATGAATTTATTACAAATTCTGTTAAATCGATGAATTTTAATAATGTAGACGAACTACCTACGCATGATTCATCTGAAGGAAAAACATTAATTCAATCCGAAGATGAAAATAGAATATATGAATTTTTTAATGATAATAAGGCGGCACAGAAATTTTGCAAAGTTTTTGAATATGCATTAAAAGAAGTCAAGGATTTAGTCTTGGATATCAGAGTTTCAATAATAGGAGTAAAAATTGTAGGTGAAAGGCTTAGATTTTATTCCGATAAAACTAATTTGAAATTTAGTAAAACAAATAGAACTTTTTTACTCGCAAACAACGATGATGATTTAGATGATATATTTGCTGCTGTTGATGAGGTAAACAAGTATTTTTGTGATTTTTGTGATGAGGTTGTCATTTTCAAAGAGAGGGAACTGTCTCTAGGATATGTATATCATTTAAAGTTTGGATTTGGTTATATAATGAGTCAAGAAGATAATATTGTTAAGATTAAGTTTGACGATGATTCAATAGGTATCAAAATAATTCAACTTAATCACCCCACTTATGAAAAAATTAGTAGACAAGATTATGAAAGAAAGCTGGTGCCAAATGGAATAAAAGAAAAATCTTCAACTGGACGTGTAGGATGGGATAAGTTTGAAAGTGCTTTATTGATTGAGGCCTTTTGGAAAATAGAAAATAAAAAAGGAAATCGAAATGAGATTTTAACAAAGCTCTCAAATGATTTAAGAACACGTGCTATACATTTAGGTCAAAAAATAGATGATAAATTTAGAAATTTAAATGGTGTGAATATCCAGTTATCTAATATAGCCTTGTCGTTTTATCCAGAACGTTCTGCAATGCATAGGACAGCTATTTTTGATACTATTGCAAAAATATATTTAAATGATCGCAATGAATTTGATCGTATTTTATCGGAAGCACATGAACAAGTGAATGGAACACAACATAATACATACGTTGATAGCAAAAGTAAAAAGTATGTTATTTCTATGGCAGAAGTTGATTTTTATTCTTATATAAAAGATAGTTATATTCAAAATCATAAAGCAGATGGTAAAGCACATAGAGCTAATAATCACGCCCAGAAATGTATTGATATAGTAAGAGATATAAATGAAATGTTGCTTCTATCCAAATTGAAAATTAATAATATTTATTCTATATCTAATGTTAACGAACTTAATCAGATAATAGCATTTGTTAAGGAAAATCTCAAAGATAAATCTGAAGATAAAGTAAAATGGGTATGGTATGTCCTAAATAGATATAAGATTTTTTTGAAGGAAGAAAAGAAAAAACTAAATTCTATTGAAAATATGAGCAATCCTAATAATGAAGATGTAATAACTCAAGGATTTATTTCTGCAGAGGAGAGAATGAGGATGTATCCTGATTATGTTAAGGTTTTGCAAGAATGTTTCCCAGAAGGGTTTGCTTATAAAAATCAATTGAGAAAAAGAAAGTTTATTAAATGTTATTCAGAATTAAATGGCAAAGTTCTTGAGGATAGCAATGAAGTATATGAAAAAAAATTATTGATGATTGGATTTATTAGTGAAGAAAAAGTATATTTACCATCAATTGTAGATGCTACAACATATAAAGCGTTGAAAAAATACATTGATAAAAAACTGGATGCAACAGGTTCAATCATTTACTATTCTGTTATTTATGATAGTTTTACAGATAGATTGAATGCAGGCTTCAGTGAGGGTATGTTAAAGGAATATCTAATATATATTTTTGCCGGTGTATATAAGTTTGATAGGGAATATTTGTCAAAGGTTGGCACTACTGGAGATTCTAAGAAGGATTTGATTAATTTATTCATAAACACAGGTCATCCAATGGAAATAGAAGAGATTTACTCTAAATTACCCAATATTGCACAAAATGCAATCGATGGATTACTGCGAGATAGGGATTTTATAGTTAACTTTAGAGGGAAATCGTATTTCTACAAAGGTATTTTCGAGATAGAAGATCAACAATTGAGTAAAATTAGGGATTTTATTAGAGAGACTATCCAAGAAAAATATCATGTGAGTAGTGCTGAACTATGTTCCTTCATACGTGAGGAAATGCCAGAATTGATAGAATCGAATCCATATGTTACGGATCTAGGTTTTAAGAATTCAATAAAATTACTTTTAAATGATGAGTTCAGTTTCAAAGGTGATGTAATTAGTGAGTCAAGTAAGCAAATTGATGTAAAGGAATTGTATCGAGAATTCTGTAGAAGAAGAGAAAAATTTACTTTGGAAGAACTCGAAGAATTTAAAGCTTCAATTCATAAAAGTTATATTGATTACAATGCTGTTTTTGAAATTTCAATTAGAGTAGATGCAGATACATATGTAAGACGAGATATTATTAATTTTGATGTTGAGAAGATTGATAACGCAATTTTGAATTATTGTAACGATAAATACGTTTCTTACCTGGATATAATCAATTTTATAGAATTTCCCACTTTACAATATCCGTGGAATTATTATGTTTTGGAGGGGTATCTGTTTTCTGAAAGCAAAATATTTTCCATACTAAATGCTACATTTAATAAAGAAAAGCCAGTAGGTGCAATAATAAAAAAACATGCTTTTGATAATTTTGATGATTTAATAGTTGACGTTATCAAAGAAAATAGATTATTTAATAGAGAGAAAGCCTTTGAGTATCTTCAAGAAAATTGCTTTATCTTGACAAGAAAATTTAAGAATATTGATTTACTCATTAATAAGGCAAAAATGTAAAAAAGGAGGTGTCTTCACAACATGTATTCATATGAGTGGGATGAAGAAACAGGTGGTATATTGTTAAATAGCACTCCATTGCAAATGAGCAAGGAACCAAGACCCGTTTATTATAAAGAATTGGACATATTAGGTTTTGATAAATATTGGAAATACGATAAGGATGATTCTTATCCGTATATGTGGGCAGAGGCGAACAACTATTTCTATAGAGGAAGACTTGTTGGAAAAACAAGAGGTGGTACAATGTGTACCGCTCCAGAAATAATAATTGTTGAAGATCCTGAGCCAAACGGTGCAAAATTACAATTCGTTGATGTTAATAAAATGGTTGAAAAAAATAGAACTATTATTGATCAACTAGCACAACACACAATTAAGAAGACATATTCATATTATTTAAATTATCAAAATAAAGTTGACGTATTCTATGTTGCTTTTAGTGGTGGAAAAGATAGTGTTGTAGCGTTGGATATTGTTCAAAGGACTTTGCCACACAACGAATTCCTTGTTTTGTTTGGCGATACAGGTATGGAATTTTCAGATACCTATGATACGGCAAAAATAATTGAAAAACAATGTGAGCAAAATGGAATTAAGTTTCTAACCGCAAAATCAAATTTAGATCCAACTGATACATGGAGGATGTTCGGTCCGCCAGCTCAAAGGATGCGTTGGTGTTGTAGTGTTCATAAATCTACTCCTCAAATATTGGAACTCCGCAGATATTTACATAATGATAAATTTAAGGGAATGGCATTCACTGGTGTAAGAGCCGATGAAAGCGAAGCCAGAAGTGAGTATGAAGAAGTAAATAACGGAGAAAAGGTTAAAGGACAATATAGTTGTCATCCAATATTGGAATGGAACTCCGCTGAATTATTCTTGTATATATATCAAAATAATCTTTATTTGAATAAGGCGTATAAAAAAGGAAATAGCAGAGCGGGATGCCTAATATGTCCTCTTGCTGGACAAAAGAATTCATATATTAAGAGTGTTTGTTATAATAAATCGATTTGTGGTGAAAATACAACAAAAACATTTAATGATATTATATTAGAAACAACATCAAAAACATTATCGTCGCAAAATTCGATTGAAGAATTTATGAACATAGGTGGCTGGAAAGCAAGAAGGAGTGGACGTGAATTAAATATTGCAAAAGATATTTATTCTGACGAGATAAAAAATGGTGTATTGACAATTACAATTAAAAAAAATGATAAGAGTTGGAAGGAATGGATAAAGACCATTGGTAAAATCATTTCAATTTCTGATACAGATGTGAAGATAGAATTCCAAGATAAAATATACATTGTTGATGTTAAGTATGATTTTGATAAAACTAGTTTCGTTGTTGATTTAGCATCTAACACAAGAAATGATATCTACTTTTGTTCATACCTTAAAATTGTTGCGAGAAAATCATGCTATTGTATAGGATGTCGAGTTTGCGAAGCAAATTGTCCCAATGGATTTATTTCGTTTAAGAATGGACAAGTGTTTGTTGATGATAAATGCGTGAAATGTAAAAAATGTTATGAGGTTGATTATGGTTGCCTAGTTGCTAATTCATTAAAATTACCAAAAGGAGAAAAGAAAATGGGGAGCATTGATAGATATACAAATTTAGGAGTTGAATATGATTGGATTAAAGAGTATTTTGAAAAAAAAGATTCCTTTTGGGAAAATCATAATTTAGGAAGCAAAAAAATTGATGTATTTAAGAACTTTTTAAAGGATTCTGGTGTAAGTGAAAAAAACGTAATGACAAAGTTTGGTTACCTTGTTGCCAATTTGGGGGCAGAGAGTGCTACATCATGGGGATTAATGTTATCAAATTTGGCATACACTCCTGAGTTTAATTGGTGGATTAAAAATATAGAATTAAATTCGTATGTAGATTCAACGCTTATTATCAATATGCTTGATTCGAATTTGACTGGAAATACCAAAGACCATGTAGCGAGTGCGTTTAAAAACATATTTATTTCCAACAAACCCTTATCAGAAGAAATTGGGTTGGGAGTTTGTGATTATGAGATAAAAAACGGAAAGAGAAAATTAAATAGTATTATGAGAAGAAGTTGGATTGATCCCGATCCCAAAGTAATATTGTATTCCCTTTATAAATTTGCGGAAAACTGTGGAAATTACTATCAATTTTCATTGACCAGATTATTAAATCACTCTATTGAAAGTGATGGAATAAGTCCGACAGAGATTTTTGGTTTAAACAGAGAAACAATGGAGAAAGTATTACAAGGATTGGCCATTAACTATCCCGAATACATTTCGGTTTCTTTTACATTGGATTTAGATAATATTAATCTAAGGAACGACAAAACATCTGATGATGTTCTTGAAATATTCTAAGGGGGGGGGAGAAAAAAATGAATTCTAAAAAATATAGAAACTATTTTCAAATTAATGAAAGTTATTTCCCTGCAGTTAATGAAGATGTCATTAAAACACAACCTAATCATTGGAAGACATACTACCCACATGAAACTTTCATGAAACTTTTAGAAAATACTA
This sequence comes from Anaeroplasma bactoclasticum, assembly GCA_023667245.1. Taxonomy (GTDB): domain Bacteria; phylum Bacillota_I; class Bacilli_A; order ML615J-28; family CAG-313; genus CAG-313. The sequence continues at coordinate 35,918 of JAMPAL010000010.1, forward strand.
TTAGTGTTTTAACTAGAAGACAAAAGTTATCCATATGGGTTGAAGGTGCGTATGGTACTGGTAAATCCCACGCTGTTTTGACATTGAAGAAACTCTTGGATTGTTCTAATGAAGAATTGAAAGAGTATTTTGATAATTATAAATCTGTTTTCAAAAATAATGATTTGTATAATGAATTTTATAATATTAAGAACCAATCAAAAAAAGTATTAACAGTACATAGATATGGCTCATCAAACGTTAGAAATGATAATATTATGGTTAACATTGTACAAGAAAGTATTATCAAAGGATTGGAAAGCAATGGCTATGAATATAAAGGACAAGTAGGTATTAGGCAAGCAATGATAAATTGGCTTATCAATAAGTCTAATCGTCAATACTTTAACAATATAGTGCAAGAAGAGTATAGAATCTTGTTTAGTGGAGCAAGTGCAGACACTATTCTTGAGCAATTAAAATCTTTAACAGATGAAGATGCAATTCAAACACTTACAGAAAAAATTTCTCTTGTTGGTGAAGAAAAAGGAATTAAGCCATTTGTTCTTCAAAAAGAAGATTTGAGAAGCTGGATTATTGATGTTATTGATAAAAATAATCTTAAAGCAATTTTCTTTATTTGGGATGAATTTTCTGATTACTTCAGTCTAAATAAAGGTGATTTGTCTGGCTTCCAATATTTAGCTGAGTTGAGCGAAACATACCCTTTCTATCTTACAATAGTTACCCATAAGTCAGACATTTTCTTTGAAAATTCGAAAAATGATTTGAGAACAAAAATAAATGGTCGTTTTATTGCCCCGCATTGTTCAATCGAATTGCCAGACAATATGGCATTTATTTTAACTGGGCACGCTATGCAAAAAAAGACCGACCTACAAATTAGAAAAGAGTGGGATGAAATAGTAGATGCTCTTTATGATGTAACACATGACTCTAGAAAAGAGGTAATGACAACCGCTAAAATTGGTGAAAAAGAATTAAAGGGTGTATTGCCAATTCATCCATATGCTGCATTGGTTTTGAAACATATTGCAGTAGCCTTTGACTCTAACCAAAGAAGTATGTTTGACTTTATCAAAAACGATAGAGGAGAAGAAATAAAAGGTTTCCAATGGTTTATTGATAATTATGGACCAGACGATGATGATGAAGCATTGCTTACAGTTGATTTGTTATGGGATTTCTTCTATGAAAAGGGTAGAGATCAACTAGCTCCTCAAACAAGAATGGTGCTTGATGTTTATGGTAGAGTGGAATCACATAATTTAAATAACAAACAAAAGCGAGTATTAAAGACTATTCTTTTGCTTCAAGCAATTAATGAAAAAGTTGGTGATACTGTTTCTTTGTTTGTACCTAATAAGAAGAATTTAGCACTTGCTTTTGAAGGTACCGACATTTCACCAAGCAATGCAAGTTCTTTCGCAGATAGTCTTATCAAAGAACAAATTATATTTGAAAGACCTATGGGCGGTGGAGCATTTAAGTATTCTGCCTTAGTTTCTAATGGAAATCTTGAGGAAATTAGTAAAGAAAAAGAAAGACTAACAAGAGAAAGTAGAACAGATAAGTTAATTGAAGAAGGCGAATTTGTAAACGATTTTAAATTGCCACGTAATTTAGAAATTAGATTTATACTAAGACATCTCACATACGAAAACATAAAGATGGAATTATCAAAAATAATTGCCGACTCTTCAAACCATCCTTCTAGATTATATGCTATCTACACATTTGCAAGAAATGAAGAAGAGTGTATACGTATAAGACAAGAAATTAGAAGAACCTTAGATTCTGGTTTCGAGAAAGCTATATTTATTGATTATTCTAGCAACTATTTAAGTTCTGATTTGTTCAATCAATATATTGAAAATATGGCAAACTGTAATTATCAAAAAGGCAAGGATCAAGGACAAGCAAGAACATACGATAAGAATGCAAAGGAAGCCATTAGAAGATGGAAACTTTCAATTAGAAATAATTCTTGCAGAGTGTATACTTCTTTCGATTTGGATGGTACTATTTGTAATTCCGAATCCGAAATTCACTATGCAGTAAAATCTTTTGACAAAGAACATTTTCCTAATGCATTAGAAACACATGTAAATGTTATTGATAACATGTATGCTTCAAATGCATTGAAACAAGGTGCGGAATGTGGTTTGACAGGTGAAATCAAAGGAACATATAAATCTGCCAACGAAAATACTAAACTAGAAAAACAATTTTCCGGTGTTTGGAATGTCGAAAATTATTGGACTGTTAGGCCAAATGAATTGGTTTCTAAAGTTAAAAACAAGGTAGAAGAGATAATAAAAAGCAATTTTGATAAGAAGACAAGAGTTTCTATTGGAGATGTCTATGATGCTCTTATTGATTCTCCGTTTGGATTTTTACCTTGTAATTTAACTGCATTTATAATGGGCTATGTTCTGAGAGATTATGCGAATGACGCATACAATTGGACAGATGATTTAACAACTGTTCCTATGTCTATAGAAAAAATGAAGGAGATGATTGAGGAAATAATCAAGCAACAGCAAACTCCTTCAAATAAGTATAGAACAAAATACATAGTTGAAATGTCGCCAGACCAAAGAGAATTTAATAAATCAACGGCTTTTGCTTTTGAAATAGATGAAGCATTATGTACATCAGTTGAAAATACAAGAACAAGAGTTCGTTCAAAAATGAATTCGTTTAAATTTCCTATATGGACATTAAAATATTGTGAATTTTCTTCAATTAGTCTAAGAGAAAAAGTTGAACAGCTTATTGATCTATATGTTGAACTTGCAAACAACTCTACTTCTGTCAGAACAGAAACGGACATTGCTCTTGACATAGGTAGATTGTATCGTGAAAACAATAAACTAAATGTTGACATTAAGGGTTTACTGACAAAAGATAAGTGTGTTGAAGGAATGCATAATTATCTTAAATCATATGAAGGTGGTAAATTAATTAGATTAGCAAGTCAATTAAATGATTCAGGTTCTTATATCAATGAGATTAATAAGAAGTTTAGTGAAGCATCAAATTGGGTATGGAATAAGAAAACTGTTGATGAGAAAATCGATGAAACCATTGTTGAATATGAAATTGTTTGCGAGAGTAATAGTTTTATTACAAAAACGGTAACATATCTTGATTGTATTTCTGAATGGAAAAAGAAATGTGAAATGTTTAAGGTTGCTTTCCAAGCCGTAAAAAATGATGTTAAAGATTTGCGTGACTTTTTGGAAATTTTATATCAACTTAAGAAAAATGGTTACATTTATGACAATTCAAAGAAAGATTTTTTAGAATGCTTGAAATCAAAGAAAGAACAATTTAAAAATTTCTGCGAAAATCAAATCACGATTTTATTTCAAACAGAAAGATTTTATTTAGATGGTTTATCTGATGAAGATGTTAACTCAATTTCCACAAAATTATATGATGTATTTGCAATGGAAAATAGTGAATATCAAAGACGCCTAGAAGCTGAAGTAAGTGATTACAAAGCTAATATGTCTAAATATCAACTTATTGAATTATGGAAAAAAAGAACATTTACAGAATCCCCAATGGAATGGTCCGAGAAGTATTCCATGCCAATATTATGTATAATACCTGCTTTAGAGCAAGATGAGGCTCGAAGTGTATTTGACACAATTAATAGTCAAGCTAATGACAAGAACAGAATAGATTATGCAATTGATTATCTTGAAAAATTCCCTTATTTCGATGACTTGAATTCTGAATTAGCAAGAAATAATGCATTTAAGAAATTCATCCTAAAATCATACTCAACGATGTTAGATGATATTTTAGAAGTTAAAAAAACTATTAGAGGTAAAGTGTCCATTCATCCATATCATTGGCTAGAAAATTCAGCTATTAATGATTTAATAAAGAATCTTGCATTCCAAAAATATAATAATGGAGGCAATTCTAAGGTGTACATGGTTATAGATTCAATGTCGCCTGATGAATTAAAGAAATACTTGAAGAACCTTGTAAGAGAAAATATGATTGTTGGTATTGAAATAATTAACAATCAAAAGTAAGGAGTTACAGCATGCATGAACGTTTGAAAAACAAAATTAATTCATTCATAGATAGTAATGATAATAGACCACTTATTATTGATGTTTCCAATGTTGAAGAGCGGGATAATTTGCTTCAAGATTTTTTTGCTACCCCCAGAAAGAGCATTTTTGAACTTGTAAAGAGTGAATGTGAGTTGCCTGAAATTTCAAGTTTGTATGAGTATATGTCTAATTGTAAAGAAAAAACTGTTATTCTTACTGATTTGGGAACTTATTTTAAATTATTGGGACAGGATTCATTACAACAAAACATCCATGCCTTATTGGAAAAATCTTTTGCGACAAAGTTTATTATTCTTACTTTACAATGTGGACAATACCTTAATGAGAAAAATCCTAAAAACGCATCAAAAATAGTTGTGAGTGAGAATCAAAATTATTCAAGTACACCCGCGATTGTATTTGTTAATAATGAATATAAGCAATATGTTCGTGCAGAAAATGGTTTAAATGTTGCTTTGCGAAATGTTGAAAGAAATACTGGAGTCAAAATCTATGTGCTGACAAGTTATAAGAAAAAGGATTTTAAATCACCATTGTTTAACATAGAAGAATGCAAAGATGCATTTGAATTATTATGCTTAAGAGATTTAAAGGTTAAGAAGTTAAAATCTCAATATGGGACAAAAGCTGAGTGGTCAACATTATTAAATAAACTTCAAAACGATTCAGTTGAGGAAACAATTAAGGAGTTTATTATTACAAAAAATTTCATCAAAAATATTGAAGAATGGAACAATAAAACACCATTTGAAAAGTGGCTTTTATTTATTTATTCCAAACTAAATAATATTAAAACCGAAAATTGGGCAGTGAATTATGCTATTGCTAAGGCAAACAAATATAATGAATTTTTAAGATTAATTTATGACTCACTTCTTGAAATCAACTATAAGGAAGAAGACTTTTGGAGCAAATATGAACAAAGAAAGCAAATCCTAAAGAAAATAGGTGATGATTCAATTATTTATGACTATTGTAATTTTATTGGCTATAAAAAGGAAGATGCAATATATTATTTAACTGACAATACCGATCGAGAAAAAAATTTAATTATTAAGATAATCGATTCCTATTATCAATCATTTAGTAAGAATAAATTATTGAGTGTCCTTAAGTGTGTTTACCCGGACTTGTATGCATATCTTTGTAATTATAACATGGGAGATGAATTACTTAATAGTTATTTTAATGAATACAAGTATTTGAAAATAATCAATCATCTTACTCCAGAATTCAAAGCTATTGTTGACAAAGAAGCGTGTGAAAGAAATTACAAAAGAATTTTAATGTATAGATCTGAAAAATTAGATGAAATATCGTTTGATGATGCTATTGTTTATTTTATAGATGCTTTAGGCGTTGAATTTTTGAGTTATATTGAACGAAAATGTGTAGAAAAGGGGTTGGCAGTAAATGTTCATGTCGCTAAAGCAAACCTTCCAACTCTTACCTATAAAAACACTGAATTTAGAGAGTTCTTCAGTAAGAAAAAAGTTGAAGTTAAAGATGAAAAAGAGCTTGATAGTTTAATTCATGACGGAAAGAATGATTTTGATTTCGATAAGAATAAATTGCCGATACACATAATTGAAGAATTTAAAATAATTGACAACTGTATTTCAAGCATAAATGCCAAATTAAAATCATATTCATATGAGAAGGCTGTAATCGTTTCTGATCACGGAGCAACTCGTCTTGCTATTTTGAATACAGAAATGATTAAAATTGATGTAGAATCACCAGGCGAGCATGGTGGTAGAGTATGTAAGGTTATCCCAAATATGGAAATTATTCCAAATGCAATTTATGAAAATGACGTGTGTATTTTAGGCGATTATAATGCATTTAAAGGAGGCAGAGTTGGTAAGGTAGAAATGCATGGTGGGGCTACACTTGAAGAGGTAGTTGTTCCAATTATCGAGATATCTCGTAAAGAGGCTAACGTTGAGATAAGAGTTATTACCGAAGTAATTAAGGTAAGTTATAAGACAATAGCGGTACTTAAATTCTACTCTAGTAGTAAACTAAGCAATGTAACTGTTCATGTTAATGGTGCATCATATTCTGCAGAGTCAACTGATGGATTTAATTTTCTTTCAGAACTCATAGATTTAAAAAGAAGTGGTAACTATAGTTTTGAGGTGTGGGCGAACAATAAACTTGTCTCAACTAATAACAACTTCAAAATTGAAAAAGAGTCTGCAAAGACTAATAACTTGTGGGAGTGATAAATATGATAGATAAATTAAAAGAATATTTTGATGAGATGGTTGTTTATAAAGACATCAAAAATACAAGTTTTTTTACCAATTTGAATTTGCCATCTTTCTTAAGAGATTATTTACTTAAAATTTTTCAAGATGATAATGGAGAAATTGATTATGAGGGAATGGATAAATTTATAAAAGAAAGAATACCCAGAAAAGAAGAATGGATTGGCATTAAAGAAAGAATTGTAATTGGTGGAGAAAGAGTCAAATTTTTGACTAGAATATCTGTTGATATTGATGTTGCTACACAAGCCATATCTTTTTCGCTTCCAGATTTTGGTTTAACAAACAAGGAAACAATTATAGAACCTCATATTTGGCAAGATTTAAAGAATGAGCTTATTAGTGCAAGAGATGTTTGGGGTATTGTCGAATTAGGATACAAATATCCAGATAATTATGACATTGAGTTTACTGGCAAAAACTTTAACAAAGCGAAATATAAAGAAAAAGGGAAAATCAAGCTTTGCTCATTTAAGAATTTCTGTCCATATTCAATTGATATTGATTATTACAAAGATATAAGAAATGAATTTGATGTACATGAATGGATTGATTTGATTTTGGGTGCGGTTGATTATAATGCTCATGGATATGAAAGCGAGCATCAAAAGTTAGCTGTTTTAACAAGATTGCTTCCTTTTATAGAAAAAAGGCTTAATATCATTGAATTAGCACCTAAAGGTACAGGTAAATCTTATTTGTTTGGACATGTTAGTAAGTATGGTACATTAGTTGATGGCGGAAAAGTATCACGTTCAAAAATGTTTTATGATGCTGCTTCTCGTAAGTATGGATTTATTCAAGGGAATGATTTTGTAGCTATTGATGAAATAAAACTTGTAAAGTTTAATGATGATAACGAGATGCGTTCAATTCTTCAAGGGTACATGGAATATGGTTCTTTTAACTGTAATGGCTTTGAAGGTGAAGCTGATGCTGGTATTGTTTTTTTAGGTAATATATCGCAGGAGTATATGGATGAATATCAATATATGCTTAATGAATTGCCAAATTTATTTCAAGAAACAGCATTGTTAGATCGTATTCATGGTTTCATAAAAGGATGGGATATTCCAAGAATGAATGACGACTTGAAATTAACAGGTTGGGCGTTGAATTCCGAATATTTTTGTTCAATAATGCATTTGTTAAGGGATGATACTTCATATAGAACAATTGTTGATAGGCTAATTGAGGTTCCAGAAAAAGCTGATACTAGAGATACTGAGGCCGTAAAAAGAATCGCAACAGCATATTTAAAATTGTTATTTCCGAATGTCAGAAAAACGACAGATATTAATATAAAAGATTTTAAGAACTATTGTCTTAAGCCTGCAATGAAGATGAGAGAAATAGTTAGAATGCAACAAATTTATCTTGATAAAGAGTATAAAGGAAAAGACATACCTGACTTTAAAATTGTTGCAAACGAGGAGTGAATTATGAAGATTTGTTGTGTTGCGTGTTTTAAAGAAAATTTAAATAAAGATACTATTGCATTAAACAAGAAGTTATTAGGGAAAAATATTGAAAAGTACTATTGTCTAGATTGTCTTGCAGGTTTTTTAAATGTGACTGTAGACGAAGTATTAGAAAAAATAGAAGAATTTAAAGAAGAAGGATGCGAATTGTTTAAATGAAAAAAACAATCTATGCAGATAATGCTGCCACAACAAAACTATCAGAAAATGTATTTGATAAAATGAAAAAATATTTACTAGATGATTTTGGTAACCCATCTCAGTCATATTCTTTTTCTCGTGGCTCAAAAAAAGCATTAAAAGAAGCACGATTAAGAATTGCATCTTGCATTGGAGCAAGACAAGAAGAAATTTTCTTTACATCTGGCGGAAGTGAAAGTGATAATTGGGCTATAAAATGTTTTGGTAAAATTTCAGATAAGAAGGTAATAATAACTTCGTGTATTGAACATCATGCAATTTTAAATGCGTGTGAAGACGAAAGAAAAAAAGGTGCACAAATACTATTTATTTCCGTTGATGATGATGGCATAGTGAATTTAGAAGAATTAGAAAAATGTTTAATAAAGCATCAAACAAGTAATGTGCTTGTGTCAATTATGACTGCGAACAATGAAATAGGAACGATTGAACCGATTTATGAAATATCTAAAATATGTCATAAATATGGGACATTGTTCCATACGGATGCTGTACAAGCTATAGGACATGTGCAAATAGATGTAAGTAAACTAGGCGTTGATATGTTATCTGCTTCTGCACATAAATTTAATGGTCCTAAAGGAATAGGTTTTTTGTACATAAGAGAAGGAACGCAAATTGCATCATTTGTAAATGGAGGCTCACAAGAGAATGGTAAAAGAGCAGGAACAGAAAATGTACCTGCAATAGTAGGTATGTCGTATGCACTAGAAGAATCAATTTTAAAAATGGAAGAAACAACTCAAATGCTCTCTAAGATGGAAGCAAAGTTTATATCTAATTTGAAAGATAATAATGTCGATTTCCTAAGGAATGGGGACATTAATAATCATTTGCCTGGTCTAATTAACGTTTCTATAAAAAATACGAGCGGGGAATTAGTTCTACATAGACTTGATTTAATGGGGTATTATATATCTACAGGATCAGCATGTGATGGCAAAAAAAATCAAGTATCGCATGTTATAAAATCAATTAAAGTTGATAATGATTACGCAGAAGGAACTATACGAATAAGCTTTGGACGAATGAATCAAGTTTCCGATGCAGAAGAAATTGCAATGGCGTTGGTACATGTGTTGAAATGATTTTTACTCTGCAGAAATGTAGTAGTGATTGCAATGATAGAACTTTTATTAGAACCTTCTACTGAAATCAAAAAGAGAAACCAATATCGAGAAGAAGTATATTATATATGACAATATTGTTATTGGAATTTTAATGATAATATTGCTAATAAAGTAATAAAGGCGATTATAAAATGAAGCCGATATTAGTGTATAGTATTCAAAGATAGTTTGTTTGCTGATGATGGTGCATTCAATAATGAGCAATTACTCAAAACTTATTGATCTAAAACAGAGATAAAGATAATAAAAAAAAATCTATTAATGCGGTGGCGTAATTGCTACCGCTTTTCATTTTAAGGAGGTGGTGCTTAATGAAAGTATTTATTTGCATCATTAGTTATTAGTGATGCATTTGTAAGATTTCAAAATAAAGAAGGAGGTAAAAAGAGTGCTTGGAATCGAACAATTTAAAAAATTACAAGAGTATAAGAAGCTAGGGGTATCAAAACTTAAGGTATCTGAAAAACTTAATTTATCGTATAAAACCGTATGGAACTGGTGGGATAGAGACGAAGATTTCTTTTACAAGTTTCAAAAAGAACATGAGTTTATCTTGGATAATTATAGGCAGTATATTATTGAAATATTAAAGATATGTCCCCAAATAAATAATACTGTGCTTCTAAGAAGAATCAAGGATGATTTTAGTGACTTTGATATTCCTTCTACTACATTTTATAGGTATGTTAAAAAGGTTAGAGAACAAACTGGATTATTAAAACCTGCTAGAAAGTATTCTATAAGAGAAGAAACAGAACCAGGTTATGAAGGGCAAGTTGATTTCGGTCAGTATGTGATGAAAACAATGTATGGAAGAAATATTAGAATTTATTTCTTTTCGATGATTTTATCGTATAGCAGAATGAAGTTTGCTTATTTTTCAGTAGAGCCATTTGATGCAAGCAAGACTATTGAAAGTCATATTTATGCATTTAGATATTTTGGTGGAAGACCTCAAATGATTGTTTATGACCAGGATAAAACAATGGTGGTATCTGAAAATTTAGGTGAAGTTATTTTTGTTAAGGAATTTGAAGAATTTATCAAAGAGACAGGGTTTTCAATATATTTATGCAAAGGATATGATCCATCAACTAAAGGTAAAGTTGAAAAGACAGTTGATTTTGTTAAACATCAATTTTTAGATGGAAGAATCTATTATGGCATTGATAGATTAAATGCAGAATTTATGGATTGGTTAGACAGAGTTGGTAATGGTCTAATTAATGAAACAACCAAAAAAGTCCCTAGACAATTATTTAAAAAAGAATATCCTAAACTCATCAAGTATTATGAAAAGAAAAATGATGAAATGGTAGTTCATACTGTTTATCATGATA
>JAMPAL010000011.1 GCA_023667245.1 Anaeroplasma bactoclasticum
ATCACATCCATGAATACGATTATCAAAAAGAAGATGTTCTTTACCACACTTTGAACATTTTACTTTAATAATAGTGGTATAATCAATAGGATTTATTTGATTGATTTCTTTTTGATCCAAAGGGAATTCTCCATAATTTAATTTAAAATAACGAACTATTCTTTCTTTATCAATTTCCTTGTCAAATTTTCTATTTTCAGTTCCTCTTTCATTATATATAAATATTTCTCTATATCCTAATTCAGGATATTCATAGAAAACAGCACGATTAGGGGCTTCAATCAATGGATAATATTCAGTCCACCACCATTTTTCCGATGCTTTAATTAATTTTTTCTGTTCATTTGTTAACACAGTTTTTTTTGATATATTCTTTAAAAAAACAAAATCATCACAACCACATTGACAGCATATATGCATTGTTAAGCTTTCATTTTTTTCTTTTATTTTAGTTGCTATTTTTTTTAAATGTTGAGGAATTGGTATCATATATTTATTTCCTTTCTAGCATATTCTAAATGTCTAAATCTATTCTCTAAATTGGAGTTTATCTATTTTCATTATATATAAAGAACGGTCCATTCTTTGCATCATCATCTTCATGAGAACAAACATAAGACCAACTCCAGTCTTTACTGACTATAAATAGTTCTGGAATGATACCCTCTCCATTAGATATTTCTTCATCATAATATTTAACATCATATTCTTGAGTTTCATCATCAAACCACATTTCTATACATAGTGCACCTTTTCTATCCATTTCAAAAAATTTTTTTTTTGCGTTAATACCAGACAAAAATTTTTCTTTGGGTTTTAAAAAGAAAGCTTCCCACAAATAATTATAATCTTCATTTTTTAATTCTTTTCCAAATATATCAATCCATTTTTCTATAAAATCTGTTTTTTTCATGTTTCAGACCACCCACAAATTACAATTTATCTTTCTTTTATTATATCATTTTAATAAAAAATAATCTAACAATATAAGTAAAATAGTCCTAAAAAGGACTATTAATAGCAAGCTTATATAGTTTTTATTAAAGCACTTAGGAAAGTGTCTAAATTCTATGTTTTATTATTTATTTAATAAATTAATTATTTTTTTGATTTGTTGTCAAATATAAACCAAGCAATTATTGAGAATATTATAATAATACCAAACCATACGCCTAATTTTAAATCTTTTTTTATTAAATATGAGCATAGTGATATAATACCAAGAATTATCCATGGAATTATCAAAGAGACAACGGATAAGACACTATATAATTTCTTTTTATTTTTTTTAAAATTAATAGACTTATTTAATCTTTCGTCTTGTTCAATAAGATCGATAAATTCTTTAATAAAAATATCAACAGCAAACTCATCATTATATTGCGTTTTTACTATGCATTGTTCTAATTCTTCAGGGGTGCTCTTAGAATCATATTTACAATACTCATAATAACTATCTTTAAAATCAAAAATAACAAACAAGTTATAATATTTGAAATATATCTGAATGGAATTTTCCTTTTTTATAGAAGGATAAATTTCTATATCTGTTGCATTATTATCAATTAACATTTTTTTTAGTTTTCCACTTAAGTAAAATAATAGTATTTTGTCTAAAAAAGTATAATTATGTTTATTTGATAAGTATTTAATAACTTTTTTATTCATTTTATCCCTCCAATAAATTTAGGAAACTATTGATGATAATCAAAAACTTCTCTTATCAACCATTCAAATCCCATACTAAGTAATACCACACCACCAACTACAACTATACCGGGCATAGCAAACCCAGCAGCAACAACTCCTGCAGTTATTAATGACATTGTGCCAGCAGCAAGATAATATGAACCCACACCGATTGCGGTATCAATGCCTGTATCAATCCACATGTCAACATCTTTATAATCCCAATTGTTTTCATACAAATTAAATATAGCATTAACACCAAAATTCAATCCTACAGTTCCAAACACAGATTTAGCAATTGCACCAAATCCTGCTTTAGCATCACCAGTTAAAATTTGCTTAAACGATCCTTGTGCTATAGTACCAAAATTTGATGAATATGAGTTAGATTGTCCAAACCAACGCCATGTTTTTTCCATAATTGGGTGCATATATCTAGTATTAGTAGCATAAGCAAATTGTGTATGAATACCTTTTGCATTCAAATATTTTATACCTAAAATAATATCTGGAACAGCACCTACTAAAGTCTGCATCCATCCTGGAACTGATGTATTACCAATAGAACCACCTAGTGATAATGAACTAACCATTCCTCCACTAGCAGTTCCACCAACACCAGAACTACTATAAGCAATACCGATTGGATTGTTATTCGCATAAATATATAAGTTAAGTCCATTAATAATAGATGTATTTAAACTTGATACATCTGCTGGTTGAATAAATCTTCCAAGTTCAGGGCTGTAATAGCGAGAGGTTACATAAAAGAGATTAGTTTCTACATCATAATAGTATCCTTTATATCTAAATGGATTATGGTATAATACACATCTATCTATATCATTCGATATTGATCACTCTTTTACTTCACAGTTTCCCCATCCATCATAGATATATTCTCCTATCATTTTTCCACGATACATGACTTTAGAGATATTCCCAAGTGGATCCTTGATGAGATTAAAGTATGCTGAACCATAAAATGATGATCATACATAGGAATTCCATAATAATAATCGTACAGACTTGTGCTACATCTTATCGCAATTCTATATTCATTAGATTTTATATTAGAATTATAGTTACCTATTATTCTTCCGAATCTTCCCATATTCTTTAAGTTAGAAATAACACGTTCAGCAATTAAATTAATATCATTAAATATAAGTAATTTATCGGATTTATCATTATTGCCAGATTAGCAAGTGCTGATTTTCTTTTTAATTTAAATTCTAACAATTAAGACATATAGTCAAACTTATTCATTATACAATAGATGCTTGGTAATAAATATTATATTTTTAATTATATATTGTATTATCAAATATTTTGAATATTGTTAATAATTTTTTCAGCAATCATATAGCAATCCTGTAATGAATAATTAAATGTTTCTCCAAAATTCATTTTAAATACATTATGTATTATCTTAGATAATTCATTTACATCATTTACATATTTATTAGAAATTTCAAATGTCTCATAATTATATTCATCCATAGGCGTATGTATCAATACTTTTATTGGATTCCACTCATTAATTATTTGAGAAATTTTAAAAATTTTTATAGGATTATAATTAGAGTTTTTTATATTTATAATTAAATCATAGAAAAAATCTGAATTTTCTGAATTTTCGATTATAATATCGATATTTTCACTTTTTTCTAAAATATTGTATATTTCTAGATCATTAAATTTATCAATTTGAAAATACTCTTTTTTTATGAAGTATAAAAACTTTTTTTCTATTGTAAAACAAGGCCAATCATCTAATATTATGTTTAATTCACATTCATTATTTAATAAAACAAATAATTCTGGCAATTTACTTTTAATTTTTCTTTTATCAAAATATAAAAAATTAAAATTTCCATAATTTTTCTTAACAGACTTATACGTATATATTGGAGATATTAATCTAAAAATTATGACATAATCATTTACTTTTGTAAAAGTCTCCAATATTTGAGTGAAATTTTCAATTTCTTCTTCCTTTGATAATAATAGATTATATTCATTAGTCATTATTTCTTTTTCCCCCATGTTAGTGGATTCACGTATAGCAATGGATATTTCCACAAAGGTCTTTGTGTTTTGCCTATTTTTACTTCAACTTGAATATGGAAAAACCATTCTCCAGTTTTAGGATGAGGAGCATGTAACATTATTATTAAAGTATCGCTTATATTTATACCGAATATATTTCCATCTAAATTTGGTCCAAATCCTTTAATTGAGAATTTCTTTTTTTCAATTTTATTAATAGCATTCAACAATTTTTTTGAATTTTTGGCTAAAAATTTAGGACCTAATGCAGCGCCAATTATTCCACCCAATCCTGCAAAAGCCGCTGTCACAATTGCAGTGGTCTTATTGTCTAGTGCCAAAATTCGACATGTTATAAAAGCCAATGTCCCAAAAACTGCCGCGGATGCAACTCCACATACGACACGCTCTAACCATGTTCCATTATAATCTACATTATTAACAGGATTATTCTCACAATAGCTAAATAAATTATAACTTAGTGCTGTACCACTTGCTCCAAGATAGCTTATATCATCCATAGTGATAAATCGTTTTACTAATGCATCATAATATCTTGAGTTTAAATAATACCAACCAGTTTCATCATCTTGATAATAACTTCTGTATCTAAACGGATTAATACTTGATAGATTGATTCCAGATATATCTATTACATCAATTATACTACCATATCCATCATAGTAATATTTTACCACAATGTTTCCACTTGCATCAACTATTCCGATTACATCATTTTGAAGATTCTTTAAATATAAGTATTTCGTACCATTGTAAGTAAAACCTACAATATTATCATTAGAATCATAATAGTAATATAATTCATCTGTATCCCTACCATCTATTATTTCACCTATTATTTTGTTTCCTTCTAATATATATGATGTAGTTTTACATCCATTAGGTGATAATACTTCTTTGTATGTTCTTATGCCATTTGCATTATATGAGTAATATATTGTAGAATTACCTTTTGTAATACTAGTGATTTTATCCATATAATATGTTATATTCCATCCTAAATAAGAATCTGGAAGTCCTATACTTGAATAAGTCATATTATAGGTTACACCATTTATTGTTGCTGCTACTAATTCATTATTTATATTATAAGTAAATTCACCTGTGTTTATAGTTTCACTTGTTGTTTGATTTTGCAAGTAATACCCTACTATATTTCCCCTTACATCATATCCACATTCATACATGTAATTGCAGTTATTGGCATATACCAATTGAGCGTTTAATTGATTAAACTCATCATAGTAGTTTTCTTCACTATATACTAAGACACTATTCGTATATCCTTTAATTTTAGTGATGTTATTGGTATAATCATCATATTCATAGATATACCTTATGATTTCATTGCTGCTATTTATATATGTTACTTCTTTAATACGACCAGTATAAAGCGTTTCATTACTAGTTGTAGTTATTGTTTCATTTGTGTAATTTACATCTATTTGATTATTGTTAATATAATAACTTACTACGTTTAGATTTTTAAATGAATCACTTGCATAAGTATATCCTATACTAAACTTATTTGAAATATTTTCAGAAGAAAGTATTGAATCATTATATGTGTAACTATTTGTTCCTAAAATATTGGTTTTAGAAACTAAGTTACTATCTTCGTCATATGTATATGTTATATTTCTTCCATTTGTTGCGTTTACATTTATAAGCCTATTTTGATAGTCATAGTTATAATAATATGTTATGTTTTCTAATGTATCAGTATATGATGCTATCTCGCCATAATCATTATAAATATACGATAAAACTAAGGTATTATTATAATAAACTTCTTTGATATTTCCATCTTCATAATATGTAAAACTAATCGTTCCATAACTATAAGTACTTGATTCAAGTTCACCTATATATGGATTATTGCTATTTTCATTTTTATAATTATTTGTTACTATTTCATTGTTATTTATCTTGATAGTTTTAATATCACCATAATTATTGTATGTAAAATAATATGTTACTACACCACTTGTTATTGATGTAATATTACCATATATATCATAAGTATAGGTAATATTACGTCTACCATAATTTACACCGCTTGTTGTTGTTAAGACATTACCGAAGGCATCGTATGTATACTCTTCTTTGTATCCATCGCCTCTTGTTATTTCTTTTACTAAACCACTTACTATGTCATATACATAACTTGTAGTATTTCCAAAAATATCAGTTGATGATACAGGGAATAATCCATTACTTGAATACACAGTACTTCCATAACTATACGAGTTATCTGAATCAGTTGTATCAACAGTTGTATTTATAACATTTCCATATTCATCATATTCAAAATGATTGGTTACATTTTCTTTTTCAATTAAATTAATAGAATTATCATCATTATATTCTATGTTAGTTGTGGATTCATTTGAAATAATAGTTGTTAGATTGTTATTTTCATCATATTCATAGCTAGTTAATTCACTAGTTACTTCATTATGTTTTTCACTAACCATTCCTTCATCAGTATAACTAACATTAATTCCATATCCTTCTTTAAATACACCTAAGTTATCAACATATGCATAACTTGATGGAGATTCATTTTCTACTTTAAATGTAATTGATGAATAATTATATCTTGCTTGTATCTTATTCATCATATATCTTGCGTTAAGCGTGGCATCATCAAAAATAAAACTTACTGTATCACTTGAGATATTATTTTCTGTATCAATAATATAATTTATGGTAAGTGATATTTTAACACACCCTGTATAGTTTTCATAAAGCGCATAACCACCAAATACAAATGTATCATCTTTTAGACCTATAGTATTAATTGTCTGAGAAACATAACCGTTATTTCCAAGTAATAAGTTTTTATTACCTACAAAGTCATCAAACTTATCTTGTTTATTAGTTACTATTACTCCATCATAATTCCATGCGTTATTCGGAAACTCATATCCTACCACACTAGTTGTTTTTTCAAATGAAGAGTTTCCTAATAAGTTATATCTTGTATCTACATAATTAGTGTTAATTTGAATTTGATCAAAATAAGCGTGACCTGTTGATTCATTTACTAAATATAACTTAGCACTACCTGTATAGTTTGATGTGAATTTATATTCAAATCTTACAAAATCTGTTGTTGATTTGATATTTCCACTACTACTTATATTACTAAATGTTCCGCTAATTGGAGTTACATTGATATACGCACCTATTCCGCTATTCTTGTTTTTTATATATCCACTTACAATATATTCTTTACCTTGTTCAACATTTATCTCTTGATATACTTTAGAAAGACCACTGCCTTTTTTTAAGTCTAAAACTTTCGAACCATATAAATATGTATTTGTTTCTACTATCGCACTTGAACTTCCCGTAACATCTTTTGTCCAACCATAAATATCACTTTCACTAAGTATTTCAAAGCCATGATTAACAATAGGGTTAATAGTATTCTTGAACTTATTTGAACTAACCTTTAGTTTATGATTTAAATCATAATTAGGACTTGTAATCGTATTTCCTGATTCATCATAATAAATATCATTATACTTATAAAATGTTGTATAACCATTTGAATCGGTTACTGAATTTGTATGATAATATTTATCAAATGTATATGATACTTTTTTATTACTTGAATCCGTAATCGTTGTTCTTTTACCATTTGTATCATAATCAAAAGTTAAGTATGAGCCATTTGAAAAACTACTTGAATATATTTCTATAGTATGTACTCTATTTCTTAAATCATATTCAAATATATATCCTCTATTATTTACACTTATTCTACTTATAAATTTATCATAATCAATAATAGTATTTATTGTTTTAGAATCATTATTTGAAGATATAGCTTTAGAAATTTCTATTAATTTATCACCACTATATGTATAACTAATACTAGTTATAAGCCCATAAATATTTGACTCATTATATTTATAATAATTAACGCTTAAGAGTCTTTCATTTGAATAATCATAATCTAAAACTATTTTATTTTGATAGTTATCTTTTACTTCTATTAAGAAATTATTTTCATCATATAACAGTTCTACATATTTTGCATTAGCATTCCATAGACCATTTTCTCTATCATTAATATTTTGATATACTTTTATTAAATATCCATTTCCATCATAAATTTTTAAATTACCACTTGATGTTTCTATTTCATAACCTAATAGTTCATTATTTTCGATTCTTTTAGTAAGTTTATCTAAACTACCATCATTTGCGGTAAACTCTAAGTTAGTTGAATCTATTGCGCTAAACAAAACGCATCTTCCATCACCAAGTGTTAACTCAAGTCTTCCATTATAATAAAAGGTTGAAATTCTTTCATTATAGTTAATACTAAACCCTTTTCCATATAAACTTTCCTCATTCATGCGATTTACATTATATACATGTGTTAGATTAAGTAAATTATCACTTATGTCACTATATAAATACGTTAAATTACCACTATTATGTGCAATATAACCAGTACTATTATCACCTAAATTAAATGATTCATAAGTATAATAGTTAGCCAGCCCTGCTTCATCCATATAACCTAAAGTAATAACAGGCTTTGACCCAGTTAAATCTCCACCTAATGAATATGTAATACTAGTATTATCACTTCCATCAATAGTAAGTTCAAACGTAAAATATAAATCACTACTAGCAAGATCATTAATCTCGCTATTTATTACATTACAAACATCAAACTTATGATCAAAAGCTATTTTATTATGGAATATATCACTTGCAACTATTTCTCCATCATATTTTAAATTTACAGTAGTATCATACTGACTATTCACGGAAACAGTTGGTAATGTAACATATGCATACATAAATTGATTATTAAGTAGTACATTCATTAGTGAAGTATTATAATACTGTGGTATTAAGATATTAAAATAAGCTTTAATATCATCATTTGGATTAGAGTTAATTCTATTATTAACTGTAAACGATCCAATAGAATAATGAGTAGTAGTATTATCTAATAAATCTACTGTTGTAACACTAAACGCACCATCAATTAATCCCCCATCAATAATTCTTATTTCTGGATCAATGACAACTGGATAGCTTGCATTAATCAAATATTCATCATTTGGAGTAACTTCTATTTTATACACATCAGTACTAACTAGCGAAATTTCAAAATCAATGTCATTTGATTTATCATTTAATGAATCATACATTACGTATTCATCCATTACAAATACTAATGCTTGATTATTATAAAATTCTAGATTATTTCCAACTCGTTCTATTCTTAAAGGTGTTTCTATATAATATTCATACGAATAATCAGAAATATAATTATTCAATATTACATCTTCTTCAATCGAGTTTTGTGATACTTTATATTTAATTGTTTCAGTATTATTTAACTTATAACTTATTTCATCCTTCAAATTAACCGTATTTTTATTAATATTACTGAGAATTGTATCACTAGAGTTTACATCTCTAAATATCTTTATAATATTACCTTGATAATTATATATAACCTTATTATTATCAGTAATGCTTGTTGGCAACATAACATTATATTTATTACACGTATTTGTATAATTGTTGCCAACTAGTTTAAGCGTATTATCAATTTCTTTATATACGCCATTATCTAAATAATGTATTTCCTCAGAATAATATTCAAGTTCTAACGAACCATTTTCTTTTATGTATGTTTTAGAATTTGGTGTTCTTAAGGATTCGTCTTCACCAAGACGAGGAATACTTGATACATCTTGATTATTATCAATTGTTATTTCTTCATCATATGTAGACTTAAATGCACTTGCAAAAACTGAAAAATTAATGTGGCCAGATACCATACCTACAACTAAAACAATAATTATCATCTTAGAAAATATTGATAAATTTGTAGCATGAATTGAATAATTGTTTTTCTTACGTTTATTCACCTTTTTTATCCTTTCTTTTTATTTTAGATCATACTATTCCTTGGCAATTTTAATTGATGATATCCAACGTGCTTTGCAAAAAATTTCGAGTATCACCTTATTTCTTAGGTAAAATTTCATCATTATGACCTCCTACTATTATATGACTTATACGCAAAAAGCTCCCCTTTTCTAGGAGTGCTAGTTTTGCATCAGTTGTTATAATTATATAAATTGTCTATTTATTTCCTTATATCCTAGAAATAATAATATATAACATTTTTATCTTTTTCACACTTATATGATATCATAACTTAGAAAATAGTGCAAACGTTTTCTTAAGATATTTCATTTTCTTTTTGTTCGAAGTAGTAAAAGCAGTTATTCTAATAAATAATATATCAAATATGGTATAAAAAGAATCTGTTTACTTTATAATACTTTCTAAAATTGCAACTTTCATAAAAGTTTGACTAGTTTTTACCTTAATAATGCACATCGAACAAAACAATAACTCATTAGTTATTTTTCATTCCTATATTTTTAACACAGAATCGATTTATTTTTATAAACTAAATATTATTATCAATACTATTCCTACAGTCAATAACGCTAAACCTAAAATCGATTTTTTTGTAAACTTTTCTTTTAATATCCAGCTTGTAAATAACATTGTTAATAATATAGATAATTTACCTATAGAATTGATTACGATTGGATTTGCTCCTTCATAATTGAATGCACTATGTTCTGCTATCCAAGCAATTCCTGTAGTTATCCCCGATAATGTTAAGAATATCCAAGACCTTTTATTTATTTCCTTTTGATTAGGTATCTCTTTTTTTCCTAGCATAATTGCTCCAGCAAATATGAATACAATGATTGTTCTAAATAGTGTGCCTAAATAACTTGGTATGCCTTGCAAACCAATTTTCACAAATAAAGATACTAATGATGCAAATACTGCTGATAGTATTGCAAATATCAACCATATTTTACTTACCTGTTGTTCTCCTGCTTTTTTTGATATCATTAACAATGTCCCTATTAACATCAATAGCATAGAGATAGATAGTATTACAATAGTGAATATATCTCCATTATGAGTTGTATCATTAAAAAAGAATATAAGGAATAAAATACTTGTTAATATAAAACTTGATTTATCAATGGGTGCAACTTTATTTACATCACCTAATTTTAAAGCTTTATAATAGCATAACCAAGAACACCCAGTTGCAAGACCAGATAATATTAAAAATAAAGAATTTTGCCAAGTAAGTAAACTTATATCTTTAAAGCTGTTAGTTATTACACACATTATGATACAACATAATATAACAACCCCTGTTCTATAGTATGTTGCAAAATTACTTTCCACATCTTTTATTCCTACTTTGACAAATATAGTTGTTAATGATGTTGATAGTGCGCCTATTAGAGCTAATAAAATCCAAATCATACTCTCCTTCTTTCTACTAAAAGAAATAAAAAAGCCTCCATCACAATGATGCAAGCATAAAAAAACTAATGAATATGTTTCCATCATTCAAGCTTTACCACCTAATTGAATAGGTTGGTTGGTAGTCATAGAGCTTGTCTCTCGTACCTATCTTTATGGTAACTATATTTTACTACTTTTTAACTAGAATGTATAGATATTTGACTATAAATTTGAAATATATTCATTATGAATTACCTTTTGAATAATAGTGCCATATCTAATATGTTTACTTTCTTTTCCTACTGCTTCATCATTTATATTGTCATAATCAATTAATTTTCCATTTAATATCTTAATTATTCGCTTATGTTTGAAGAAATGCATTAAAGCTCCTATTGCGTATGGAAAAATCAATATTTCAGATAAAGTAAATACTACTATTAAAACACAAACATTCCAATTCATTATAGGGTTTTTATCTTTAATAATTCTACCCATTATTCTATCTTCTTCAATATGTCCTTCATAATAAAAATTTGCATAAATTTTTGAATGGGTTAATTTTATTTTAATCTCTTTTGTATCATATAGATGTACTTTATTATTTTTTAGTTTAAAAATTTGTTCTTCATGATTTGTTAAACTAAAATAGAGTGCTGGGATTACCTTCAAATGTAAAACTCATTAAAGCCACTTCATTCAATACTAATGCTGTGTATGCTGAACAAAAGTTGATAATTTTAATATTTCTAAAATAATGCCCTTTGCCATAAGTTCTAAAAATACCCGTAATAGCAACTCCCATTTCTATAAAAGATACGAATGCAATGATTATTGCCAGTACTTTTCATATTTTGTTGATTGAATATCTAAGAAAATAAATCTTGCTATATAAATTCCGTACATGAAACCTACTCCAACTAAAAGTAAGGCAATTAAAATTATTCCTTTTTTTAAAGTTTTTAGTTTCTGTCGTCATCCCATTAAAACAAACAAATTTAGATAATGCGATAAGTAGGTGAACTAACCCCACTATAAAGAAAAAGATTTTATTCCAAATGGACAGTAAAAATTTACCAATTATTAATAGTACAATTAAAACCATTGATAATGATGCGTTCATTATCATTTTTTCTTTATACTCTAATTGACGATAATTATGAATTATTTTTTTAAACAATGCCGTTTTCAAAGTGGTGAACTAAACTTTTGTAATCAAGATTAATTGTTACCATCATTGCAAGATTATCATCTAATACATAAAGTTTAGTATGAACAAAGCTTGGTTCTTATTTATATACTTGAATACAATTTTTTATTAATTCTTGATATATTGCTTCCGTTATTTCAAAAACAGCCCTTTTATCTGAAGTATGAGGAACAAAGATGCTTGCATCTTTCCTACTTCTTTTAGAGTTTATCATAGTATGAAGTACTCATTATCAATAATTAAATCAAGTTTTGTAATATAAACATATGCTTTGACTTGATTTAGCTATAGCATACTAAAACTATGTAAACAAAAATTTTGTTATATCAAATCAAGAATTGCATTATCCAATTTTTGCTTTTTAAAACTATGTTCTATTCTTTTTCTATAAATATAATACAAAAAACATCGCTTGTACAATTTAGCGATGTTTTTTGTATTCTGAAGTTCATTTTTGTATTTCTTCTTTTTTGTTATCATTACCATTATTCAAATAACTTTTTTAAACTAAAAACAGTACCAATAATTCCTAATATCATGAATGGTAAAATGGCAAATACCTCTTCAAAAGTATAAATTAAATCTAAAAAATAACAAATTGTAGGTGATACTAAAAATAGTATGCTTACAATACATATAATTACTAAAATTGTCTTTTTTATATTTTACCTCTTTTTATATAAATTATATCATATAAAATTTTTATATATTTAAATTTTGCATTTTTCATGTATTGTTAAAAAAATAAAAAACTTTAATAACACTGTATTAAAGTCTTTGCATCCAAATGGTGCTGACGACTGGAGTCGAACCAGCGACCTCCTCCTTACCATGGAGGTGCACTACCTATTGTGCTACGTCAGCAATATCTATGATATAGTTGTATTATACCATAGATATGTATAAATTGCATTTATTTCGCACCTAGTTTTAGTGATTTTTTGTTAAACACATTAGAATCAAATGTTGTCTTCTTTTGATTTGCACTATGCTTAGTTAAAATTGCATTCGTGATTAAGATTTGGGTTAACTTTTCAAATGAAATGCCCATTGGTTCAAACAAATAAAAAGAAAGAGAACCAGGAATATTATTGACCTCATTGATGTAAAGTTGACCTGTTTGATTATCATACAAATAATCGATTCGGACTACTCCATTTAAATCTAAATACTGATAGAGATTGATTGAAGTTTCTTTAATAGTTTGTTCTAGTGTTTCTGGTAAAAAAGCAGGAATAATCCGATTTGAAGAAGATTCTAATTTGCTTAAATCTTTTTCATATTTTTCAACAAAAGATAATATGTCTTCTTCATGTTTGACCTCTTCAATCACAGATGCAATGCACTGTTGATGATCTTTGATCACTGCACAATTGTATTCCCTATAGTCCGTTAACGCATGTTCGATGATAATTTTATCTGTATAATGATACGCTTCTTCTACAGCGGCTTGTAATTGTTCTTTATTCTTGGCTACCTGAATGCCAATACTAGAACCAAGATAAGCTGGTTTTACAATCACAGGGTATGTTATTTCTTCATAAGGTATGGCTTCATATTCGTAATACGTTTTTGATGGTAAAACGGGATATTGTCTTTCCTTTAAGACCGCTTTGGTTACCGCTTTATCTTGAAGGACTGCAGATGGAATGACTCTACTAGATGAATAGGGTACTTCTAATAATTCCAACATTCCCGCAATCGTTCCGTCTTCTACCCCATAGCCATGAACCACTGGAATGATGACATCAAGTGGAACTGGTTTTTTTCTTTTTCTGATATATTGATAATACAATTGATCTATTTCTTTGTAAAAATAAATTTCATCTTTTGGGTCTATAGTGTTTTCTTTATAGGTATTGATATTGGTGTATTTTTCTCCTGTATAAAAATGATTGTGTTTATCTAGGTAAATGATGACCACATCATATTTTTCTTTATTGATTGCAAAATACGATTGTAAGCCCGAAATGAGCGAAATATCGTGTTCTACACTCTTGCCCCCTATCATTATGCCTACTTGAATTTTTAAATCGTTCATTTTACCTACCTTTCTAAAAAACTATCTGGTAAATCATTTTCAATCAACAAATGTACTTGTTCTTTGTTGGTGGGTTCTTCCCCTATATATTTATCTATTAGATAAGTATACGCTTCTTTGAAGGTTGAAAAGATTTGGAAAGATACGTTTTTTTCCTCAAGTAAATGTATGATGATTTCGCTTGCTTTATTCTTAATGATACAAATTTCATCTATACCTTCATATAGATAGGTGGTAATTTCTTGATTGAGCTTGATTTCTTGTTTTCCACCATCCACAATACCTGGTGTGATAATACAGCGAACGCCAATTTGGTTTTTCAGTACTTCTATTGCATATTGGAATCCTTTGACATTGGAACTATAAGAATCATCATAAATATGTAATCTTCCCTGACGTTGATAACTTAAGCGGTGAAGAGTCGGGGTTAGAGAAGCAATGGCTTTTTGAAATGCGACATCAGTGATATCAATATGGTATTCTTTTAAAGCCTGGATAATGGTATATACTGCTAAAATATTGATAACATTGTGTCTTCCCAGTAGTGAAGTAACTACACTGATTTGTTTTTCACCTGCTTTATAAATATCAAAACGCATTTGATGGTGTTGATAACTAATCGATCTAGCTTGATATATTCCTTCTTCTAAACCATATGTATACTCGCTAGCCATAGGATGTGCCTTGATATAGGGATTATCTACATAAAAAATGCCTATATCTGTTTCACTTAAATAAGATAGCATTTCAAATTTAGCCTTGGCCACTTGTTCAATGGTTTTAAAGGTAGATAGGTGTTGTGGTCCCACTTCTGTAATCATACGAATATTAGGCCGAATGGCTTCTACCATTTCTTCGATTTCGCCCTTTTGGAATGCTCCCATTTCAATAATCAGCACTTCAACACCTTTTAGGCTTGAGGTATTGATGGTTTTCGATATTCCCATCATTGTATTATAAGAAGCAGGCGTCTTTAAAGTAACATACGATGAAGATAAGACTTGATAAAGAATATCTTTTGTAGAGGTTTTTCCATAGCTTCCTGTAATGGCAATTTTGATGCTATCTGGATTGGCTCTTAACTTATCGATTGCTTTCTTTTTATAATAGCGCTGAATACATTTTTCAATTGGCGTATTGATAACAGATGAAATGATTAAAATAAATGGTAAACATAAATAAAGATACAGTACAATATACCAAGATAAGAAATAAAATCCCACCCAGTACAGGATACCTAACCCTAATAAACAAGTTATAATTAACCGGTAAATGCGTTTGGTCATTTTGAGTTGTATGATATAACAATCACGAATGAAAATGGTCACACCAATAAAAATCAAGGCAAATAAATAAAGAAGTAGATTGTGGTTTGCCAAATAACCTGCTGTGGTAAATACTAAGAAAAAATAATATAAATAAATATGTGGTTTTAATAGATAGTATGCCTTTAAACAAGTCAATAACTTCTTCACATCATAATGATTTTGTTGATAAATATTGAGTAAATAATACCCACCTTTAGCAATATATAATGTATAAATGACACAAAGGGTAATTTCTAATCCACTCATGTGTTCACCCCCAAATAAGAATACAAAATCTTATAAAAAACATAAGGTTCATCCACAAAAGGAAAGTGTCCCGCTTTTTGAATGGTGACTAATCCACTATGTTTTATCAAACGATTCATTTTCATGCCTTCTTCATATGGTGTAGTCTTATCTTCTTTTCCCCAAATCAGAAGAGTATCTACATCAATTTGCTTCAAATCTTGTTCTAAGAATTCACTGACTACATAAGATAACGTTTGTTTTAAAATGGGTGTTGCATTTTGATAATCTGAACTTCCACTATGTGTAACTAATCTTTGATAGTTACTTACATTCTTAGTGAGTTTATACCATTTTTTTTGAAGTTTATACTTATAAATCTTGAGTTTGGTTTTGAAATGCCCTTTTGGTTTTATTCCCGCACTATCAACTAAGATAAGCTGTTTGACATCTTTATATCGACTCGTATACCGAATGGCCATTCTACCACCAAATGAGTGCCCCAAAAGAATGGGTGTAGTCATTTCCAATTGTTCTATAAAGGTGCGAAGAAACAAAACGTAGTCATCTAAGTGATAGGCATGTGGCGGTTCTTCACTTTTACCAAACCCTGGTAAATCAATACGATAAACGGTATATTGTGTCTCAATACCTTTAACTAAATATTCAAATGCCTGACTACTACTTCCCCATCCATGTAATAAAATGATGGGTGGGCCTATACCCGTTTTTTCATAATATATTTTTTTGTGATCATATGCAAAATACATATAGTCCCCTCTTTCTTTTTATTTTATTCAAAGATCAATAATAAAATGAATGAATATTGAATAAACTATTACTAGATTGAAAGAGTGAGGTAATATATGTATTTAGATCAACACTATCCTTTTGAGATGGTACCCTTAAATTATCCCTTAACAGGGTTTGATGATTTTCTTGATTTTCAAACTATGAGTATTCATTATAACCAAATTTATAAAGAATACATTGATGATTTGAATCACTTATTAGAAAATGAGAAGAATTTACAAAATTTAACTTTAGATGAAATTTTATTCAATCCTACTTATTTACCTGTGGCCAAAAGAGAAGGTATTATACATGCGGCAAACGGCGTATACAATCACCAAGTGATTTTTCAATCAATGAATCCAAATCCAGTGATGATGGTATCTGTAGAATTAAAGAATGCAATTGAAAAAAAATATCATTCTATGCGAGAATTTTATCAGGAGTTTAAAAAAGCTTGTTTATCCCTTGGTAGTTGCGGATTTGTTTTCTTGGTTTGTGATGAGCATGGTGATGTTCATATTGAAAAAATACTCGGCAGTGCAACAACAGTCCCACTAAATCTTTGTCCCATTCTTGGCATTGATTTATATGAACATGCTTATTATTTAAATTACAAACATAATATTAAAGCATATGTAGAACAATGGATGAAGTATATTTGTTTCGACTATGCCAATCAAGAATATGATTTTTGTTTAAAAGCAATTCAAAGCGAAAAAGAACAATCCAAAAGTTAATTTATACTTATAAAAAATAAAAAGACTCCTATTGATGTATTCAATAGGAGTCTTTTCAATTCCTCTTTTATTTTTTATCCAATTGAATTCTTCATTTCGAGTTTAATCAATTGATTAAGTTCTACTGCATATTCCATCGGAAGTTCTTTTGCAAATGGTTCAATAAATCCCATTACAATCATTTCCGTTGCTTGTTCTTCCGTTAAGCCTCTACTCATAAGATAAAACAATTGTTCTTCGCTAACCTTTGAAACAGTGGCTTCATGCTCAATATACGATGTATCATTTTCTACGATATTCGTTGGAATAGTATCACTTGTTGAAATATCATCTAAAATAATCGTATCACATTCCACATGACTTTTCGCATTTGTCGCCTTTTTGGTATGTTTCACAAGTCCACGGTAGTTGACTTTTCCACCACCACGACAAATGGATTTAGAAATAATTTGACTGGTTGTATTGGGTGCTAGATGAATCATTTTCGCACCAGTATCTTGAATTTGACCTGGTCCTGCAAAAGCGATTGAAATCGTTGTTCCTTTTGCACCTTCTCCAGCAAGAATACATGCGGGATACTTCATATTGATATTAGAACCAATGTTGCCATCAATCCATTCCATATGTCCACCTGCTTCTACATAAGTTCTTTTGGTTACCAAATTGATAATGTTATTAGACCAATTTTGAACAGTAGAATATCTACAATATGCATTTTTACCAACATATATTTCAACCACTGCTGCATGTAAAGAATCTTTAGAATATTGTGGGGCAGTACATCCTTCTACATAATGAACACTCGCCTCATCATCGACAATAATCAATGTGCGTTCAAACTGTCCCATTTGTTCCGTATTGATTCTAAAGTAAGACTGTAATGGTTTATCTAATTTGACACCCTTAGGCACATAAATAAATGATCCACCACTCCACACAGCTGTATTCAGTGAGGCAAACATATTATCGGTAGTAGGTACTACTTTCGCAAAGTAAGCTTTGACCAATTCTGGATATTGTTTCACGGCTGTATCTGTATCACAAAAAATAACGCCTTTTTGTTCTAATTCTTGAATGGTATTATGATAAACCACTTCTGATTCAAATTGAGTCGAAACACCTGCTAAATACTTTTGTTCAGCTTCTCGAATGCCTAATTTATCAAAAGTATCTTTGATGGCCTCAGGCACATCATCCCAGCTACTTTCCGTTTTTTGACTAGACTTAATATAGTATATATATTCATCAAAAGTAACACTAGATAAATCAGGTCCAAAAGAAGGCCATTTCATTTTAGCAAATTCACGATAAGCCTTTACACGAATATCCAACATCCAGTCAGGTTCATTTTTCATTTTGGAAATCAATCGTACTACATCTTCATTGATACCACGTCCTGTATCAAATACATTTTCTACATCCGTTTTAAAACCGTATTTATAATCCCCAACTATATTGTTGATATCTTGATTTTGATCACTCATCTTCTTGTTCTCCTTCATCTCCTAGAAGTAATGCCCCCGCAGCACGCCAGGCAAGTGTAGCACATTTTGCTCTTGGAGGAAAATTATGAATATTGACATATACAATTGCATCTTCCAAACGATCTTCGTTCTCTGGCATATTTCCTTTGATGAGTTCATAAAAGTCATCTATAATTTCATTGGCCTCTTCTATTGTTTTTCCAATCAATACTTCACTCATCACAGAAGCGGATGAACAGCAAATGACACATCCTGTTCCATCATGTCTTACATCCACAATGACATTATCTTTTACATTCACTTGAATAGTCACATCATCACCACAGGATGGATTTTTCAAATGTAAAGTTTTATATCCTTCAATGAGTCCTTTATTTCTTGGATATTTTCTATGCTCATTGATAACTTGATTATATAAATCTGAAATATGATTTTGCATATTACCACTCCTCAAAATAAGCTGCTGCTGCTTTTACAGCTTCTACAAATTGATCAACATCTTGATAATCATTATATATATATATACAAGCACGAAGTGTAGCCACACATTCAAGCCATTTGGTAATCAGTTGTGCACAATGATGCCCCGCTCTAAGTGCCACATGATGTTCGTCAAAAATGGTGGCAGCATCATGTGGGTGAGCTTTATTGATATTAAATGTAATGATAGCCGTTTCCGCAGTAGGGTTATATATGGTAATACCCGGGATATCTTTTAATTTTTCTCTTGCATATGCTAATAGCGCTTGTTCATGAATATGAATGTTTTCATACCCAATCGATTCAATATACTCAATAGCCGATTTAAAAGCAATGGCCTCCGCAACAGGTGGTGTACCTGTTTCAAATTTAAATGGTGGATCTTTAGGTATCGCATTAAACTTTTCTACAATATCAATCATATCCCCACCAAATTCAATCGGATGCATTTGTTTTAAATACTTATATTTGCCATATAGGATTCCAAAACCAGTTGGTCCCATCATCTTATGGGCAGAAAAAGCGAGAAAATCACACTCTAATTCCTTCACATCAATTTTCATATGTGGTACAGCCTGAGCTGCATCTACCACCACAATAGCACCGACTTCATGAGCAAGAGCTATGATTTCTTTGATGGGTGTAACATAACCCATTACATTAGAAACATAAGTCAAAGCTACAACTTTTGTTTTGGGCGAAAGCACCTTTTTAAATGCGTCTACAGTTATTCTTCCAGTTGAATCTAACTCTATATATTTGAGTATACATTTCTTTTCTTTGGCAATCTCCATCCAAGGTAGCACATTACTATGATGTTCTAATTCAGAAGTAATAATCTCATCTCCTTCTTGAAGAAGGTATCTACCATATCCTAATGCCACCATATTGAGTCCATTGCTTGCACCCTTCGTAAAAACAATTTCTTTTTCTTTGGCATTTAAGAATTTTGCCGTTAATGTCCTTGTTTCTTCATATTCTAACGTAGCTTGATAACTCAGTTGGTATACTCCGCGATTGACATTTACTCCATAATTGTTGTAATACTCATTCATTTTATCTATGACACAATTCGGTTTTAAAGCAGTTGCACCAGTATCAAGATATGCAAGCTCTGGGTGATACTTTAAAACGGGAAAATCTTTTTTTACATCAAGCAATTTGTCCATCTGCTTTAACTCCTTTCTTTTTTACTTTTCACCAAGTAAGTATAGTGAAAATTCTTTTTCAATTCTATGTTTTAAATCCTGATTATGAATATGGTCTAAAATGGGTTGAACATATCCCATAACGATAATTTTAGATGCTTCTTCCTGGGTCATTCCCCTACTCATTAAATAGAATAAATCTTCTTTATTAATTGAACCAATTGAACATGCATGGTTAGCTATTACATCATATTCATCTATATATAAATTGGGTAGGGCTTTAATCTTTGCCAATTTGGATAAGGTTAATCCTTTCGTAGATTGATGGGCGATAGATTTGGAACAAGCTGTTTTAATGGTTGCGTTATTATTCAGTGTAATACTCGCTTGATCTTTAGCAATAGCATAATTGGATAGACTACTTGAAGTATTTTGGCTTGAATGAAATATTTCTATCTTACTATCTAAGACTGCATCTTGTGTCGAAAGTAATAAATTCATTACCTCAACCTCGGCGCCTTCTTCATCTAGATAAATATTTTGTGTTATCGTTGAAGATGCTTTTGATGTGACAATATTATAAATTTCAAGTTTCGCATTTTGTTGTAAATGTGCTTGTATACTATTTTGTGTAACACTATCCATCGTACAATCGAATGTGATGCAAGTTAAATGTGCACCTGGTTCTAAACTCACTTCCCCTTGATATACATCTGTTACTTCAATAAATAATATTTCTTGTTTTCCTTTTTCAATATGGATTTTTGTTTTATCTTGTACCTTTGTTTTAGTCATTTTTTTCACCTAAAGCATTCTTGACTGCACATGTACCAATAATACCACCTGTTCTAGTTTCAATTGGTTCATCTTCTAAACCAAACTCATCTTTGACCCAGTCATATCCTTCTGTATCTATTTTACCAATGAGTTCTAACCCACCTGTAGTAACGATTTTACCTTGCATCAAGATATGTACTTTATCAATCGTAAGATAATCTAACAACCTTTCGTAGTGAGTAATTACAAGGGCACCAAAGTTTTCTGATTTCATAGCATTGACATTTTCACCAACAATACGAAGTGCATCTACATCAAGTCCTGAATCAATCTCATCTAATAGTGCAAATTTAGGCTGTAACATTTTCATTTGGAGGATTTCATTTCGCTTCTTTTCTCCTCCAGAAAATCCAACATTAACATATCGATGTGGCAGATCCTCTCTCATTTTAAGTTCTTTTGTTGCACGCTCAAAATTCTTAATGTATTTCATTAAGGAAAATTTTTGTCCCTTCTCACTTCTAGCATGAAGCGCTGCTTTGATAAAGTCAGAATTGGTTACACCTTCAATTTCACTTGGATATTGCATGGCCAAAAAAAGTCCCTTTCTACTTCTTTCATCTACACTCATTTGAAGAACATCTTCTCCATCTAATAAAATTTGTCCTTGTGTAACTTCATATTTATAATGTCCCATTAAAGTAGAAACCAGAGTAGATTTCCCTGTACCATTAGGTCCCATGATGACATGAAACTCACCTGTGTTCATTTCAAGGTTAACTCCTTTTAAAATTTCTTTTCCTTCTACACTGACATGTAAATCAATAATTTGTAATTTTGACATATATAACACCTCATTTTAACATCTTTTTGCTAAATAAATAAATTTAAGTTATGTTCCCTCTAATATATTATTATACCATTATTTGAAAATTTACACTAGTAAAATGAAAAAAAAGTATTGAGAGTATGGAAATAGCAAAAAGGTGTGGAAACCCACACCCTTTCTTACTTTGGTTAATTAAGCAAAATCTTTCATTCCTTGTTCTGTTCCATAGTAAAGCCATTTACCAGATTGCTTTACACTAGGTTTTTCAGCTTGCTTCTCAGCGTATTCTTTTACTGCTTCAAATGAGTCTTTTGCTTGTGCTTTTTCTTTGAATAAAATTACTGTTACAGATTCAACTTTATCATTTTCTGCTTTCTTAGTAGCAACTAAAACAGTTTCAACACCTTCAACCTTTAAAAGTCTTAATGCTGCAGGGATAATGGTACCATCAGCAACAACAGTGTAACCTTTATCTTCTAATTTTTGTTTTGCAGCAGGTGCATCTTTAGGCGCACATGCAGTTAAAGTAAGTAGAGCCATTAAAACGATAGCTAAACTAGATAATCTTAAAGCTTTCTTCATTTCTATTTCCTCCATATTTAAAAACTTTACAAAAACATTATATCACGTTTTTTATATTTTATCAATAAAAGTTAAAATAGAATGCATTTTTTTATGTCTAGATAGCAAGTTCTGGCTTTATTTTTATCCATAAAGCCACAAGTTCATTGTTTCGTATCACTACAATCACATCAGTCATCACTTCAATTGCCTCATCTAGAACTGTTGATTTTCTTTCCCCTGCAACAAGCCATCCAGAGCGATTATCATAATAAATATCTTGATTCTTCAAAGCCTGAATAACTGTCTTTTGAGTAAGTTCAAACCCAACTGCTTGAATTTTAATTTTCCCTTTTTTTGCCATAGGAGCCTTCAAGTGTTTTTTATACCAAATGGATTTAGGCATTACACCGCAAATTCCTACTAATTCTTGGTTATACCCTTTGAATTCTAATCCTGCAAAACTGACCCCTACAGTCAAAATGATGGCATTTTCATTAGCAAGACCAAATGAAAAATGTTCTTCATTATAATTGGGCACTTTATCAATAATTTGATCAGTTAATTCATAACTCCACTCTAATTGAACTGTACGATTTAATTCTATTCCTTGATAGGATTGTAATCTTTTGATATAAGCAACGATTTCTTTGGTTTCTTTATCATAATTATAGATGCGCTTCGTATTTTGGATTTTGGAAAAATAACTATTATACCAACTTCCAATAGGAAATAATACAATTAGGACTAACATTAAAATAAAGTAAACTATATGAAATTCATTTCCCCATCTGATTTTAAGATAGATTGTACCTACTAATAATATACAAGCAAATATAGTATTGATAATAGGAATGATTTTGTTCGGTTTATTTTTTCTTAAATTTTCTTCTTTCACTTTTGGATTGTTCATATTTGCCTCCTTAGCATTGATAATCTTGAAAATGGGTTGAATAATGAATTTGATAATTTGCATCTATCCACATCGCCTCGGTTTGCTCCAATTCCGCAATCAGTGCCATTCCTTCTTCTAAACTTAGATTAAACAAAGCAGTTGAAAGGGCATCAGCCATACCAGAATGAGCGGTTAGCACAGTTACAGATACAAACGTATCATTTGGCATTAAAGTAATCGGTGATATGATATGGTGATATTGTTTTCCATTCACTGTGAAATACCTTTGGTAAGAGCCACTTGTGACTACTGCGAGATTTCGGACAGATACTATTTCTATTTGTGATTGGCTACTTGATGAATCAGGATTTTGAATTCCTACATTCCACTGACTGCCATCAGGTTTTAACCCAAGCACTCTAATATTTCCTCCTGCGTTGATGACATAAGGAATTTCACCATCTTTAGTCAAATATGTTGCAATTTGTTCAGTCGCAAAACCTTTAGCAATCGCACCCACATCTATAGACATCCCCTCTTCTTTTAAAAATATGGTTTGATTGGCTTCATCTATAATAATATTATCTATATTAGTATGAAGGTTTGCTTGTTCTAAAGTTTGCATAGACGGAATGTTTGCAAGTTCTGGATAATCCATTGCAAAACTTCTTGCCTCATGCCAAAGAGATAAAACAGGCCCCATTGCAATATTCATCATTTGATGACTTTTCTGATACATATCTTTTGCATAAACAATTAAATCAATAATTTTTTGATCTACTTGTACTGGTTGTTTACCCGCTTGTTGATTCACAGTATACAAATTATTCACACCTTGATATGCATAATAAATATCATACAGTTGATTGTATTCTTGAAGTAGTTTTTCTATTTGTTTGTTTTTTTCCATAAAAGTAGATTCTTGTTTTTCATATCCTATAATGGTAATGATGGTATCAAAATATTCGAAATACGTTTTACTGTATTGTTTATCTTTTGAAAAAACACATTGACAACTTGTACATACAAAAATGCTCAAAAATCCAACCCATAAACAGGCTATTTTGTTTATTTTTAAGCGCATTGTTAGACTCCTTTAATATAAAAATAAGAGGATTACTCCTCTTATTATTGTAACGAATTTAGATATAATTGTCAAATGCTTGGCAATATGTACCTCATTCATGAAAAATGTTTTGAGTATATTTCAATACAAGAATAGCCAAAAGACCAACACCTATACCAGAAATGACTCCAGTAATCACAAGAATAGGTAAATAATAGATTATTTCTTTGGTACTCATAATCAAAATAGCTACACCAATTTGTCCTATATTGTGCATTACTGCACCTGTAATGCTGATGGTAATAGCATGAAATGAACCCATATGTTTTAATACAATCATTGTCAATAAACTAAGCGTTGCCCCAACAAGACTATAGGATAGCGTTACAACCGTTCCAAATAACAAAGCTGAAAGAAATACCCTTAAAATAGATACTATAATAGCTTCTTTTATACCTAATCGATATAATACATAAATGGTGGCAATATTGGCTAGTCCTAGTTTAATACCTGGAATAGTAACCACAATAGGAATCAATGAATCTACATAGGATAGGACTAATGAAAGACCAATCATAATGGATAAAATAGCAAATCTTTTGGTTTCTTTTTTCATGATTTACCACTCACTACATCTACATTAGGTGGTTCATCTCCAATGATTTTGACAACCATTTTATTGGGAAGACAAACTAGTGTCTCATTGACCTTTGAAATACTTCTTTGTTTAACACATAATTGATCAGGACAAGTCGCAGTAGATATATATGCTTTTTGATCTTGTATAACTAAAATATTATATTTTCCTTCTTGATAAGGTATTGATATTTGCCTATCTTCATTTAATGCATATTTAGCAATTTCTTTTCCATTTTGGGTAATAACTACATATTTTCCTGGTTTTTTCGTCCATTGAAATAACGCAAATAGCAATAGTGCCACCCCTAATATAGCAACAATCAATATAATATCTTTCTTATATTTTTGAATCATTTGCTGCTCTATGACTTCCTGAGAAATTGGCTTCTGTAATACAACCTACTGGACATACTTCTGCACATTTTCCACAATGAATACATAAATCATAATCAATTTCAGCCAAATTATTTTTCACTTTTATCGCATTTGTAGGACAATTGTTTTCGCATTTTTTACATTTGATACATGCATTTGTACATTGTTTACGGGCAATGGCCCCCTTTTCTCGATTACTACATGTAACAGCCATATTTTCTACATCTGCAAATAATGTGATCAAATGATTTGGACATACTTTTTCACAAAGTCCGCAGCCTATACACTTTCTTTGATTGACATGAGCGATTCCATTTTCTATACAAATAGCATCTACTGGACATACCTTTACACAATCTCCATACCCTAAACAACCATAAGAACAACTTGACTCACCACTATAAAGCATATTTGCAGCGGCACAACTTTCTAATCCTTCATAAATATGCTTATCAGAACATCTGTTGCAATCACCTAAACAATGAATAAACGCTACTTGTTCAACTACATCTTCAGGTTCTACACCCAAAACGTCAGCTACGTCTTTTGCTACTTTATCTGCACCTGGTACACAAAGATTTGTTTTAATTCCTTTTTGAGTGGCAAGTGCTTTAGCATAACTATCGCAACCTGTATACCCACATGCGCCACAATTTACACCTGGCAAGCATTCTCTAATTTTCTTTTCGGTTTCATCAACTGGTACACGCATAAAATGAGACGCTAATACTAACATACCACTACACAATAAACCAATTGCAGTAATTAATATAATTGATATTAAAATTGTCATAATTACCTCTTACATAAACAGATTTTCAACAATTCCAGCAAACCCAAAGAAAGCACAAGATACAATAGCTGCCGCAATCAGTGTGAGTGGTAATCCTTCAAATGATTTTGGAGGCTTAGCTGTTTCTAATCTTGAACGTACTCCTGCAAATAATACCATAGCAAGTAAGAAACCCAAACCACAACCAAGTGAACTAACCATAGATTCTATGAAATTATAGTTATCTGTGATATTATTAATGGTTACACCTAAAACAGCACAATTGGTTGTAATCAGTGGTAAATATACGCCAAGCGACTGATGAAGCCCAGGAATATATCTTTTTAATATAATTTCAACCAATTGAACTAGGGCTGCAATGACCAAAATAAATACAATCGTTTGCATAAATACTAAATCATTTGGCAAAAGTAAAAATTTATAAATTGGCCAAGTAACAAGGGTAGCAAGAAGCATAACAAATATTACAGCAACACCCATCCCAACTGCTTGATTTAATTTTTTAGATACACCTAAAAAGGGGCAAATTCCTAAAAACTTATTTAATACATAGTTATTGACCAAAACCGATGTCATCAATATAATAACTAGACTTTTAAGCATAATTAGTTACTCTCCTTTTCTACTTGAATTTCTTGGATATTTCCAGCATCGCAACCTGTTTTTCCACATACGGCTTGTGATGGGCAACCTGCACATCCAAATTCTTTTTTTCGAATGGCTTTGCCTTTGGAAATTTTGTTTACCAAAGCAATCATACAACCAAACACAAAGAATCCACCAGGAGCCATTGTTAAAATAGAAATTTTATAAGGTTCTAAGAACGGAATGGCTATTCCTGCAAAACTTGCATTACCAAATACTTCTCTAATCGTTGCCATCGCAAAGAGTGCAAGAGTAAATCCTATCCCCATACCAATACCATCTAGTGCTGAATCTATGACATTGTTTTTACTAGCATACATTTCTGCACGACCTAATATAATACAGTTTACCACGATTAAGGCAAGATATACACCAAGCATTTCATATAAACTTGGTAGATACGCTTGTAAAAGCATTTGAACCATAGTCACAAATCCTGCGATAATAACAATATAACTAGGGATACGCACTTGATCTGGAATGACTTTACGTAATAATGAAATAACAATATTTGAACAAAGTAAAACTAGCGTTGCGGAAATACCCATAGCTACAGCCGAAATGACACTATTGGACATAGCTAGTGTAGGACATGTACCTAAAATGAGTACCAATACTGGGTTTTCTTGAATCAACCCTTTGAGAAGAATGCCTAATTTATTTTGTTTATTCATTTTGGCTACCTCCTTTTACTACTTCAAACGCATGAAATGCGGCTTGAATGGCTGCTCTATAAGCATTAGAAGTTTTTGTAGCGCCACTAATGTTTTGCACATTAGAAAGTTCAGATTCAGATATACCATTGTATTGATCAGCATAAGCGGGTTCTGTTGCTTTGCTTCCATATCCTGTACTTTCTTGCGTAGCAACTGTTTTAATACTTGTAATTTTACCATCTAAATCAATACCACAAAGAATAATTAATCCAGAACTATATCCTGATGTTTCCATTTCAAATGTATATCCAATTACTGTTTGATCTTTATCTAATGCTTGATAAATTCTTTTCACTACAT
Organism: Anaeroplasma bactoclasticum; assembly: GCA_023667245.1. Taxonomy (GTDB): domain Bacteria; phylum Bacillota_I; class Bacilli_A; order ML615J-28; family CAG-313; genus CAG-313. Next base: position 28,142 of record JAMPAL010000011.1, read on the forward strand.
CTGTAGTTCCTTTTTCTACTACTTTAAAATCATCTGCAGAAGGCATAACTTCAAAACAAGAAGCAAGCGCCTTTTTTCGATTGGTTTCTTCAACAATTGGAGCCGTAAAATGGTTAGTTAAAGCAAGAACTGCACCAACAACTAAACAAATCACCGTTAAAACGATTACGCTTTTTACATTTTTATTCATGTTTTACACCTCCAAATGGTTTCTTTTCAACCCATTTATCAATATATGGTGTAAGTATATTCATAAATAAAATGGAATATGATACACCCTCTGGTAAATTTCCCCATCTACGAATAGCTACTGTAATCAGTGCACAACCTATCGCAAAAATCACTTTTCCAAGTGGTCTAGATGGAGTCGTTGTATAATCTGTTGCCATAAAGATAGCACCAAGGAATAATCCACCTGAAAGAATTTCATAAAGAGCGATTTCTAAATCACCATTTAATAGAAAACTGAGTACCAATACAGTACCAATATATACCACTGGTGTATGCCATGTAATGACTTTTCTCACTAACAGATAAATAAATCCAAGTAGTAGTGCCGCAATACATCCTTCACCAATTGCTCCTCCCCTTAAGCCAATAAACATTTCTCCTAAAGTTTGAACAGGCAATTTTGAAGGTAAAATAGCAAGTGGCGTAGCACTTGATGTGATATCACCAATCACTGGTTGTACACTAGCACCTACAGTACCAAAAGCAAGTAACATAATAATTCTTGATGTAATAGCTGGATTAGCAAAATTTTTACCAATACCACCAAACAATCCTTTTACAACTACTACAGCAATCAAACTACCAATCATACCTTGCCACCAAGTTACACTAGATGGTAAATTTAAAGCAAGCAATAATCCAGTAACTGCTGCTGATAAGTCACCAATGACTACTTTTTGTTTGCATATTTTTTGAAATGCCCATTCAAAGAAAATGGCAGATGCAGTACAAACTAGAACCAAAATCAGTGCTTTATATCCAAATAATACAATCGATGCAATTGTTGCAGGAAGTAACGCAATCAACACATCTAACATAATTTTTTGGGTAGTTGACTTACTAAAGATGTGTGGAGATGAACTGACATAAAATGGATGATCAATATGATAGGCATCTGTTGGTTTTGTATCCGCGTGATGTGATGCAACTTGAACATCTGGTTCACTTTGGCGTATTTCATTTGTTTGTTTTGTTTTATCTAACATCAGTAACTACTCCTTTCAGATGAAATTTATTTTGGAAAAAGGCGCTATTATTTTTCATTTTCTTTTTCCTCTTCTTTCTTTTTTGTGATATATCTTCTTAACTCTGCTTTAGCCAATCGATTATTTTGAACAAGTGGACGTTTTGCAGGACAAATAAAAGAACATACTCCACATTCCATACAAAGATTAACTTTTAATTTTTCTAATTCTTCGGGTTGATCTAATTCTAGTGCTTTTGCAAATGCAGGTGGGTTTAAATGAAGTGGACAATGATTGATACATCTACCACATTTAATGCATGCGCTAGGCTCAGGAAGATGCGCTTCTTTTTCATTAAAAGCCAATATTGCATTTGTAGATTTTAAAATGGGTACATCAAGATTAGGTACTGCTATTCCCATCATAGGCCCACCATACATCACTTTGTATGGTGCTTCCTTAAATCCTTCACAATAAGCAAATACATCTTTTAGTCTTGTTCCAATGGGTACAATGACGTTTTGAGGTTTTGCAACACACGATCCATCTACAGTTACTACCTTTTCAACGAGTGGCATACCTGTTTCAATGTATTTTGCTATCATTGCAAGTGTTGTAATATTCAATATCACTACACCAACATCAAGTGGTAATTTTCCTTCTGGTACAACTTTTTTGGTTGAATGATAAATCAGTACTTTTTCACCACCTTGTGGATAAATGGCAGGAAGAACATGCACCGAAAGTGTATCATCTTTTTGGGCCAATGTTTGTAAAGAAGCTATTGCTTCTTTTTTGTTATTTTCAATGCCAAAGATAATTTTTTTAACTTGTAAATATTTCTTTAATAATTGAACGCCTTTTTCAACATCATCAATATCATCAATCATTGTTCTTGTATCTGCAGTAATATAAGGTTCACACTCTGCACAATTGATGATTACTTCTTCAATTTTAGATATATCTTTTACATCTAATTTGACATAAGTTGGAAATCCAGCACCACCAAGACCAACAATACCACTTTCTTTAATGGCTTGTACAAATGAGGTTTGATCAGTGAGTTCTACTGGTTTTACTGATTCTGATCTTTCCATTTTTCCATCTGATTCAATTAAAATGGCAGGTACATAATTACCATTTGACATCAATATATCTTCCATTTTCTTTACTGTTCCAGAAATGGATGCATGAATAGGACTAGAAATATACCCTCCTGCCTCAGCAATTTTTTGACCTACTTTTACTTTATCTCCAGTTTGAACAAGCGGTTTAGCTGGAGCACCAATGTGCATAGACATAGGTATGAGTACTTCATGAGGAATAGGCATTTTCGTAGCCTTCAAATTTGCGGTATTTTTATGGTGTGGTACATGAACACCAGGTAATTTAAATAACGGCATAACCTTTCTCCTTTGTTATTTTATATTTATCATTTTACTATGAAATATCTTCCTTGTCAAATGTATTACAAAATAAGCCATTTGAATGAGAGAAAACACTTACATATTTTACTCTTATTATGAACAATAATTATTTTTTAATAAGCGATAATTTCTTATTATTTACTTATTTATAAAAGAATATTTTATTCTTTTTCTGTTTTATCCTTTTATTTAAAAAGTAGTCAAAAATAGATAGACTATTGTCATAGTTTTAAAAGAATAAAAGTCACTTCAAGTTTGAAGTGACTTCTTTTTTTATTATTCAGCAAAATCCATTTTTAAGAATCTTTGATAACTCTTATAACGTCTTTGCGCTTCTTCTTTATTCTTTGCAAGTAATTTTTCTGCTTCAACAGGATTGATATTTTTCAACTGAGCATAACGTGTTTCACTCATTAAATACTCATCATATAAATCCCAATTTGGTTCTTTTGAATCAAGTTGAAGTGGATTTTTACCTTCTGCTACAAGACGTGGATCATATCTTAATAATGTCCAATAACCACATTCTACTGCAAGTTTAGCTTGTTCTTGTGCTTTACCCATACCACGTTTTAAACCATGATTGATACATGGAGAATAAGCAATAACAATTGATGGTCCATGATAACTTTCTGCTTCTCTCATTGCCTTTAACAATTGAGCTTGGCTAGCACCATGTGAAACATAAGCAACATATACATGACCATAACTCATAGCGATTGCGGCTAAGTCTTTCTTCTTACCATGCTTACCTGCAGCAGTAAATTTAGCAATAGAGGCTGTAGGTGAAGATTTAGAAGATTGACCTCCTGTATTAGAGTATACCTCTGTGTCAAGTACTAAAATATTTACATCTTCTTGGTTAGCTATTACATGGTCAAGTCCGCCATAGCCGATATCATAAGCCCATCCGTCACCACCAAAAATCCATTGTGAACGTTTTACAAGATGATCTTTCAAGTCATAAATTGCTTTAGCATGAACACCTTCTTTTCCTTCAAGTAAAGGAACAAGTTCATTTGCAACTTCTCTTGTTACTTTATAATCTTCTCTATTTTCTAACCATAATTTAAATAATTCATGAATACGATCATCACAGTTTGGACATTCTTCTAATGCTTGTTCCATATGTGTTGCAATTTGATCACGAAGTGCGACACTTGCTGCAACCATACCAAAACCGAATTCAGCATTATCTTCAAATAATGAATTTGCCCAAGCTGGACCATGTCCTTCTTTATTTGTTGTATAAGGAGTTGCTGGGAAACTACCTCCATAAATAGATGAACATCCAGTTGCATTTGCTACTACCATATGGTCACCAAATAATTGTGTAACAAGTTTTACATATGGGGTTTCACCACATCCACCGCAAGCACCAGAGAATTCAAATAAAGGTTGTGCGAATTGGCTATTTTTAGGATTTGCCATCTTATCTACAAGATTATCTTTATAAGAAACCTCATTGAAGAAATATTTTGCCTCAACTGCTTGGCCTTTTTCAAGTGCTTCTGCAATTGGAACCATCTTAAGGGCTTTTTCACCTTTCTTACCAGGACAAGTATTAACACAAACTTCACATCCAGTACAATCTAATGTCGAAATTTGAAGAGAGTATTTCATGCCTTCAAAGCCTTTTCCTGTTGGAGTTAAATAAAGTGTTCCTTCAGGAGCATTAGCTGCTTCTTCTTCAGTTACTAAGAATGGACGAACAACAGCGTGTGGACATACAAATGAGCATTGATTACATTGAATACAATTTTCAGGCAACCACATAGGAACAAAGTTTGCAGTACCACGTTTTTCATATGCTGCTGTACCATTTGGCATAGTTCCATCCTCATAGCCATTAAATGCAGATACTGGTAAATCATATCCTTTTACTTGATTTACAGGGTCAGCAATAGTTTTTACAAAATGAGGACGAGTTTCATCTACTGCTTTTTCTTCAACTGGTAAATTCTTCCATGCTGATTTTACTTTAATTTCAACTAAGCCTTCAGCACCTTTATCAATAGCTTGGTAGTTCAATTGAACAACAGCTTCGCCTTTTTTACCATATGTCTTTGCAGCATATTTTTTCATTAAATCTTGTGCAGTTTCATAAGGCATAATTTGTTCATTTAATTTAAAGAATGCAGATTGTAAAATCGTGTTTGTTCTATTGCCTAATCCAATTTGTCTTGCAAGATGCACGGCATCAATAATATAGAATTTAGCATGTTTTTCAGCAAGTTGTTTTTTGAAGAAATTAGGCAAATGTGCTTCAATTTCTTTTTCACTATAAACAGTATTGAGCAAGAATGTTCCACCATTTTTTAAACAACTCAACATATCATATTTTTCAACATATGCTTCCAAACTACAGCTTACAAAATCTGCATGGCTTACTAAATAAGGGGCAGTAATTGGTTTTGAACCAAAACGTAAGTGTGAACGAGTTACACCACCTGATTTTTTAGAGTCATATGCAAAATAAGCTTGCGCATAAAGATCTGTATTATCACCAATAATTTTAATAGTGTTTTTATTTGCACCAACAGTACCATCACTACCAAGGCCAAAGAATACTAGTTCAGAAGTATCTTCTAGTAATTTGATTTCTTTTCCTACTGGAATACTTAAATTGGTTACATCATCTTCAATACCTACAGTAAAGCCATCAAAACCATTTTTCTTTAAATGATCAAATACAGCAATCATTTGGGCAGGTGTAGTATCTTTACTTGATAATCCATATCTACCACCAATGATGACTGGAGCACCTTTTACACCATAGAAAGCAGCTTTTACGTCTAAGTATAGTGGTTCACCAAGTGATCCTGGTTCTTTTGTTCTATCAAGTACTGCCATACGTTTTACAGTTTGTGGAAGAACTTTAAATAAATAATCTTTTGCAAATGGACGATACAAGTGAACAGTTACACATCCTACTTTCTTTCCTTTTGCGTTTAAATAATCGACTACTTGTTTAATGGTTTCAGTAGCTGAACCCATAGCAATAATCACATCTGTTGCATCTTCTGCTCCATAATAAACAAATGGTGCATAATTTCTGCCTGTTACCTCACTAATCTTTGCCATATAATCCGCAACAACTGCAGGAACTTCATTGTAGAATTTATTTTGTGCTTCTCTTGTTTGGAAATAAACGTCATCGTTTTGAGCAGATCCTCTTGTTACTGGATGTTCAAATGTTAATGCTCTTTCACGGAAGCGTTTAACAGCATCTCTATCTAATAATTGATCAAATACTTCATAATCCATTACTTCTACTTTTTGGATTTCATGTGAAGTTCTAAATCCGTCAAAGAAGTGCATAAATGGAACACTTGTTTTGATAGCCGCAAGATGGGCAACACCAGCTAAATCCATTACTTCTTGCACAGAAGATGTAGCCATCATAGCAAATCCAGTTTGACGACACGCCATAACATCTTGGTGATCACCAAAAATAGATAAAGCTTGCGCAGCCAAACTTCTTGCTGAAACATGAATTACACCTGGAAGTAATTCACCAGCAATTTTATACATATTAGGAATCTTTAATAGTAATCCTTGACTCGCAGTAAATGTTGTAGTAAGTGCACCTGCTTGTAGTGAGCCATGAACAGATCCTGCTGCACCAGCTTCTGATTGCATTTCTACAATTTTAACAGGCATACCAAATAAATTCTTTTTTCCTTTTGATGCCCATTCTTCCGCATACTCAGCCATTGGTGATGACGGTGTAATTGGATAAATACCAGCTACTTCGGTAAACGCATATGCCGCATGTGCTGCCGCTTGGTTACCATCCATAGATTGGAAAACTTTTTTAGACATAAATTGCTCCTCCTATTTATTTCTATTTTTCATACTCATTTATTATAGCACATTTCGTCAATTTGGTAAACAAATACACATAGATTTTCAATATTTTAAGATTTTAGTAAAAATGGACAGACCGATTGAAACTAAAAAGCCAATAAAGGCATACCAACAAATGGCAGTTCCTTTAACAATCATAGCAAATGTAGCCACATAGTCATTGATGTTTTTCATTTCTGTGACACTAGACTGAAATATAGCTGGCATACAAAGCAAAGCAAGACTCACCACAGCACCAAAAATAGATATACGCATCAAACGTGTTTTTCTTTTTTCCATAATTCCTTTTACCGAACGGAGAATCACTAAAAAGGCACAAGCAAATTCAAAAGCCAAAAGAAGCACTAATAATAAAAATGGAAACGGATTGGTCCAATTATCAAAAAAGAGGGTTCTTTTCTCTGCGTTGGAAAGCGATAGCCCCTGAATGACCTTATATAATTTCACATCATAAGTAATTTGGTTTTTTACACCATTGGCCAAATCAGTATATTTAATACCTTTATCTTTTAAACGATATACATCAAACATAATCGACTCATTATCATTCAAAGAGCCAATTACTCCATTATCTTCATCATAAACAACATCAGTCGCACTATAATACATTTGAAGAGCAATACTTGTATCATAAATAATTTCATTGATACCTGCTTCTTTCAATTCTTCCTTGGTTTTATTTTCTTCAGTAGACTCTTCTACATAACGATCTATCAAAGTTTGATGACTTTTGTAAATAGCCTCACGATCAAATTCTAAAATAGGGAAAAATAACATACCTAAACACATTGCAATTGCAAGAACCAATGTAATACCAAAACATATTTTCTTTATCATTTTTAAAACCCCTTTCTTTTTATTTATTATACTGAAAATCATTTTTTTCTCAAATCTTTCGACCCCTGTTTTTTGATTTTTATGTTATAATACTATCGAGGTGACGAATATGCAATCTTTACTCATTGGTATTAATGCCAAATACATCCATCCAGCGGTTGCAATCTATCAATTGCAAAAAAATACAACTATGCCTTGTATTGTACAAGAATACACAATTAAAGAACAAAATATAGATATTTATCATGATATCCAAAAACAAATTCAAACCTATCAAGTTGACTTAATTGGATTCAGCTGTTACCTTTGGAATATTGAAAAGGTGCTAGATATTGCTTTTTTAGTTAAGCAAAATTTTCCCAAAATACATGTCATGTGTGGCGGACCAGAAGTAGGTTTTACTGCCCGTTATTATTTGGAAAAGTATCCCTTTATTGATTCTATCATTCAAGGTGAAGGCGAGATTTCCTTTCATCAATTGTGCCTTTATATAGACCATCAACTGCCTATAGAATCTGTTACAAACCTTTGCTATATCAAGCATCATGCGTATACTGAAAATGCCATTCAAGTACCTGATTTATCAAAAATTGAACTGGCTACATTAGATATAAAAGATTTAGAAAATCGAATTGTTTACTTGGAATCAGGTAGAGGGTGCCCTTATCAATGTAGTTATTGTACCGCATCACTTGACAATCATGTGAGATTTTTCCCTTTAGATAAAATCATGGACATTGTAAAAGAATTGATGAAAAGAAAAGTAAAAACTGTTAAATTTTTAGATAGAACCTTTAATGCTAATATGAATTATATGATTCAATTATTGGACTTAATTGATCAATATAACGAGTGTACTACATTTCAATTTGAAATCGTAGTAGAAAAGTTAACACCTTTTGCCATTGAACGTATTGGACATTTAAAACAAAAATTTCTTCGATTTGAAATTGGTATTCAGTCCACCCATGATGATGTCAACTTAGCTGTATGTAGAAGACAAAATATAGTCCAATTGGAACAAAAATTGAAGGCACTACAAGACACTCATCAAGTGGATTTACATGTTGATTTGATTGCAGGTCTTCCCTTTGAAACAAAGGAACGCTTTATTGAATCCTTTAATCGCGTATTTTTCTATGGTGCAAAAGAATTGCAACTTGGTTTTTTGAAATTTCTAAAAGGAACTAAGTTAATGAGCGAAATTGATGCGCACGAATATATATATGATGATCGTCCACCATATGAAATTATTCAAAATAAATATATGAGTAAAGAGGATTTAAATGAAATTCATTTAGTAGAAGAAATGTTGGATATCTACTACAATAAAGGAAAAATGAGAAAAACATTTGTTTACCTAATTCAAAATAAAAAAATTAAACATCCTTATTATTTTTTCCTCAACTTATCTACTTCTATGCGTCAAAAACAATTGTATGAAATATTTATTCATTTTGATTATTATTGCAAAAATCACTTATTAGAAGATTATGATATGATTCATTTTTTGTTGATTCAAGACTATTTAGAGGCACATAAGACCAAGCCTAAAAGATGGTGGGAAACAACGATTACAAAAGATAATCGCCAAACTCTATTTACCTATCTTTCTAAGCAAACCCATGTGCCCCTTGAAGATATTTATCGTTATGGTGTTGTCTATCAAAATCAAGCAACATCTAGTTTGTTTATGATTATATATCAAAATTTTAAACCTATATCCTATTGTATAGATTAATATTTTATACATAATTTTATTTTTTTTCACATATACTATTGATGGGTGATAGCAGTGTTATTAAATGAATTGTATCCAGAAACAAATTTTCAAATTGAAATTACAGGTTTAGCAACCGATTCAAGGTTTGTACAAGCTGGTCATTTATTTTTACCCATTAAAGGTCAAAACTTTATTGGAGAAGAATTTTTTATTGAAGCCGTAACTAAAGGTGCAACAGCGATTGTATATGATCAAGTCATTCAAAACTTGCCTATTCCTGTAATCCTTGTCAATGATTTGGAAAAAGAACTATATCGTTTAATTGATATTTTCTATGGCAAACCTTTTGAACATCTAAAATTGATTGGCGTAACGGGTACAGATGGTAAGACAAGTGTATCTACACTGACTTCTTATCTATTGAATCATATTTCATCTTGTGCAAATATTGGTACAAATGGAATTACCTATTACAACCAAGTCATGGATAATATGTTCACAACCCCGCCACTCGTTGAAAACTATCGCTTATTGGATTTATTCCAAAGAAAAGGAATCTCCTATGTATCTATGGAAGTATCTAGCCAAGGTATTGCCAACAAAAGAATCGAAGGATTACAATTTGATTATGGCATCTTCACCAATTTATCCCATGAACATTTAGATACCCATAAAACAATGCATAACTATTTTTTAACCAAACTTAAATTATTCAAACAATTAAAAGCAAATGGAGTAATGATTGTCAACAAAGACGATCATTATGCTAAATTTTTTGATAAATATGACAATGTTATCTATTATAGCTTATTTACTCCTTCTGACTATCAGGCAGTCAATATTCGCTATTACCAAAATCATACTGTATTTGATTTAAAAGGAAAAAATATTTTACTTGAAAAAATTCGCGTTAATCGAACCGAAGAATATAATATCTATAATATTATACCTCCTATTATTATTGCCCTAAAAGAAGGAATTGATGTTCATTTATTATATGAACTTTTAATTGATTTACCAATTATACCTGGTCGCTTAGAAAAAGTTCCTGTCAAATATCCATTTGATGTTTACATTGATTTTGCCCACACGCCTAACGGACTCAAAAGTGTATTAAAAGCCATGCGAACAAAAACCAAAAATCAGGTTATTCTTGTATGTGGGGCGGCTGGTAATAAAGACAAAACCAAGCGTCCGCTTATGGGTAGCATTGCTTTAGAATATGCCGACTTTGTTATTTTTACATCAGAAGATCCAAGAAACGAAAACCCTAATGAAATTATATCAGAAATGCTTAGCACCACTGATTTAACACACCAAAACTATCGTATTATTATTAATCGTAGTGAGGCACTTACCTATGCATTTAAAATTGCCAAAAAAGATGATATTATTTTGGTTACAGGAAAAGGAAGAGAAAACTTTTTTGAAGAAAACAATATTATGATTCCTTACTCAGACTTTGATTATTTATTAGATATTAAAATATAAATATAATTAAAACCAGTTTTATTATAAAAACTGGTTTTTTTATTTTATTACCATTATCCTTATAGATTGATTAAATATATTAACCATTTAAATACAACCTTAATTTTGTCAGCTGAAACTAAATAAATGCTTCCCACCCTCACTTAATTCAAGAATAACCTCAATCTCATCATGATATATATCAAAATATTTCTCTTCTTTTAATGTCTTACTTGTGTTCAATAACTTTGTTGCCACTTTTTTCGTCTTCTCTACTATCCCTTTCTTCTTGCATTTTTCTAAGAGATCATTACTTATAAAATATATTGTTATTTCAATAATATTTCTTTCAGAAAGAGCATACGGAAAAAAACTGATTTGCCCATTTTTTTTGATTCGCATTTTCTTTTTCATAATCTTTGTTAACTTACATTCTA
>JAMPAL010000012.1 GCA_023667245.1 Anaeroplasma bactoclasticum
TTGTTGTCATGAATGAAATCGATAAAAAAATGCGAAAAGAGCATCTCTTTCAAGGTGATTTATGTATAAAATAGTTGAATTTTCTCATTTACTGATCCAAGAACACTATTATCGTCTTCATAAAGAAGATGTCTTATTTGTTGATGCAACTTGTGGTATGGGACAAGACACCTTATATATGGCTGAACTCCTCCATCATCAAGGACAAATTGTGGCCTATGATATTCAAAATATTGCCATTGACCAAACAAAGCAATTACTTTTAGAAAAGGGCTATACCAATGTCACCTATAAATTACAATCTCATGAATATTTAAATGAAATTGCGGACTTGGTGATTTACAATTGTGGATATTTACCTGGTCACGATAAACACCTTACCACAAAAGCATCTTCTACCTTAATGAGTATCCAGAAGGCCATTGAAATGATGGCAACCAATCCTGATTTACTGATTATCTTGGTCCTTTATCCAGGACACCCTGAAGGCAAAATGGAAAGCGACGTGTTAGATGATTTTTGTCAAAAATTACCAGGTGCATCTTACCTTGTTTGTAAATATCAAAACTATAATCGCCCTACTTCTCCTTATATTATTACTATTTCTAAAAATACGTTCAAACAGCATATCCATCAATAGAAAAAAAGCAAACAAATGTTTGCTTTTTTTTAAATCTCTGATATTTTTTTACCAACTAGAGTTTCAGGATTTACATAAATACCATTTTTCTTCACTTGAAGATAAACATGATTTCCTGCTTCTTTATCTATATTGGTATGACCACTTGTTCCAATTTTATCTCCTTGGTTAATGGTTGTATCTACTGTCACAGTCACTTCGCTTAGACCATAGTAATAACTAACCAATTGATTATTATGTTCAACTACAACATAATTACCATAAAGAGGGCTTTCTTTGATTTCAATAACCTTTCCACTCAGTACACAAGTTACATCAAATGTTGTTTTTTCTTTATTGGCATAACCTACACCATTACTTGTTCGATAACTATTTTCATATTGAATAAGCGATAATAACTGATCTTCTTTTGAAGCGTTTTTATCATAAAATTTACGAACAACGGTATAGCTCATACTTTCTTGAAAAGGCAGTTTGAAAACTTCTTCTGGCTTGGTAGTCACCGGATCGTCATCACCAATTGGTGGGATAACCACGGGTGGATTTGGGTCAATCGGTTTGTCAGTTTGATTCATTGTAACAGAGACAATTAATGCAATAGCAAGTAGTGCTAAAATACCAACAAAGAAGAAAAATTGAAATTTATTTTGGCCAATTTTCTTTATCAACTTTTTCACTGTATCACCTCAGGATTAGTATGACACAGTTTTTTTAAATTATACCCATTAATTGATTAAAGTGTAAACACACTCCATTATATTTTTCATCGCAAAAGCAAATAGATTCGCTAAAATAAAAGTAAGTATAAATGTCGCCACTTTAATGGCTTCAATTTTTCCTTGTTTGAAGCATTTTTCAAAATTAGATTTGGTTAGTACATATAAAATAATGAGAAATGATGATGCAAAACTAATAAAATAAATCATTGCAAATGTTTTTTCCATATGAATCTCCTTATATTGTTCAATCGTTGATTGATTTTATACAACTTTTTTTTGAATTTTTTTGGCAAATGTTTCCCAAGCAAGCGTAAATAGAAAGCCTAAAAGGACACAAAGAATATTCATCCATAAGTCAAATTGATTTTCAAAATGCATAGGTATGGTTAATAATGTAGAAGACACCACGATTCCTAAAATCACATGATACATTCCTGTATAATGTTTTTCGAATAAAACATGGACTAGTTTAGATAAACTCAGTAATGTCGCCATAAAGCCAATTGCAAGTGGTACCAATACTACTCCATCTAACGCAGCAATGCCATCTGTCATAGGTTGATAAAGTCCTAAAAAAATGAGGGTCGCTGAAGAACTCATACCAGGAACAATAATACTCAGTCCCCAAGCAATACCACAAAGAAGATAGGTAAATAAATTGGTTGGAAGACTGATTTGATGTGTTTTGAGGAAAAGAAGGAAACAAAGAAATAGAAAAAATGATCCTATAAATCCTATAATGGCTTTTTTATTTCTTCCTCTACTTCCTGCCTCTTGAAAAATGCTCGGAAACATACCTAATGTTAGTCCTAAAAAAACCGATAATGTATACCCACTATTTTGCGCCAATAAAAAACTCACTACTTTAGCAAAACCAATAAAACCAACAACTCCACCAATAGCAAATGGCACAAGCATATTGAAATACTGCCTTGCCTTTTTGAACGGATGTGCAAGTACTTCCATCAGTGGCTGATAAATACCAAAAATAACTGTGAGTACACCACCGCTAATTCCTGGAAGAATTGCCGCAATCCCCACAAAGATGCCACAAATGAGCATCTTCACCCCATAAAGCACTTCAAATTTGTTTTGTTTAAAAATTATTTCTCCCTCGTTTTCACTATTTGTACGTTCAAAATATCCGTACTTTGGGTTTTTCCTCCTGTCAAAACAACACGATCATTTTCATTTACATAACCATACATTTTAGCACAAGCAATGGCGTGATCAAACAATGTATTGGTATTATTTTGATACAATGCCATTACAGGATATACTCCCCAAGATAAAGACAATTGATGAAACGTTTTTAGGTTAGGAGTCGGTGCAACAATCGGTACTTGAGGACGATATTTTGACACGCGTCTTGCTGTATGGCCTGATTTGGTAACTGCGATAATAGCCTTGGCATTTAAATCTTTTGCGGTTGTACATGCGGCATCACAAATGGCATTGGTTGTATCATCTGAATCGTTGTCATATTTCAAACCATCATAGCACTTCATATCAAAAGCATCTTGTTCTGCTTGCATTGCAATCTTAGCCATCGTTTTGACAACACGTGCAGGATGATCCCCCATAGCTGTTTCACCAGAAAGCATAATTCCACTAGTACCATCAAAAATAGCATTGGCTACATCTGTAATTTCAGCTCTAGTAGGCGTATTACTATGAATCATTGATTCTAACATTTGTGTAGCTGTGATGACCATTTTACCTGATTGAAAACATTTGCGAATGAATTTTTTTTGTAAACCAGGTAATTTTTCATATTCCACTTCTACCCCCATATCTCCACGGGCAACCATAATTCCATCTGAATATGCAAGGATTTCATCAAAATTATTGACACCTTCAATATTTTCAATTTTAGAAATAATTTTGATTTGATGTCCACCAATATAATCCAAATAGTTTCGAAGAGAAATCACATCTTCTTTTGAACGGACAAACGATGCCGCAATAAAATCTACATCTTGTTCTACACCAAAGCGCAAATCCATTTTATCTTGTTCGCTTAGATATTGAAAATTCAAATGAACATTAGGCACATTTACACCTTTATGGTTGGAAATGACACCTCCTACTTTTACCTTACAAATAATATTTTCTTCACTTGTTTCTAGTACTTCCAATTCTACTTTTCCATCATCAATTAAAATCTTATTGCCCTTATTCAATTGACTTGGTAAATCTTTGTATGTAATGGCAACCATAGTTTCATTGCCAAGCATAGATTGTGTCGTAAGTGTAAACGTATTGCCTTTTTTTAAAGTAACTTTTTCATTTTCAAAATCACCCAAACGAATTTCTGGTCCTTTGGTATCTAACATCACACCAGCAGGTACACCCAAACAATCTCTTACACTTCTAAATATGGCAATTGTTTCTTTATGATATTCGTGTGTGCCATGCGAAAAATTAATTCTAGCTACATTCATACCACTTTGTAACATTTTTTCTAAAGTCTTTTCGTCTCTTGATGCAGGTCCTAAAGTACAAATTATTTTTGTTTTTTTCATTTTTAACAGTTCCTTTATTCCAGTTATTTACAATGAAAAAGGGCCATACGACTGCCCTTACTTGACAGACTCCACCACTTCATTGTATTCATTTCAATATTATTTTATCACTATTTTCAAAATAAGTCTATTAGATGACTACCTAGAATAGATGAAAACGTTCTATCTATTTTAGCCCTTTTATGCGTTTTTCATCATATAAAAACAAGACGATCACAATTGGGCCATCCTCCATAAGGAAGACACCCTAAAGCTTTGTACCTCAAATTAAAATATTGTTGTATTTAAAGAGATATAGCCCGACGGCTATACCGTTTTGATGGTTTTTGTTTCAAATGTTCTTGGAAGTATTCTTCCATTTCCTCCGAAGATTGCTCTCGGATAATTCCAACGCCGTTGTAGTAGATTTCCAAGCCTTGATCACGCTTGCTGTTCCTATATTCAGGTTTGGATACCATGATTTTCTGAGTAAACTCGGTTAGCCTCGTTGCCCTCTTTGTCCTGCCAATAAACCGCTACAAGCTCTCTGTCTGCACTTTGATGTTTTCAAGATAGTTTTTGACGGTGGTAGCGATATTTTCTCTTAGTATGCCACAGGCGTTAGGCAACTTATACCGCAATTTCATTTCAAGAACATTGTGTATTCTATTGTAACTTCCCAAAAAGGGTATTTTATTATATATCGTAGAACAGATGCTTGTCAATGTTTTTTCAGAGCTTTTGAATATTTTTCGGAGAAAACAAGAATCCTATTTAGTTTGAGCATGACCTTATAGAGAAAGCGCCAATGAAATGTGTATTTCTCCACACTTCACTGGCGCTACGTCTTGATTACTGCTGATAACATATTTGGGTTCGACTCATACGATACACTTCAACTTCAAATGATTCATTTCCAGGCATTACTCCTTTAACAATCTTTTGAATATGGAATCCTAACGATTCATATAATTTTCTCGCAGGCTCATTTCCGTATAAAACTTCGATGTATTTTATATTAGGTTCGGTGTCTAAAGCTTTTTTGACAAGCCTTTTTCCAATCCCATTACGCATCATTTGAGGAGAAACGTAGAGCCATGCAAGTTCATCATCGGTATAAGCACTAAATGCTACTACGATGCCATCTATAATTGCTACATCTATATGCGGGTAATCGAAAAAATCTTCTCTTTCAGCCGCAATAGAAAAAGGAAGAAAGGCATCATCAAGAGAAGCCATCGACAACTCTATCTTACGAGAGGCATCATGTACTTCACTAATATATTTGTAATCTGATGATATATACGGTCTGATTTTAATATCTATCATAAATGTTGCTCCTAACCCTAAAATTCAGATTTTCCAGTGCTATAACTGGAATTTATTGCTCTTTTGAATCAATCCACATTTTTAATTCTTATCATAAAACATATTCCATTTGACAATCGTACGGTTCTGCTTCTACATGCTTCTGATTATACTCACTTGCCTCCACACAACCTATTGAGCGATAAAACGCCTGACTTTCAATGGCAGAATGAGCAGAAATATATAGTTTTTTTGCTCCCTGTTTTTTTGCCCAATCTGCGGCGACAAAAAACAGAGTTTTTCCAATTCCTTCTCTGCGCATATCTTCCGACACATGAAGAGCAGACAAGTCACAATAGCGGTTTTCACCCCCAAAAAAGCTGTTTTCTACCGATACAAATCCCTTCAGTTTACCGTCTAAAAAGGCACCATAAACGACCCCTCCTGTGTGCACCGTATTACATAAGCAATCAATCAAAATTTGATAGTCATCTTCCGTCCAATCATCAATAAAAGGATCGGAGCGGACAACCCAAATGCCGTTTTCACAGCGCAGGCATTGATCCACCACTTGATGGCGTATAAAACTCCGAAAAAGTCCACGCTCAATTTCTTGTTCCTGTAAAACTCTATATTCCATCATCATTATGCACTTTGTTTTCCTTTCCAAAGTCCGATTTACCAGTACTACAAACTGGAAGTTGCCGTTATCTAGACTTTTTGACAAAATAATTTCCAGTGGCTCGTTGGATGGCCGTAGCGCACCACAATCAACGTATCCGTTTTTTCGATAAAAGATTTGTACTTGTTCGTCCGATTGCGTTGAAGTCATTGCAATTTTATATCGTTTATTTCGATTTCCCTTTCCCCTATGGTTCTTGAGTAAATACAGCATATTCATAAACGATATACTATCTCAAAACAAATTGTACCGCAATCATCCAATAAACTGATCATTGATCCTAATTAAGGTTTTTTTAGCCTCTATGCATTTCTACAATTTTGACGTTTCAGTATGTGTATCATACTTTTTCAATATATCAAAATCTCGCTCATCGGCGTACCGAATCAAATCATATGTATATTCCTCCACAAATCCCGATTTATAGTTTAGACATAAAATAATTATACCACAGATTTGTGAAAAATTCTACTGCGTAATTAGGAAAAAGGAGCGGCATGAGTACCCCATACCGCTCCCAAAGTTCGATTATGCGCAAATAATGTTGGTATAAACGATTTTCCTTGTTCTTGACCATATGCTATTCATTGCTTCAACCCAAGTCATTTGGTCAGCAGATTAACCTAGATCAACCGCTTATGCTCATTGATATACCGCAAGTGACGCTCTCACCATAACTCGATAGACTTCTCTTCTTCGATGGGTAAAGTAAGGTCAAGAATAAAATACCCGTTTTCTCCAAAAATTGATTTTTCTATTGTTGTAATCCCCATTATGATTTGAATTTTTCCTACAATTCAATCACTCTGGCTGATTACAAAATCGAAGGGAGAATCTGCTTCCTTACGTAGCCCCTTTCTCGATAGCGTCTTTTTTAATCTTATAGTTTTGATGCTTGAATTTCTTTTAAATTCAATGCAAGCTCTCTTTCCATTTCTGAAAAATCCATTGCTCCTTTTCGGTTGGTCTCTTTTTGGGTATCCCTCAAACGTTGAAGCGCTTGTTTTGCATCTTCTAATGTTTTTCCATCGACTGTTTCTTGCGCGATTACAGTAGCAGTATCTTGACTAAATTCAAGAAGTCCACCTGAAATAAGATGATAGATTTCTTCATTGCCACTTACATGTTTCACATATCCTAGTCGAATCGAAACAACAATAGGGACGTGGTTTTTTAAAATAGCCAATTGTCCATTATCACCATCTACAACAATATAGTCAACTATTCCTTGATAACTAGTTCCTTTGGGCGTTACAATTGAAAGATTCATAATTTTATTTCAAACTTTCTGCTTTTTGAATGACATCATCAATGCTTCCTGCAAATCGGAAGGCTTCTTCTGGTAAATGATCATGTTTACCTTCTAAAATTTCCTTAAAGCCACGAATAGTTTCCTTAATAGGTACATATACACCAGGTTGGCCAGTAAATTGTTCAGCTGAATATGTATTTTGACTTAAGAAAAGACGAATTCTTCTAGCTCTTGCAACAAGGGCCTTATCTTCATCTCCTAATTCATCCATACCTAAAATAGCAATGATATCTAACAATTCATTATAGCGTTGAATGGTTTTTTGTACGCCACGTGCTACTTCATAGTGTTCTTTTCCAACTACTTCTGGAGCAAGTGCTCTTGATGTAGAAGCAAGTGGGTCAACTGCTGGATAGATTCCTTCTTCAGAAATTTTACGACTTAAATTCGTAGTCGCATCTAGATGAATAAAGGTAGTCGCAGGAGCAGGGTCTGTATAGTCATCAGCTGGTACATATACTGCTTGAATAGAAGTAATTGAACCTTCTTTCGTAGAAGTAATACGTTCTTGTAATAGACCCATTTCAGTAGATAAAGTAGGTTGATATCCTACTGCGGATGGGGTTCTTCCAAGCATAGCACTTACTTCTGATCCCGCTTGAGTAAAGCGGAAAATATTGTCAATAAATAACAATACATCTTGATGTTCTTGGTCACGGAAATATTCTGCCATCGTAAGTCCTGTTAGGGCTACACGCATTCTTGCTCCAGGTGGTTCATTCATTTGACCAAAGACCATTGCAGTTTTATTGATAACACCAGTATCACTCATTTCGTGGTACAAATCATTTCCTTCACGAGTTCTTTCACCAACACCTGCGAATACACTAATTCCACCATGCTCTTGAGCTATATTGTGAATCAATTCTTGAATTAAAACGGTTTTACCAACTCCAGCACCACCAAATAAACCAATTTTTCCACCTTTAATATAAGGAGCAAGTAAATCGATAACTTTGATGCCCGTTTCTAAAATTTCTACTTTTCCTGAAAGATCCGCAAGTGCTGGTGCATCTCGGTGGATAGGCATCTTTTGCATAGTCACTGGCATTTTTTCTTTACCATCAATGGTTTCCCCAAGCACATTAAAAATTCGACCTAATGTTTCATAACCAACAGGAACTTGAATAGGCGCACCTGTATCTGCTACTTCCATCCCACGAACAATACCTTCTGTTGCATCCATAGCAATACAACGAACCGTTCTATCCCCAATATGCATAGCTACTTCTAGTGTCAATTGAATGGATACTCCATTATTTTTTTCTTCAGGAATTGACAATTTTAATGCGTTATGAATCATTGGTAAATTGCCTTGTAAAAACTTCACATCAACAACTGGACCAATCACTTGAACTACATTTCCTATGTTCATAAATCCTCCTAACTTTCATTTACAACACTTGCGCCACCAACAATGTCAGTTAACTCTAAGGTAATAGCTGATTGACGAGCTCGATTATAGAGCAATTCAAGGCTTGAAATGACTTCTGTTGCATTGTCTGTAGCGTTTTTCATTGAATTCATTCTTGAAGCATGTTCACTCGCTTTTGAATCCAATACATAACTGTAAATTGTATTTTCAATATATATAGGTAAAGCTGTATCTAAAATAGCTTTGACCTCACCATCAAACTCATATGTACTCGTCATATTTTCTGTTGAAACAATCGGTTCAATCGGTAGGAGTACATTGGTTTGGACTTCTTGTACCAATGTATTCACATAGTGGTTAAATATCACAACAACTTTATCAAAAGTTTCTAACAAATAGTGCTTTACAATAGTTTTGATGACTTCAGCAATCGACATAAATTCAATATCATCTCTGACATTCACTAACTTGTCTTCAAGCATTTTGTACTTCATCTTTTTGGCATAAGCGTACGCTTTTAACCCTAGTGGATAAACGACATATCCACATTCTCCATTTAAAGATTGGATTTGGTGAGTCAATTCTTTACATACATTAGAATTGAATGCACCTGCTAACCCTCTATCACTGGATACAACAACATAGCAAATCTGTTTCACATCTCGTTTGTTCATTAAAGGATGCTGAATGGTTGTATCCCTTGATGCCAAATGGACTACAATATCTTTTGTTTTGGCGATGAAAGGCCGATATTCTTTAATGGCTTTTTCCGCACTTTTTAATTTAGATGCGCTCACCATATTCATTGCTTTGGTAATCTGTGCAGTTTTTTTAGTCGCAACAATTCTTGTCTTGACTTTTCTTGATTGTCCAGCCATTGTACTCTCCTTTCATTTTATCTTGTTTCTTTAAACGATGCAATCACTTGATCGATTTTATCTGTTTGTGGTAAATTGCCTGTTTCCTTGATTTCCGTAAGAAGTGCCTTACCAGCTTCATTTTGTTCTAAATAGCGGTAAAATGCTTTTTCAAAATTCAGAATATCTGTTAACTCTACATCATCTAATGCACCAGTAGTAAGTGCATATATGATGAGAGCCAATTTTTCACTGGACACAGATTCGTGTAAATCTTGCTTTAAAATCTCAACTGTTCGTTTGCCTCGCTCCAATTTAGACTTTGTCGCTTCATCTAAATCAGAACCAAATTGAGTAAAGGCTTCTAATTCTCTAAATGATGCAAGATCTAATCTAAGTGTACCTGATACTTTTTTCACCGCTTTGATTTGGGCACTACCTCCAACACGTGATACAGAAAGACCAGCGCTTACTGCAGGTCGAATACCCGAATAAAACAATTCAGTTTGCAAGAAAATTTGTCCATCAGTAATACTGATTACATTGGTTGGAATATAAGCAGAAATATCGCCTGCTTGTGTTTCGATAATCGGAAGCGCCGTAATCGATCCACCACCTAAGGCATCACTGAGTTTGGCTGCACGTTCTAGTAAACGAGAATGAAGATAGAAAACATCTCCTGGGAAAGCTTCACGTCCTGGTGGTCTTTTTAGCAATAAGGATAGTTCACGATAAGCTACTGCATGTTTACTTAAATCATCATAAATAATCAAAACATCTTTTCCTTTAAACATGAATTCTTCCGCAATAGTTACTCCCGTATAGGGTGCCAAATATAAAAGAGGTGCAGGAAGTGATGCGGAAGCAGATACAACAATAGAGTATTGCATAGCATCATGTGCTTTTAGTGTTTCTATGACATTAGATACAGTCGATTCTTTTTGGCCAATCGCGACATAAATACAAATCACATCTTGATCTTTTTGATTTAAAATGGTATCAATAGCAATCGATGTTTTACCTGTTTGTCTATCACCAATAATCAATTCTCTTTGACCACGACCAATTGGTACTAATGCATCTATCATTTTGATTCCTGTTTTTAAGGGTTGCTTTACACTTTGGCGATCCATTACACCTGTTGCCTTTTTTTCAACGGGACGATAGAGTGTAGTTTGAATAGGTCCCCCTTCATCAATCGGTTGTCCTAAAGCATTGACTACACGTCCAATTAAAGCGTCCCCAACAGGAACCTCTAAAATACGATGGGTAGAACGTACCGTATCTCCTTCTTTTACTTTACTAGAAGAACCAAATAAAATAGCTCCTACATAGTCTTTTTCAAGATTTAATGCCATTCCGTATAAGTCGTTAGGAAATGCCAAAAGTTCACCTGCCATAGCATCATCTAATCCATGTACTAAAGCGATACCATCATATACTTTAATAACAGTTCCCACACTAGTGGTATCTACTGTTACTTCATACCTTTTAATTTGCTCTTTAATCAGTGCACTGATTTCTTCTATTTTTAAAGGTTTCATCTTTACCAACCTTTCTTTAATTGATTTTTTAGATCTAACATTTCAGTTTGAATGGTTGCATCAACAATCTTGCCATCAACGACAATTTTGATTCCGCCTATAATGCTCTCATCGATTATTATCGATAAAATCACTTTTTTTCCAAACTGTTGCTCTAATTTTTGAATAATATTTTGTTGTTCTTGTTCTTCAAGTGGATATCTCACATAGGCTGTAGCATGACAAACTTTATTTTGTGTATCTTTTAGATGTTGATAAGCTTCCACAATATCTCCTAATTCATTGAGTCGCTGATTATCTACCAGTACTTTTAAAAAGTTCAAAAAAGTAGGAGTTACATAGGATTGAAACGCTTGTTCAATAATTTCCTTTCGACTTTGCATAGAAACACTTGGGTGATTTAGTGTTTGATTGTTCTTTTGATCATCAATCAAAAGTTGTTTTGAGACTTCTAAATCATTAGCGTATTCATCGATTTGTTGACTTTCTTTTGCAAGTTCAAATAAAGCTTGTGCATATTGTAAACTAACTGATGTAATCATAATTCACCTATCTAGGTTCTTTCAATTGTTCTAGCGTTTGATTGACAATATCTTGATTTGCTTTTTTATCGATTTGTCTACCAACCATTTTTTCTGCCATTTCATATGCAACTTCTATAACTTCATTTTTGATACCTTCTTGCATTTCTTGGTGTTCTTTTTCAATCATCATTCTAGCTTGTTCAGTATCTTTCTTGATTTGTTCATGTGCCTCTTGAAGAATTTCATCAGCTTCTAATTGTGATGTTTTCTTGGCTTCTTCAATCATTTTAGAAGCTGTTTTCTTTGATTCTGACTTGAGTGTTTCTGCTTCCATACGGGCAGTTTCTGCCTCTGCTAAAGCTTTGTCTCTGATTTGAAAACTTTCTTCTACTTCTTTTTTTCTAGATTCAATCATGTTGGTAATGACATTCCAAAACTTAAATCGAATCAATAAAAACAAAATCAGTGTGGCCAAAAGTTGTAGACCAAATGTAATGGCCATATGTGAAATCGCCTCTTGTGGTTGAAGATCATTATTCAAAAATTCAATTGCATTATTTAATAATCCTTGAATTTCTTCGCCCATAGTTTTTCCTCATTAGAATACGAAAATCAATAAGATGGCAACAATAAGACCATAAATATTGGCAGTTTCTGCGACAGCTTGTCCCATAATCATCGTAGAACGAATTGCACCTACTGCTTCTGGTTGGCGACTAACAGCTTGTGCACCAAGACCTGCCGATAAACCTTGTCCAATACCTGAACCTAAACCAGTCATTACCGCAATTCCTGCGCCGATTCCTGCACCTAAATTTTTTAATCCTTCACCAACTGACATTTCTGCCAAAAACTGAAATAAACTTGTGAATAAATTCATATTTTTCCTCCTCTATTATATTTTTGAATTTTTATTCTTCTTCAGGAATTTTTGTTGAAATAAATACTACGGTTAGTAGCATAAATACATATACTTGGATAAGCCCCAAAAATACATCAAAAATAGCATGCAATATCGATGTAATAAATGGCGTAATGATATATCCAATCGGAACTACTGATACCCACACTTGTCCTAATACATAGTAAATCAGTGTCATTACTACGGTTCCACTAAAAATGTTACCAAATAGACGTAATCCCATTGAAATAGGGGTTACCAATTCACTAAAGATATTGATAGGTAACATGATTGGGAATTTGGGAAATGGATCCAAATATCCTTTTAAATAATTTTTCATACCGCTATGTTTGATTGCCATAAAATGAATGACAAATCCCGCCACTATACCTAGTGCTAATGTCACACACACATTCGCAGTTGGTGGTGTTAAACCGATTAAACCACTCAAATTGGATACAAATAAAAAGATGCATTCAAATAATACGAATGGCGCAACTTCCTTCCAACGACTACCTAGCGTTTCTTTGCACATATTATTGGTCCAATTGACTAGCATTTCCGCAAGCATTAAAATACCTTTGGTCGGTTTGCTCGGATCATGCCTTTTCAACTTGATGCCAACAATCACAATAAAAATAATAATAATTACGGTTACTGCGAGAATGGCAAAGTTCGGTGCTTTATATATTTCGAGAATTTTATCTATCAATGTTTCCACCAACTTTCTGTTTCTTTCTTCCAAAAGAGATGACAATCACAATTTTAATTGTCAATATACCACATAAGCACAAAAATATATTGAATCCCTTCCACAACTGACATACAAGTAATGCAACAAAATAAATCAGTAAGTTTAACATATTGTGGAGTACAAATACTTTTTTGGGATTTCGATATTCTTGATTGGTTGCTTTGATTACAATATAAACCAGCTTCACATAACAAAATGCGCTAGCCAAATAACCAATAAGTGTACTGAGTCCAAACGACCATCTCCACCAAGAGATAAAAAAGGAAGGGATGGTAGCCACAATGCTCACTCCTAATGCGAAATAGAAGGAACGCTTTAATATGGTTTGATCCTCATTCGATAGGCATTGTTTCATCTTGAGTATCCTGCTCTTTTGATGGTTGTACCTGATTTTGTTTTTGTTCTAATTTCTTACTTTCTCTGATAATCGAAAAAAAGAAATCAATGATACCAATAATGGTAAATGTCAAAATAGAAATAAGCATGTAGGGTAGGGATTTATCTTTTGCATACTTTTCAAATAAATAGCCTGAGAGTACCCCTAACAACAAAAAGGTTAAGAGTTTCCAAACATTGCCCATTACAATATTATATACTTTTAAATCTTTTACCCATTTCTCTTTATTTTTTTTCATTTTTCTCCATTTGCATTACTTTGCATACGCGCCGTGAATGACGTCCTTCAGTAAATTTTGTTTGTAAAAAGGTATCCACGATAGCTACTGCGGCTTCATATGGTGTATCCTTTGCGCCTAAACAAAGTACATTGGCATCATTATGTTCCCTTGTTAATTTTGCATTTTCTACACTAGATACCAGTGCAGCCCGAATTCCTTTGATTTTGTTTGCGGCCATACTCATTCCAATTCCCGTATAGCAAATCAAAATGCCTATTTCAGCTTGTTCACGATTAATGGTTTGACACACCAATAACGCATAGTCTGGATAATCTACCGACTGCTCATTGAATGTCCCCATATCATGAACTTCATTGCCTAAATGTTGTAAATATTGAACAAGCTGATTTTTGAGTTCATATCCCGCATGGTCTGACCCGACTGCAATTCGCATATTGTCACACTCCTATTCATTCTTATTTATTATAACATAGTTTCAATTTTTTAACAAGTTGAATATTCATTTTTTTCCAAAAAAAGAGGGTCAAAATAATTGCCCCCCCTTTTTATTCCATTTATACACCCATATCATATTTCAAAATTGTCGCATATTCCAATTCTGTTCCGATAATTTTTTGACCATTGATTAAAAAATCAGCATGCTCTAATGGATAAAATCCTAAATTTTCAAATAATTCTATAACCTCTTTATTTTTACCAATAGAGATAAATGATTGTATTCCATCTTGTTTTGCAGCATCGACTAGTGCTTGAAACATTTGATAGACATAGTCTGAATCAATTTGCTTTTGGAAAATAAAATACCGAATCAACCCATACTCTGAATAGATTTCATAAGTAATATATCCAACAACATCATCTGTAAGAATGACCACACCATTTTCAATCAATTCTTCATCGATTTCTATCACAGAATCAATTTGTTGCAAAAAATCTTTTGCTTTTTGTTGCAACACGTCATTCATCCTAATACTTTCTATCTTATATGCTTGACTTTCATTATTTATATCCACGTCTATCACCCACTCATCATATGCCAAAGACAAAATGATTATGCTTATTTTTTAGCAAACAAATCGTAGAAATAACTGCGATATTCTACTTCATGATCATCTTCAAATGAAATATTAAAAAATTCTGGATATAGTAGTGTCCAAAAATTATTTCCTTTTCCTTCGCCGATTGTAATCAAAAGAGTGGGGTACCTACCCGCTTGAATCATTTTTCCTTGATAGGATTTCGCCTCATAATCAGACAAAGTATATTGTACTGTGATATGAGAGCCTTTAAAATGCTGATTGAGTTCTGCCTCAAAACTTGTTAAATCAATATCTTGTACTTCTTGATGAGTGAGATAGAGCCGAACATATTCTTTGACTTCCAATTTCAATTGTTGATCCATCGTATCATTACTAGACGCAAGGATACGAAGCCTAATTTCTTGTTGTTCTTGCTCACATCCAAATAATAAAACCAAATAAAATATGGAAAAAATAAGCACACCGAATTTTTGGATTGTTTGTTTCATTAATATCACCAAAATTAATATGTACCATTTTTTCCATTTTATACCATATTATTGAATATGAATTTCACCTTGACGCAAAATCACAATCGGAGACTGTGTTGCATCAATAACGGTAGAGGAAACTTGCGATGCATGGACTTTATGAGCATATAAATAATCAATTTGATTGCCAAATGCCTGTTCAATATGCTTTGGATCATTGAGTGGTGGCTCGCCACTGATATTGATACTTGTTGTAGCTAAAGGTCCTACTTGTTTTAGAAGTTGTAATGCAATAGGTTCATTAGGAATCCGAAATCCGATTGTATCTAGACCTCGTGTGAGTTGATCAGAAACTTCTTTTGATTTACGAAATACAATCGTAAGTGGTCCTGGCCAATATTGTTCCATCAATTCGAATACTTGTGAAGAAGGCTTCTCAATATACGGTAAAATATCTTCTTTGGTAGCTGCTAAAATGGCTAGAGGTTTTTGAAAATCCCGTTGTTTGAGCTGATAAATCTTTTCGATAGCCTCTATATCTGTAACCATTGCCCCAATACCATAAACCGTATCCGTAGGAAAAGCAATGATTTTATGTTGCAATGTATCTTTTGTAATTTGTTCAATAGTGCTGATTTTCATATTGCCTGATTCACAATGATCGTAAAACGATCCTTTCCATTTAAGTCTTGAATCACTTCCACTTGCCCATTTGGAAAATATCGATTCGCAAGTTCTATCATTTCTTTTTTCTTAGAATGACTATGTTCAAATAAGATGATATTATTTTCTTTTAAAATGTGATGTGCTTGGGATAAAATAATCTCATAAAAATGCATCCCATCAGATCCCCCAAATAAGGCCACACTCGGTTCATTCTTTTTCACAATATCTTCTACATATTCATCATCTGGTATATAAGGGGGATTAGATACTAGAATATCAAAACGAAGATGACTTTTCATCAAAGGTTCAATCATATCTCCTTCTAAAAAGGACACATCGGCCCCATTGCAAAGGGCATTTTCTTTGGCCACTTCTAGAGCCTCATGAGAAATATCGGTTGCAACTACCGAAAAATGCGGTTCTTCTTTAGCAAGAGCAATCGCTATCGCTCCAGATCCAGTACCAATATCTACTACATCTACTAAGGCGTCTTGAAATATCTGGTCATACATTTGCAATACATAACTGACTAATTCTTCTGTTTCAGGACGAGGAATGAGAACTTGAGGATTGACCTTCATTTTATAACCATAAAAATAACTATATCCGATAATATGTTGAACAGGAATTCTTTTTTCAAGGTACTTTGAAGTAGCCTCTTCAAATATCATCATCAATTTTTCTGGTATTTCGGAATGTAAATTCGCGAAAAAGGTAGCCCCATCCATGTCCGATAATTCGAGTACCAACAGTTTCACCGCTTCCTTTTCTAATCCTACTTGCTCTGCTTCCTTGGTTTTTAATTTTAAGTATTTTTGGAATGTCATTATTTCTCCTTCTGATATAGATGCGTTTCATCGCTTGAAGTGAAATCAAGATTCTATACCAATCGTATTCATCACTACTACATATTATATCATTAGTTGGAAAAATCGACAACCAAGTTAAATAATTAATTTTATCATTTGCAATAAAGTGAGTATGATTCATACAACTTTTGCCAAGAAGTGGGATTCTTTGCGCTTTATTGTAGATGCTACCAACATGTCGTAAATCTACATCGTGATATCCAATAGGAACAACCCCTACTTCTTCTTTCGAAGAAATTTGCATATAACCTATTTTTTGATTCTTACTAGGATAAAATAAGTTGCATGGTCTTACTTTCATTTGAAGTACTGGTTTTAAACGCAGATGCGGTTGATGATATCCATAAAGCGCCATTCCAACACGAACATAATTTCCTACCAAAGATTTATGCAGTGATTTTGTCGCATTCGCGTGAATAACATCAAATTTTCTAAATTCAAGGTATTTTTCAAAGAGATTCACTTGTTTTTGGTAATAATTCGACTCTTCAACATCTGAAGAAAAGTGTGTATAAATTCCCTCTATCGTAATGAGAGGATTGGTTTCTAAGGTATCCATAACCCATTTAAATTCTTCCATATTTCTTAATCCCAGTCTATTCATTCCTGAATCAATTCGAATGTGGACTATTGTAGGAACTGATATATCTTTGATGAAGAAGGCATCGAGCGGATGATTTATGGATATTCTTACATTTGAATTGTCAATCGCTGTGACTTGTTGTTTGGTTAGGCTTTCCATAATCAATACGGCATCATCTTTGAGATATTTTTTGCTCTCTATGTACTCTTCTTTTTTTTCAAAGGCAAAAAAATGAACCTGATTGTTTTGTAATAACGGAATCATAAAGGATGCTTTCATAGCATAGGCATCGCTTTTTAATACTGCTATGATGTTCCTTTTTGTTTTTTTACGAATTTCTCGAATATTGTCCTCTATTTTATTGACATAAATAAAAAGTGGCATTTCAATCACCACTTTTTTATATTCATTATATTGATATTTTATTCATCTTGATCAACACTTAATTGCTTTTTTTGCTCATAAGCGATTAAGGCATCAATTACGCCATCTAGTTTACCTTCCATTACCCGATCAAGTTGTTGGATTGTATAACCGATTCGATGATCAGTAAGACGATTTTGAGGATAATTATATGTTCTAATTTTTTCGCTACGATCGCCATGTCCAATCTTTGCTTTTCTTTCTTCGCCTTCTGCCGCTTCTTTTTCCTGAAGCATATGATCATATAATCTAGCGCGTAATACTTTTAATGCACTGGCCTTATTCTCGTGTTGGCTCTTTCCATCTTGACAGGATACAACAATTCCTGTAGGAATATGCGTAACTCGAATAGCAGATTTCGTTGTATTGACACATTGTCCACCAGGTCCTGATGCACAAAATGTATCTATACGAACATCATTCATATCCAATTCCACTTCTAACTCTTCTGCTTCTGGCATAACAAGTACTGTTGCTGTGGAAGTATGAATACGACCAGCTGATTCTGTGCTAGGCACACGTTGTACCCGGTGACTTCCTGATTCATATTTAAGAAAAGAATACACCGCATCACCACTAATCATAAAACTGATTTGTGAAAATCCCCCAGCCTCACAAGAAAGAGAATCCATTACTTCTACTTTCCATCCCTTGCTTTCTGCAAATTTGATATACATTCGATATAAGTCTCCAGCAAAAATATTACCTTCATCTCCACCCGCAGCTCCTCTAATCTCAACAATTACATTTTTTTCATCGTTGGGATCCTTAGGCAACAATAAAATTTTAATTTCTTCTTCTAATTCTGGTAAACGATTATTGGCTACATCTAATTCCATTTGCGCCATTTCTCTTATTTCAGGATCAGAGTCATTGACCATTTCTTTTAAATCTACAATATCTTGATTGAGTTTTTGTAGTTCCTGATATTTTACAACAATCTTTTCTAGTGAACGTTGTTCTTTCGCTAAAGCAGTCATTTTTTTGATATCAGATACTATATTGGGATCAGTCAATTGCTCGCCAATTTGTTGATATCTTTGACGAATGACCTCTAAACGATCTATCATATCTTTCTCTCCTTGTCTTTTTCTTTTGATTGATAGATGAACGATTTTATTCGTTCAATGACTTGGTTTTCAAAGAACGACTTTTTTTCTTCATCACAAGTGGCTTTCTCTCTCGTTGCTCACTGTATTTTGAGAAATCACCATAAAAATGGTAATCAATATTATCTAATGGTCCTTGACGATTCTTCGCAATAGATAATACTATTTCTTTATACCCTGACTCTTGTTCCATTTTCTTAGCTGCTTCCTCATCTTCACTTTCTTCAACGTCTTTTCTTCTAAACAAGAATAAAACCATATCGGCATCTTGTTCAATACTTCCTGATTCACGTAAATCCGCAAGTACAGGACGTTTATCTTCACGAGTTTCAATACCTCTAGATAACTGAGATAAAGCTAAAATAGGGATTTCCAAATCTCTCGCTAGTGTTTTCAATTGTCTTGAAATCTTTGATACTTCTTCTTGCCTATTGCCTCTAGAGTTATCAAAGGTAACCAATTGCAAGTAGTCAATAATCAAGAAATCCAGTTCACCTGCTTGCTTCAATTGCCGACATTTGGCCCGAATATCAGAAATATTAGTAGAACTATTTTCATCAAAGTGTAAGTGATATTTACTCAAATCTTCTCTTGCTATTCCTAAAAGCAATAAATCATCACTACTCAATTGGCCACTTCTAATTCGGCCCAATTCAATGTTAGCTTGATAACTATATATTCTCATCATCAGTTGTTCTATGCTCATTTCAAGAGAAAATAAGGCTACATGTGCATCTTTGTTTTCTCTTGCCACATTGAGCGCCAAGTTAATGGCAAATGCTGATTTACCTACAGAAGGACGTGCCGCAAGAATCATTAAATCTCCTTTTTGAAGTCCTAGTGTAGCTTTATTCAAATAAGGGTATCCTGTATTTAAACCTGTCAACTCAGAAGTATTGCCTACATAACCTTCAATTTGAGTATATACTCGCTTGGCTGCCTCAGCAATCGTCACGAATGAAGACGTTCTTCTTTTTTTGATTACATCTAAAATGGTATCTTCCGCCCTGTCTAATACAGTATTGAAATCATACTTAGAAGTCAGAATGTCATTAGATAATTCTTGCATACTCGCTAATATTTTTCGTTCAATTGCCTTTTCTTCTACGACATCGATATAAAGACCAACGGATGCGGTAGAAGGGATCACATCTATCAACTCGATTAAATAACTTTTATATTCTTCTAAATTGGAAACCTTATCATGCGTCAACTGTTCAATGACACTCACCGTCTCAATTTTAGTGGTTTGGTGAAACAATGTTGTCATTGCTTTAAAAATGGTTACGTGTTTAGGATTATAAAAATCTTCTGGTTTTAACTTTCCAACAAGATTATTCATTACTGCATTTTCAATTAAAATACTTCCTAAAACATACATTTCTGCATCATTATTATAAGGGACTGATCGATTATGTTCTTGCATAATTGCTCCTTATTTTTCTTCAACGATAAATAATTTGATTTTAGCAACAATATCTTTATGCAGTTGTAGTGGAATTTCATAAGTACCCAGTGATGCAATGGGATTATCTAAGACTATTTTTCGCTTATCAATTTTATCACCCAACTTATTTTGAATCGCATCAGCAATTTGTTTTGAACTGACAGAACCAAATAATTTTCCTTCTTTTCCAACCTTAACAGGAATCTTCACTTCGGTTTTTTCAATTTTTTCTTTCAACTCTTTCATGGATTGTACAAGTGCAGCTTCTTGAAGTGCAATTTGATTTTTTTCTTCTTCTAAGCGTTTGATATTTTCTGGTGAAGCAATAATAGCCGAACCACCTCTCACTAAATTATTCCCAAATCCTGCGGCAACTTCAATAATATCATTTTTCTTGCCCTTCCCCTTTAAATCTTTTAACAAAATGATTTTCATTTTTTCCTCCTCTAACTCTGAAAGATAGATATCTATTTTTTCTTTTAGAATGGCTATAGTTTCTTGAACCGTTTCATTTTTTCTTTGTGCAGCAGCATTATTCAAATGTCCACCACCACCCATTTTTTCCATAATGACTTGACAGTTGGCTTTTCCTAAACTTCTTGCACTAAGTCCTACTTTATATTCTTGATTTTCATAAATTCTACCTACTGTAATGGCTAGTTCTACACCTGATAGGGTCAACAATTCATCTGATACTTTAGCAAGACTTGCCCTTTCTAAAATGACATCATCTTCCGCATAGGCTATTCCTACTCTATCTCGGTATTTTTCCATTGTCCGAATAATCTCTTGTCTGGTTAGTTTCTCAGTTACATCTTCTTTTAAATAGTTTTTAACAATGCTCATATCTGCTCCATACTTTTTCAAAGTGGAAGCTGTTTCAAATGTGCCTGAAGAGGTTCTATATACAAAGTTATTGGTATCAACAACAATGCCGAGTAGCATCCATGTTGCTTCTAGTTCAGAAAATTCGATTTCTTCTTCTGAAAAAGAAAGCAATTCAAAAATCAATTCTACACTAGAAGATGCGGCTGCTTGTGAATAATAAAATTTAGGATTTTTAATCGCACCTTCACCTTTTCGATGATGATCAATTACCGCAATTTTATCAAAACGATTGAACATTTTTGGATCAATAGCCTGATAAATAGTTTGGAAATCGACAACAACCAGTAGGCTATCTTTATTGGCCTTGTGAATTATTTCTTTAGGTGTAATAAAAGCTTCTAAATAAGAAACATATTCTGTTTTGATAGTATTGAGAACTTTATCTACTGTAGCATCAACACTATCTGGATCGCAAATAATATAAGCCGTTTTTCCTAAACTTTTCGCCCAACGATAAATAGCAATGGTTGCCGCAAAACCATCCGCATCTATATTTTTATGTCCTACAATAAAGATACTGGATGAATTTTTCATCAAGTTTGTCAACTCTTCACATTTTACACGAATTTCTACTTTTGAATCTTTCATGATTGGATCTGTCTTGGCGCCAAAATACAATGTTTCCGAATTTTTTTTGACTACAGCTTGGTCACCACCACGGCTTAGGGCAAGTTCAAGTTGGCGTTGCGCTTCTTCAGAAAGATCATTGATGTTGATATCACTACAAGCAATTCCCATACTTAAAGTAATTCGAATCGTTCGCGTATTATTAAAAGTCGTTTTGATTTCATCCAAAATGGTAAAATTCGATTGGATGAGTTTTTCTAAATGCTCTTGGTCAGTAATAATCATATACTTCGTTGAAGTGAGTGCTCTAACAAATACACCATTTTCTTTGGCCCATTTGGCAATCGCACCAATAATTTTTCCTTCATATTCAGCTCTTGATTGAACATCAAATTCTTGAAGGGATTCCTCTAGATTATCAATATTAATATAACCAATTGATTCAATTCTATTATAATAAAGGGTCTGAAGATTTTCATAATCTGTAATATCTGTAAAATAAATTACACTATATTTTACTAGATATTCAACATAATAAATTCTACCATAAATATTAGAGTTACAAGTGATTTTGGTATCTTCTTCGATTTCATCTAATTCTAATTTTTCTAATTCCAATTTTTCATATAAATTCTTTGAAATATCTTTCAAATAAATTTTCTCTAATTGACTCATAAAAATGGTACGTGCACATTCGTTTGACCATACAATTTTAGAATCACCATTGATGACAATGATACCTACTGGAAGTTTATTAAAAGCAGTTTCTCCAGCTTTTTTAACTTTATATGTAATGGAATTCCACATTTTCAGTCTATTTTGAAGTCCTCGTTCTTCTTTGGTATTTTTCGCACTAAAGGCAGTTGAAATCAACAAAGCTAACGATACGATGAAAACAATGATAGGGAAAATAATTAATTTATCTTCTCCTCCAAATAATTTGATAAAAATAGATACTGAAAAATAAGCAGAAATAATGATAGCAATAGATAAGAAAATGATTAAAACATATTGTCTTTTTTTCATAATTTCACCTCATTTTTATGGCTATTATTGTTCATATATTATACCACAAAAGAGTTTTTTTTTCAACCGTATCGGTTGTTTTTTTATATATAGCACTTCTTTCTGTTTTTTTATATCAACGATTTTTTCCTATAATTGTTTTAAAAAAAGAATTGATTGGTTAATCAATTCTCTTACTTCCCATAAAAAATAAAGCAACAGTTCCTGGCCCTGTATGCGAGCCAATCGTTGTCCCAATCGAATAAACCTCAACAGCGCCTACCAAATTAGGAAATCGGTTTTCAATCAAATCCTTCACCTTATTGGCATCTTCTTGCACAGCGGAGTGGCAAATAAAACACTTTCCCTGGTATGCGGTTCCACCTTCTGCATACTTTTCCATCTGGTTAACAATTTCTTGAATCACTTTTTCCTTAGTTCTAATTTTCTTTCTCGGAATCAAACGTCCTAGATTATCCATATTTAATAGTGGACAAATCTTTAACAATTGGCCAAGGAAAAAACTAGTGGCAGAAATTCTTCCCCCTCTTTTATAACTCGTTAAATCAGTTGAAAAAAACCAGTGATGAACATTTAATTTATGCTCTTCTACCCAATCTCTACATTCCTCAATATTCTTGCCACTGGCCTTTTGTTCTGCTACCATTTCTACCAATAGACCATAG
The DNA here is from genome assembly GCA_023667245.1 of Anaeroplasma bactoclasticum. GTDB lineage: Bacteria > Bacillota_I > Bacilli_A > ML615J-28 > CAG-313 > CAG-313. The sequence goes on from JAMPAL010000012.1 coordinate 23,512, forward strand.
CCACTAGATGCACCAAGCGAATCGACAACATAAATCTTCGCATCTGGATATTTTTCTATTAAATATCTTTGAGCCAAAACAGCCGAATTTAGGGTTCCAGAAATACCAGAAGACAATGTGATATGAAGAATATCTTGACCATTTTGCACAAATGGTTCCCAAAATTCAATATACTCTTCCGAATTTACTTGAGAGGTTGTCGGTGTTGCCCCCTCTTTCATGCGCTTATAAAAATCATCTAAGGACATTGTTTTACCAAAGTCATCTTTGTATTCAATACCATCCATTTGATAATGAAAAGGAATATATTGAATCTGCTTTTGATCTAATCTTTCTTTTGTCAAGTCGACAGTTGAACAACATGTTATTACAAAATCTTTCATACATTCTCCTTTATACAAAATTGTACAATACCATTATATACCAATTCTTTCAATATTTCACGCTATATCTCTTTTTTAAACTATCTTCTTTTGAATTCAAAAAGAGAATTGAAAAATGCAATTCTCCACAAAAGAGAACGACAGCATTTGACAAAAAATACTATTTTTGAGAATATAATCATTTCTATGGAGGATGATTATATAAAAGCCAAGTATGCAACTATGTTTTTTATGCTATTTATCATCACCAATGATCAAACAATTATATTTTATACAACATCTCTCTATATATTATACTATTTTTAAACTAGAAAATCTTTAAGGATTTCTTAAATTTGATTTTCAAATAGCATCAAAAAAGTCCTTGAACATACGGTTCAAGGACTTTGAATTGTTTTGGATTATCTATTCTTTTACGAATGGTAATAAACCCATATGACGAGCACGTTTAATTGCTACTGCTAATTCTCTTTGATAAATTGCTTTTGTACCTGTGATACGACGAGGTAAGATTTTTCCACGATCAGAAATAAATCTCTTTAATAAGTCTGCATCTTTCCAGTCAATTTTCTTAACTTTATTATCAGTGAAATAACAAGTTTTTTTACGTCTTTTAAAATTTGCCATATTTCATTCCTCCTAAAATGGTAAGTCGTCATCAGAAATATCAAATTGTGTTTTTACTTCATCATATTGATCTTGAACTGGTTTCTTTTGTTCTTGGTAAAAACTTGGCTTTGATTGAGGTTGCGCATTTATTTGAGGTTGAGGTTGTGGTGATTGCATATATGATGTTTCATAAGATGAATAATCACTATAACCGCCAGTTTGTCCACTACTTGATTTTGGCTCTAAAAAGTGAATATTGTCACAAATGACTTCTGTTGCAACACGATTTGAACCATCTTGAGCAGTGTATCTTCTCGTTTGTAGTTTTCCCTCTACACCTATTTGTCCACCTTTTTTGATAAAACGACATAAATTTTCTGCTTGCTTATTGAAAGCAACGCAATTGATAAAATCAGCTTCTCTTTCTCCAGATGGAGAGGCAGCCAATCGGTTTACCGCAATCGAAAAAGCGGTAAAAGAAACATTATTAGGTGATGTTCTCAGTTCAGGGTCTCTTGTAATTCTCCCTACTAAAATAACTCGGTTCATAATGCCTCCTATTCAGCTACAGTAATGTAACGAATAATGTTTTCTTTAATGTTAGCTACACGTTCGAATTCTTTTACGGCTTCAGGTGTTGCATTTACATTCAGTAAAACATAATATCCTTTTGTTTCGCCTTTGATTTCGTAAGCTAATTCTTTCATACCCCATTCATTCACGTTGTCTACAGTAGAAGCCTTTGTAGTAAATAATGCATTTACTTCTTCGATTAAAGCTTTTCTTGCTTCTTCATCAACGTTTGGGCGAATGATATACATAACTTCGTATTTTTTCATTCCTTTGCACCTCCTTTTGGTCTAACGGCTTTGCAATCTATGCAAAGCAAGGCAGAATACTTCTTATATATTCATGCTTTCTTATTATATCATATTTTTATTTTTTTGTCACCATTATGCTTTTTTACTTTCTTCTTGAAGTAAATATTTTACATAACGCAGTTGTGGAGATAACACCATATCCACAGAATTGCTCTTTTTGCTCGTTGGCCATAAAAAACGTTCTTTATCGACAATGATCATTTTATTAGACTCTAATTCCTTTTTTCTACCTACAAAAGCATTTTGACAAATATCATAATTGTTTAGCATATCTTCTAATTCAGTTGTATTTGTTAATGTGATTTCCAATTTTCCGAAAAAGTCTGGTTTCCCTGCTTTACTCATCAATCTAGCATACCCAAGCAATTGAAAATGGGTATTCACATATTGTTTAACTTCTACATAACATTCTTCTTGTAATTCTCGATACATTCCATATTGTAATAATGTTTGGAAGTCATTGTCCTTGTGCTTTCGAAAAAGCTGATAGTCTCTTTTGTCCAAAGATCCTGATGCACTTGGCACAAAGCGATTCCCATTAACATCATTATACATACTTTGTTGTTGTAGAATCAAATAGCGTTTGTCATTCACTATAACTTCTACAATTAAATTCACACCAATCAAGTTCGTTAGTGAACTATGTTCTATATCTTTAAATCCACCTGTTACTGGATTCAAAGACAATTGATGTCCAGCTAGATAATAATTGGGGTCGCTCGAAATCATCATGTTTTTAAAAATCATCTCATCTGTTGATACATAAGCGTGATAGCGCACTGGTTTTACCACTACACTATCTATTGTCCCAAAGCAAAGATCGGTATCTATTCCTATTAATTTCCCATTAAAAATACTTTTATCCTGTGATAATTTATCAGAAACGACATAAGCTATCGCTCGCCTTGAGTCTTTAGAAAGCACCTGTTTTGACTTTTGATATTGCACAGCTATCTTTGGTGCATTTTCCACCAAATGCTTATTTGCTTGATTGCTATATAAAAATATTTCTTGGTCTTGACTTGCATAATCAAAGTACATAGGAATAAAATCTTTGTATTTGGTAGTAGGGTGACTCAAAACTGTTTTAATAATATCTTGTTTAGATTTTCCTTCTACTGAGGTCACTTGATTACACATTTTTCGGAATGTTCTCCTTTTCTCAATATGAGTAATGAAGAGTCTCAATAAACCTACAACCAATACAGCAATAGATAGGCAAATAATAACCGATAAAACATTATCCTTAGCGATGGCTATTGAAAAAGATAACAATAACGCAACAATATCTAAACTTCGGTCAATATAATACTTAACACTATTTTCTGCTTTCCAGGCCACCCAAACGGCATCTTGCTTACTTTTTTTCAATTTATGACGATATTGGTTGACCACTTTTTTGGTTTGTTGATACAATCCATCTTTATCTGATAATTGTTCCAAATGAGTGAATGTTTGATTTGTACTAGCTCCTTTGATTTGAACCAAATAAAATAGGATATCTTGTTTTTGGTGATACGCCATACACTTAAATTGTTGGATACTCATCTTTTGATCTATCGCATGATACACTGCATCAAAGGCACGTAAATTTTCATTGATAATATATTTACCATTGATATGTGCTTCCGATACACCTAGAATCTGTTGCATTTGTTTTTCTAGTCTAGCACTCTGATATTGATAAGTAGCAGATAGCGAATAAATTCCAACCTCATCATGATGTCGTGATCGCTCATTTTTAATATAAAACACAATCTTCATCATATCACCTCATTCTGATGTTTGAGGTGATGAAACAAGCACATAAAAAGTTTGCTTTGGACCCGTATCATTGACTAAGACTACTTTTCCCTTGTATTTGAACAAAATCAAACTAGCACAATATAAATCCCCAATACATCCCGAAAAATGAAGTGCTTCTAGCATCAATAAACCAATCAAAAGGATAGGGGATGTCACCCAAAACATTGGTAAAATAAAGACAAAATGAAATACAATAAATGGAGCTAAAATCGTAATCAACGCACATTTTTTATACGTATACACTTGTGGTACCCCACAAAAAGCACAGCTTATCGTAAGACCAAAGGTCAATTTTTGTTTGGTCAATAATTTATAGCACAAACCATGAACAAGTTCATGTAATATGATATACAAAAACATTGCCACTAACATCCCCAAAAGAATCCATATATCGGTTGACTCTACTTCCATTTTAATGGTATGTTTTGAAAACTGAGTGATATACAAAATCACGAATCCTATTCCTAAAACGAGGAGAAATAAAATAAAAGCAAGTAAATTGAGTACGATTGCGGTGGTAATATGTTTAGCATCGATTACTTTATCTTCTTTATACCCTTCTGGTAAGACAGTTTCATAATTGCGATGTTTTGCAAGTTTTTCTTTCATTCTTCTTTCTCCTTTTCCAGTTCACAAGAACAAGCAGGACAATTACAATAAGCAATAAAACAAAATATGCACTAGCAATCATGTAATATCCTAAAAAGTGAGCCCGATTTTCTCCAATTAGGGTCACCCCTGTTATCCCTCGATACATATTTCCTATTGTCAAATACAATAAGATCAATCCAATTATACTGAATATGATATTAGCCAATTTTCTCATTTTCCACGTTCCTCCATATGATAGAATTGAAATTCCGTTTTTGTTCTATAGCCAATCTCTCCATATAAAGTAATCGGTTTGGCCAGTTCACATTCCTCAAATTGCTTCAACTGACTTACCACATAATTGGGTGTAGTAATCAAAGGCATTGCAATTTTTTCTTGTGATTCAGCAACCAAATTAAAACAAGTTAATGACATTTTACTGCAATTATCAAACGGACTATATCGATCATTTTCTTTCATGTATTGACTGATTGTGATTAAATCGTCCTCATCAATATAAATACTAACGGATGATCTTGTTTCATAACGATGATATAAATCAATATACCAAGGTTCTAAATTAAACCATATTCCCATATGTCGATCTACTGCCCACCAACTGAATGTAACAGAAGCATGAGGATCTACTTGATATTGATAGACTTCTATCGAATGATCGGCTAAATTCGTCATTTCTAAAAAAGTATGACCGTAGGCTTGAATAAAGTTTTTACATTCTGATTTACCATCATAAGAATGAAGAGTCAATTGGATGATGTCCGTTGACTTTTGTGGTGTGACTTGTAATTGTGATTTTTGTTGTTTTTGACAACTTAGACATAACATAGCCACCCCTAACCAAATTATCACTATAAATATTCGACGCATAATTTCTTCCTTCTTCCATTATTTATTTTTTAGTTGAAATCATATTCTGAATCGCATAGGCCACTCCATCTTCTTCACAAGATAGCTTAATGAAATGTGCTGCCTGTTTCACTTCTTTGGCTGCATTTGCCATTGCAACACCTGTTCCTACTGCTTTTAACATTGAGATATCATTTTCGGCATCACCAATAGCCATCATTTCTTGAGGCAAAATATGCAAATATTCTGCAAGAAACTCAATTGCAGCCCCTTTATTGACATCATGAGGTAAAATTTCTAAAAAATAAGGTGTCGTTCTAACCACGGTGTAATTTGGTAGTGCCGCCACCAATTCAGGCTGATTGCGATCTAATTGTGCTTTAGTATCTACTACAATCAGTTTATCGGCATGACTCATCTTCTGTAAATCACTTATAGATTGCTCTTCTAGTCTAACACCCTGAAAAATAGGCAATTGACACAAACTAGCATCCAGTTGATTTGTGTAAATTTGATTGTCTTGATACATCATAAAGGAAAGGTGACGATTGGACAATTCGCACATAATATCGTGAATGTCTTGACTCATCAGTTGCTTTTGATAAAGAACTGCTTGGCGTGTTGTCGCAATCAGTCCTCCATTGAGCGCAATGATATAATTTTCATCCTTCATTAAATCTAAACTTTCTAAAATAGGTCGAATTCGAAAAAATGGTCTACCGCTTGCGATAACAACTTTTATTCCTTGCGATCTCGCTAGAGCAATCGCTTTTTGATTTTCTAATGATATTGTTTTATTTTTGCGAAGTAATGTATCATCTAAATCAAGTGCAATTAATCGTATCATTTTTCTCACCAAATATATTATATCATATTTTATTCATTTGGAAAAGAAAAAAAACACCTTAATCTAAAAGGTGCTTTGCTTTTATTTGCTTAATTTCTTGCTTTGTGGCCAAATAACCAGCTTGAAATAATTTCATTTTTTCCGCTTCTGTAACTTTAAAATCCAATGTTTTGATACTTTTTGTATCAATTGAAATCAGATGGATGTTAGAAGGACATTCCTTGTATTCTTTTTTTAAAATACGAAAGCCAATGACAAATTCATCTTCTTTGTATGGAAATACATGATAAGGAAAGTTATTCGATACGCCCCCATCAACCAAAAAAGAATCTCCTAATTTTAAAGGTTGAAAAAAACCTGGAAATAACATACTATACGTAATCATACGAGCTAGTGGAAAAGATGATGTAAAATATCCATACAATGGTAGAGCATCTGGTAAAACAATGGATTTCTTTTGAGTTACATCATAGCTAGTCACTTTCAGTTCTTTTTGTTGATAGGTTAAATCCGAAAGGTAGCGCACTCGTTTTTGCATCAATAAATAGTCTAAATAAGATTCTATCATATAACTAGAGTATAAGCCCTTATCTTGGAAAATGGATTTCAGTTTATTTTTATTTTGATATAATAATTTAGAAAATGTTAGTTTTTGCATCAAATAGGTCATTTCTTTTCCCGTATATCCTGCAACAAGTAGTCCTGCAAAAATGGCACCAATGCTCGTACCTGCTGCTTTTTTGCAGACAAACCCTTCTTCTTCTAAGGCACAAATGGCACCTACATAAGCCAATCCTTTGATGCCCCCACCTTCAAAGATTGCTGTATACTCCATAGCATCACTTCCAATGCAATATATGCAAAGAGTGGATGAAATATGTTCAACTTCGTCAAAAAGAAAAAGGTAAATCGACAAATTTACCTTTCTAAACTATAGATTTGATGACAGCCATATTGCTTTCTACTAGCAAAAAACAATTGAATGAGACTTGGATAATAGGGAATGAAAGTTTGATTTTCAATCATTTGTAAAATTTCTGATTCTGATGCCCATTTGGCATGTTGAACTTCTTCTGGTTGTAATACCAATTGAGAAAGTTCAATATCCGCTTCAAGCAAGTAAATATCATCAAAACCAAAATCAAAATTAACATTCATATGCGCCCGAATAGAACTAAAGTCAATAGATATGCCCAGTTCTTCTCGTAATTCTCTGCTTGCCGCATCACGACTCGTTTCATTTGCCAATGCACTACCACCTATAGTAATGTCCCATAAATTAGGGAAACCTTGTTTAAAAGGTTGGCGTTGTTGAATCAGCATCTCCCCTTTTGAGTTAAAAATGCATACATGAACGACAAGATGATATTCACCTTGTTGTAATCCTTGTTTTCTTTTGACTATTTTACCTGTTTTAATCCGATCTATATCATAAATATCCCAATATTCCATCTACTTATCCCTTCTTTGAATAGAATCCTCTTTACAAAAACCTTTTGGATAGCGTTTTTTCAGTTTATCAATATTTTGTTGAAAAATACTTTCTAGCTCTACATCGAGTGCATAGGCTGTTTCTGCTAGATACCATGCCACATCCCCTAATTCTTCTATCATTTTTTCTCGGTCTAGGGTATGCCCTTGGGCCAAATGTTTCTTCACTAAATCAATGACTTCACCTGATTCTCCACAAAGTCCCATTACACCATTGATTAAAATATCCTTTTTCTCTAAATCAGGATTCAACGTCTTCATAGCCAGCATTTGATATTCATTAATTTTCATCTTCTTCTCCCATTGCACATGAAAAATAATATATGCCATTTAAAACCATTCTAGCTGCCTGTTTTCCTTTAATTTTTTTGATAATTTCATAAGCAAAAAGAAATGTAGCTCCAGCTGCTTGAGCAGTAATGATGGTATCGGTGACTACTACGCTTTGATTCGCTTGATAAACTCCATCTACCCCATACTTTTCGCAACTTGGAAAACACGTATAGGGAAGTCCATATAATAGTCCCATTTGTCCCAACACACCTGGTGCAGCACAAATTGCGGCAATGAGTTTTTGATTCTCATAAAAATGTCTAATTATTTGCTGCGTAACCACCGAAGTAAGATGCGTTTCAAATACAGCCTTTCCACCTGGTAAAACAACAAAATCATATTGATTTATATCTATATCGTGATAACTCTTATCCGCCCGAATGGATAAACCATATTGTGTTGTTAAATCTAATGTTTCTACAACACTAATGGAATCTATTTCAATTCCTGCTCTTTTTACCAAGTCTATCGTGACAAGTGCTTCTGTATCTTCAAAATGTGGAGCTAACAAAATCATTCCTTTCATTTTTCTCACCTACCTCATCTAATATGTTACAGCTTGTTTTCTTTCTTAACTTCTAAAAAGTAAATCACATTTCCTTTTCCCATAAATTTGTCCTCATATTCTGTAGTGATGATGGACTCTTCTGGCGCTCTTTCTATATCAGCTTGATGCAAATCCAAAGATACAGATTGAAATTGCCAATGATGTTGATTAAACGAAATTAAACTATATTCAAACAAAGAGCGATTATCTGTTTTCATCTCAATACTGCCTTGTAAAATTTTCTCATAGCGATTTAAAAAGTTTTCATGAGATAATCTTCTTTTTTCATGGCGTTTTTTAGGCCAAGGATCACTAAAATTCAAAAAAATCTTGGTGAGTTCTCCGTTTTCAAAGATGTCCAATAATTCTTCTGCATCCACATGCATTAACTTGATATTCTTTAATCCTAGCGGATAAATTTTTTCTACAGCTTGAACAATGACACTATCAAACTTTTCAATGCCAATATAATTGATATCAGGATGTTTTTGGGCATGTTCTTTTAAAAACTTTCCTTTTCCCATACCAATCTCTAAGTAAATGGGATTTGCATTTCCAAATAGGGCGTGCCACTTGCCCTTGTATGCTTTTGGATCTAAAACAACAAGTTCAGGATGACTTTCCACTCTTTGTTTTGCATTTTTGACATTTCTTCTACGCATCTACTTCACCTAATAACAAAATCGCATCTATGTAAATCAAAATACTTTTCAATAGACTCTCTATGCTGACATACTCATCTTTTTGATGTGCCAATTCTTCTTCACCTGGAAATAACATTCCAAAAGCTACCCCTTTTTTCAATACACCTGCATATGTACCTCCACCAATCGTAAATGGCTTGTGTACTGTATCTTGGGTGTGATTTTGATAAGCTTGGTACAATGAAGTAACCAGTTCATCATCTGGACTGACATAATGGGGTTCTTTATAGGTCTGATTGGTGATACTAACCTTTGCATTTTCTAATATTTTATAGAGTGTTGCATAAAAATTTTCGATATTATAGCGCACAGGAAAACGCAAGTCTAGTGTTACACGCGTTGTATCTTTAGCGATATGCATAATACCTACATTCACTGTGATTGGTCCCATTTCATCATCATTATAGTCCAATTGCATTTGTTGAAGGAAAGGATCCTGAAATAAATAGTTATCTACAAATTGAATCATCGGTTGTTTCGAATAATCTTTTAAGAAATGACACATATGGCATCCCGCATTAACCCCTTTGAATGGTTCCATTGCATGTGCAGCAGTGCCATAAATTGTATATACATTCCCATTCACGCTTCCTTTTAATTGATACTGATCTAAATATTGATAAAAAGCCTCTTTTACGTCTTGTTTCAAGACAGCTTGAACTTCGTCTAGGACTACATTATATCGTTCACCACCATGAATAGATTCTACAATATCATCTTCTAAAAAATGACTCGTTAAATCAAAAGACATTCTTCCTTTTTCTCCATAAATCAAAGGGAAATCTGCATCTGGAGCAAAGCCAATGGAAGGAGCCTCATAGTGTTCAAGATAGTGAGCAATTCCACGCCAATTTGTCTCTTCGTCTGTTCCTAAAATCAATTGAATCTGATTTTTAAGGAGAATTTTTGCTTCTTGAATCAATTTCAACGCATAATAACACGCCATTGTGGGACCTTTATCATCCCCTGCACCCCTTGCGTAAATCTTGCCATCAACAACACGTGCCTCATAAGGAGGGTACTTCCAACCTTTTCCTTCTGGAACAACATCTAAATGACATAAAATACCAACAGTTTTTCCACTTGTAGTCCCTCCATATCGAATGACACCTGCGTATCCTTCATCATTTAGCGTCTCAAATCCATCTTGTTTGGCTAAATCAAGCATATACTCTAAAGCTTTTTGAATCGGTTTACCAAAAGGTGCACCTACTTCAACACTCGATTCATCTAATACACTTGGTATACGAAGCAATTCTTGCAATTTTTCGATAATTTCTGTTTGACGTGACTCAACTACGGTCTTAAAATTCATAATTTTACCTCTTTTTGTATATTTTTTGAAAAAGAATCCATAATACTAATAGGAGGTTATATTATGGACATCAATATTAGAAATAACGTTTTATCCAACTTAAAAGGAGCAAGCGCCAAAGAAGTGTATGACACCATTCAAGACGCTATTACATTAGGTGAAGAAAAAGTTCTTCCTGGACTTGGCGTATTGTTTGAATTATTATGGCAAACAACAGACGCAAGTTATAAAGATAATCTTGTTTCTACCCTTACAAAGGCTTTATAATTTGACTTGATCAGCAAAACTTTGGGAAGAGCATTTGACTACATTTCCAGTAATCATTACCCCTACACCCATCGCCTTTAAATCATCTAAATGCACTAACTCTAAATCTTTTACTTCTACAGTTACACGTGATAGATTTTTACTCATTTGTAAAATATTATCCGCTCCACCAAAATAGTCTACATAAGCTAGTTTCGCAACTGGCTTTTTGTTCATTTTTTTCCTTTGTTTGATCATCATTTTTACAAACGCAAATAAGACCAAGCCAATAATAGGAATCAAGCAACATTGAGACACGGTA
>JAMPAL010000013.1 GCA_023667245.1 Anaeroplasma bactoclasticum
CGCACCGTATCTGTTGTAGATAAATAACTTTCTTTGTACGATATACTTCCTCTAGCAACCGCCGTATCCAGTTCTTTTTTGAACCCCATATAAATTTCAAAAAAACTCACATAACGGAAGGATAAAATATCTAATCGCAACAGCATATAGTATAGCGCCAATATTCCTGCTAGCTCATTATTTTTCGAAAAAGCTTTGATGTTGATGACTTCCATATAAGCAATAACAGATAAAAAAATAGGCTCAAACCATTTTTCTTGATGGTATTCATGATATTCCTCAAACATTTTTTCAAGTGCAAGCCGTACACTCATCCGCTTTTCTAGTTCTTCTTTCTCATATAATGCATTTGAAAATCGATGTGAATTTTTTCCATAAATAAGATTCAAATATTCTAGCAGTTCACTTCCATTAAATGGATATTTTTCAATCGATCGATCTTGGATCAACCGAATCACCTTTTTAATACCTAGTACAATTTGCTCTTCTTTGCTCTTAGGTACCGCATTTTTGGTAATCAGCAAACGTAATCTATGGTCACTAATATCAACCGCCAGCAGGCTAGCCACATAAAAGGTATCTTTTTCTATTACTGCTTGTCGCAGATATATGGATTGTGCATCTAGTTTCTTTTGATATTCAGCATTCATTCCCAAAATACGGTATATGTCTAACATATCCATTAAGACATCAGATGGCATAATATAATGTTTTAATGCGTCAAAATTACTCATTTTCTTTACCTCACTTTTATTATAAAACATTTATTCGTTTTTTTCAAATAGAAAGTAAAAAAAGGTAAAACATCAAAGCTGTTTACCTTTTTTTGATAGTCTTCCTATACTTAATTTCCTTTTTTCCCAATGCGTAAAAATCAAGGGCACTACATAAATACCGACAAATGTAATCAAAACATGCATCAAAAAGGTAAATGCTAGATGATGATGAACCGTCTCAGGCGCAATACAATAAGTCAAATAAATACCACCGACTAACAATATACCAATAAAAAGACGAAGTGCTTTTTGCCCCTTGGTTACTGAACAATGAAAATCTATTGTCTTTTCTTCTAAAATGGTCGCTACACAAAAGCCCAATAATAACCCATAACATTTCACAAAGTCACGACCAAAGTTTTGAAAAAATAAACATGGTAAAAATAAAATAGTGAACCCAATATATAAATAGAGTTTCCTATCTCCTAGTGCCTCTTGTAGCATAATCATGACAACACTAATGAAACAACCGATAAAAATACCTGATATAACATCCGTTGGAAAATGAACCCCTAAATACAAACGGCTAACTCCTACCAAACAAATGCAAAAAATCAAACCTATGCGCAAGAACCGGAACCGTTTTCCTTTGGTTTGCATATAAGTTGCTGAATAAAATCCTGCACTATTTTGACTATGACCGCTAGGAAAAGATGTACCTGTTGCAGAATCAGATATAATACCTGAATCACTCAATTTACGTAAGTATGCTCTTCCATCATGTTCAAAAGGACGTTTACGTAAAAATAGACCTTTCAAAAAATTATTTACAACAAGATTAGACAAAAGGGCAAAACCAATCTTGAGTCCTTTGTCTTTATCTATTACCCAATAAATCACAAGCAGAAAAAAAAGCAAACCAGCACTACCTAGTGCTGCAGAAATAAACCAATTACATACATCTAGGGCATCAGACTTAAATTGATCAAAAAAGTCTAGTATCTTCCATTCCCAATTCACTTCTTCTTTCCTCCATTAGTATCTGCGATATTTACTCATATTTTCTCTTCTTAAAATTTTAGACTGTTTCGATGCTTCACGTAAGGTCTTAACTTCATGAATCGTTAACCTTCTTGTTTCACCTTCAGACAAATCATCTATTTCAATGCACCCAAACCGAACCCTTGTTAAACGTTTCACTTCATAACCAATGGCCTTAAACATTTCTTTAACTTGATGATTCATCCCTTGTGTGATTACCATTCGAACAAGTGTAGTAGCATTTGCACGATCAATCGACTCAATCGATACAATAGCTGGAAGCGTAATCTTTCCATTTACCATAACACCATTTTCTAATTTCACTAAATCACCATTATTTAAAATTCCTTTGACACGAACCAAATATTCCTTTTGAATCCCGCTTTTCGGTCCAACCATCATATTCATAAAATCGCCATCATTGGTCATCAATATAATGCCCTTTGTATCGTAATCTAGCCTTCCTACCGGAAACAAACGAAATTCATGCCACTCTTTAGGCAACAAATCCATAACAGTCTTTCTGCCCAAATCATCAGAAACAGTGGATAAAAACCCTCTAGGCTTATTCAGCGCCAAATAAACAAAGGAGGATTTGGTAATAACTATATCATCAACGGTAACTTCATCTTTAGGACCAACTTTAACACCAAGCGAGTCGACAAGCTCCCCGTTCACTCTCACACGGCCTTCTAAAATTAGCTCTTCAGCTTTTCGTCTTGAGGCAACGCCACTTGCCGCAATTCTTTTTTGAATTCTTTCCATTTTTTCCTCCTTCTAATTTCCATTTTTTATAAGTATATTATACCAAAAAAACATTTTTTTATCAAGTAATTGCACAATATATTTTTTAACGTCAAAAAAGCCCCTTTTTCTACATTTTTAAAAGGAGCATGGCAAAAATTACAGTAAAGACAAATGTGGCAAAATCCGTCAATAATCCCGCTAATAGCGAGTGGCCATATTTGTTCATTTTTATGCTTGAAAAATACATCGCCACAATATAAATGGTCGTATCCGAACTACCTTGTAATAGACTAGAAAGCTGCCCTACAAATGAATCTACTCCATATTTTCCAAAAATATCTGTCATTACCAATAAGGAACTAGACCAAGAAATAGGCTTAAAAAAACATTGAATAAAGATTTCAGGTACAAGTATCTGCGTAGGTAACCATTTTTGCAACAATTCTAAGATACCCGAATTCGCAAATATTTGAATAGCTAAAATAATAGCTAGAACATTAGGAAAAACAGACTTTACTGTTTGAAAACTATTTTCGACACCATTCAAAAAAGATTGGTACGCATTAATTCGTTTAAAAAAAGCAAACCCCAATATAACAAGCAAATATATGACAACTACTTGCATTTTCTTTTTCCTATTCTATAAAAAATGCGATCCAATACAATAGCAACAAATGTTGAGAACGTGCTCACTAAAATCATCATCGCTATGAGCGACAAATCGCTTTTACCACCATACAAAGTCCTAAGTCCAATAATGGTTGTCGGAAATAATGTAATTGTACTGACATTGACTAAAATCAATGTCACCATTGAACGGCTAGGTCTGTCAGGATGAGGATTTTGACGTTGCAATTCTTCAAACGCTTTTAATCCTAGTGGTGTTGCAGCAGATCCTAAACCAAGCATATTGGCTACTATGTTGCTGCAAATATATTCCATAACAAGAGAGTCTGGTTCTACTTCAGGGAAAATTTTCGAAAGGGGCTTTTTTAAAAATCGTGTGATGTGTTTGATTAAACCCGAATCAATTGCGATTTGAAAAACACCATTCCAAAATAATATGAGTAAAGCAAGTTTTAAAAAAATATCAAAAGCAACACTACACGACCCCAAAATAATTTCGCCCATTTGGTCAAAATGTCCCGTAAAAACACTTACAATTATACCTAACACTATTAAAACATACCAAATTTTACTCATGTTTTTACCTTCTTTAAAAAAGTATGACCAATAACTTGGTCTTCAACCAAATAAACGATATCTAATCCATCCTGTAATAATATCAACTGATAAAATACATTTTCATTGACTTGAACCGGAACTATTAGATGCGAATTCGTAACATCATATTTACCATAATTGATTGTCGCTTTGTAAAATTCAAATAGCGAAAGTGCCTGGTAGGATTGATATTTGGAAAAAGCATAGGCGGCAAGTTGTTCATGAAAATACCAGTCATTTGAACAATTAAGAGTAACCACCACGATTTCAAACTCTGATTGGGCAAAAGTAGAAACAAGCGTTCTTCTTGCCTGTTTTGTATAACCAGTTTTTCCACCAGTAGCAAGTCCCGATTGAATTAAACGATGTTTGTTGCGAAAGTACATTTTTGTACCTGTCGCAATATTACATTGATAATTTTTAGTACTGACAATGGTTCTAAACATTTCATTCTTCATGGCATAACTCATCAATAAAGCCATATCATAAGCAGTTGTGTAATTTTGCGTTTTTGAATCTAGCCCACTCGGATTCGAAAATGTAGAATCTTTCATCCCAATTTTTCGAGCCAACTTATTCATCAAATACACAAAGTCAGATTCATTTTGATTCAAGTGATGAGCAAGGACAATTGCTGCATCATTTCCACTACATAACATCAATCCATAAAGTAGATCTCTAATCGATATCACATCACCTATTTTGAGGTAGATTGCAGATCCTTCTGATTGTAGTACTTCATTTCCTACTACAACCAAATCATCTAATTGGTAATATTCCAAACATGTAATACAAGTGAGTATTTTTGTAATAGATGCTGGAAGCATTTTCTTTTTTTCCTGATGTGCATACAATACCCGCGTTGTTCTCATATCCATTACAATAGCGCTTTCTGCAAGCGGTGTAATTTGTGTAACAACTTCTTCTTGTGAATGGTCTTTTTTTTCAATAGATATACAAGAAAAAGTGCCCCATATCAACGCACTACTTATACATATAATAGCAAATAATAACGGCAGTCTTTGTTTCATTTTCTCACCCCTTTCATTATATAGAATAAAGTACTATTTTAGAATAAAAAAGAATCTACAATATCATTGTAGATTCTATTCTTCAATAAAATGAGAGACCAAATTTTGGACGCCCTCAATCGTTTTTCCAAAATCTGTCGGATCAATATCAACAATTTTTGCACTTGTTTTATTTTTAAACCAAGTAAACTGACGTTTTGCATAATGTCTTGAATTTTTTTGAATTTGCTCAATCATTTCCAATCGAGAAATCTCTCCTCTCAGATAAGAAAGACATTCTTTATAGCCAATAGCAACCCGTGAAGTCTGTGAAAAATTGTCTTCGCCAATTGATGATACTTCTTCAATTAGTCCATCATCTATCATCTTTATAACACGCTGATCAATTCGGCGATACAAATCTTCCCTTTTATCATTTAAAAAGATGACTAGCGTTTCATAGTAAAATTGCTCTCTATGAGCGCGCGAATCTTTAGAAACAGATGAAGAGGCGAGTTCAATCGCGCGAAGCACCCGTTTTCGATTATGAGGATGAATATGGCTCGCGGCATCTTTATCTAATTTAGTTAAATACTGATGCAATTCTTCATCACTTAAATGCTGATAGACTTCTTCTTGATTGTCTTTGCGTTTTTCTGCTTCAAATCGATAATCTTTAATAACTGCATCAATATACAGTCCACTTCCCCCTACAAGTAATGGCAATTTCCCAACCGCCACCAGTTCATCAATACATTTTCTCACATCACGTTGATAATCAGCAATCGAATACACTTTAGAAGGAGAAAGAATATCCATCATATGATGGGGAACTCCTTGTCGTTCTGCCATGCTCGGTTTGGCCGTTCCAATATCCATATTTTTGTATATTTGGTAAGCATCTCCATTGATAATATCAGTACAAAATCTTTGAGCAATTGCAATAGAGAGTTTGGTTTTTCCCACTGCAGTAGGTCCCGTTATCACAACAACCTTATGCATTTTAAATTATCCTCTTGAACATTTTTTCAATTTCATATTGCGTAAACTGGACAATAGTTGGTCTACCATGTGGGCAAGTAAACGGCTGTTTACACTGATCTAAATGGGCCAGTAAGGTTTGTACTTCTGCAGTAGATATTTCCATTCCTGCTTTAATAGACTGTTTACAACTGAGCTGTTTAGCCAAATTATCTAACATATTGGCACGAGTAACTTGTTGGTTTGTAACTACATATTGAAAGATATCTTCTAAAAATTCGATTTCAGATTGCTTAGGAATCCATGTAGGAATTTGTAGTACTTCAACAGTCTGCGGTTTTCCAAATTGAATATCAATGCCTATATTCATCAAAGTATCTTTCTTATCTTTTAAGCTATCTAATTCATATATAGGAACATTAATTTCTATAGGTACAAGTAATCGATACATTGTTTTATCGGTCATCTCCAAACTGCACATTATCTTTTCATACATGTAACGCTCCATCGCAGCATGCTGATCAAGCAAGTACAAATCATTATTTTTTTCAAGCAATAAATACGTCTGATGATATTGTCCTAAATAAATCATGTCTGAAAAAAACGAATTTTGACGTTCCTCTACAAAATTGAAACAATTTTCTTCAACCTGTTCTTCTTTTAAAACAGAGATTCTACCATGCTCGTTTTTTTCTGAATCCAATGTATAAAAAAAGTTATCCTCTTCTATATCAGACATAGATGAACCTAAGTCTAATGAAGCAGTTTCATTTAACACTTCTGCTTTGGCTGCATTTACAACTACTTTTTCGTCTTCTTTAGGCGCATCTAAATGGTGCATCAGTGGCGTACTAGATTCAAAATCATCCCACTCATATGCTTCAACTGTATTTTTTTCTTTAGACTTAGGTGGAGTATAGGCAGGAATATGTGGCATAACTACTTGTTGATATGGCATTTCAACGCGATTCAATGCATCTTGAATAGTTTTTGTAATCAATTGCTTTAACTTATATTCATCCGTAAATCGTACTTCCTGCTTTGTAGGATGCACATTTACATCAACTAACGATGCATCTGCTTGAATCACAAGAAAAACAACTGGATATTTCCCAACTGGCAATAACGTCTTATATGCATCTGTTATCGCAAAGCTCAAACCTTGGTTTTTAATTACCCGTTGATTGATGACAAAAGTCATTGCATTTTTATTTGATCGATAAACATAATTTGTTGAGGCATACCCTTCAATTTGATACAATCCATCACTTCCTGAAAAAAACACCATATGCTTAGCCACATCATGCCCGTAGATAGCACTTAAAATCATTGCATAATCCATTTCACCTGAGGTGGAAAATAAAACCTTACCATTGTTTGATAATATGAAAGCAATATGTGGTTGTGCAAGAGATGTGCGATTGACATAACTTGCAATATGGGAAAGTTCTACTGATGGTTGGCTCAAATGTTTCAACCGTGCTGGTGTATTAAAAAACAAATCCTCTACTTCAATTTTGGTTCCTTTTGGAAACGAAACAATTTTTTCCCCCTTTTTTTGACCAGCTTCATAGTCTAACCGATAACCTTGGTAACCATCTATAGACGAGGTAAGGCTCATCCTTGAAATACTACTGATGGACGGCAAAGCTTCACCTCGAAATCCTAATGTTGAAATACAAAACAAATCTCGTGCTGATTTAATTTTACTTGTTGCGTGTGGTAAAACAGCCAATTCCATTTCTTCTTTGGACATTCCTATACCATTATCCATTACTGTTATTTTTTTTAACCCAGATTCAATCAAGTCAATTCGAACAACAGTTGCATTCGCATCAATCGCATTTTCTATTAACTCTTTTATAACGCTTGCAGGTCGTTCAACTACCTCTCCCGCCGCAATCAAATTTGCCAATTCAACTGGTAATTGTTCTATAACCGGTCTACTCATCTTTTTCCACCATCGCTTTCAATTCTGATAAGGCCACTAACGCCTCAACAGGTCTCATTTGATTCAAATCCAATTGTTCAATTTTTTCTTTTAATTCGATTAGTCTAGGGTTCTCTTTTTCCACAATCTGTATAACAGGTTCAATATATTGATCAATGGACAATCTTTTTTCATCGTAAGCTGACTTTGTTTCTAATTTTTGTAAAATATCTCGTGCACGAAGCGTAATCGAACTTGGCATTTTCGCAAGACTAGCTACATGGATACCATAACTTTGATCTGATGGTCCTTCTAAGACTTTATGCAAGAACACCAATTCGCCTTCTCCATTATAACCTGTAGTTTTTGCCTCAACATGTACATTTCGCAAAAATGGCAAACTAGACTCTAAACTAGTTAGTTCATGATAATGGGTTGAAAACAACGTCTTTGCCCCTGTAACAAAATGCAAATGTTCAATAATAGCTTGTGCCAATGCCATACCATCAAATGTCGCGGTACCACGACCTACTTCATCTAATATGATTAAACTACGTTCTGTCGCATTCGAAATGGCATAATTGACTTCAAGCATTTCAGTCATAAAAGTAGATTCACCACTAGAAATATCATCACTAGAACCAATTCTCGTAAAAATTTGGTCAAAAATGGGTAATTTAGCAGATGTTGCCGGAACAAAGGAACCCATTTGAGCCATAATTGCAATGATAGCATTTTGACGCATATAAGTCGATTTACCACTCATATTTGGTCCTGTAATCAATAAAATTTTATCATTATTATAAAGATGCAAATGATTAGGAATAAAGGGTTTTTCTGATACTGCTTCTATTACTGGATGTCTTCCATCTTCAATCTCAAATTCATCATACCTTGAAAACTGTGGTCTTGTATAATGTTGTGCTCTTGCCACCATACCTAATGCTATCAGCATATCTATCTCTGAAATCAATTTTGCGGTTTCTTGTAAACTTGCTGCATACGTCTTGCACTGATTGCGAATCTCAGAAAAAATTTCTTGTTCTAATTCTAAACTTCGTTCTTCACTTCGTAAAATCAGCGTTTCTCGTTCTTTTAATTCTTCGGTAATATAACGCTCTGCATTACTGGTTGTCTGCTTACGAATATAACCATATTCAGGTTTTACTAAACCTAAATAGGACTTGGTAACCTCAATATAATAACCAAATACTTTATTATAACTGACTTTTAAGTTTTTAATGCCAGTTTTGTCACGCTCTCTTTTTTCCAAATTCACTAAAAAATCCTTATTGGTTACATTGATATTCTTAATTTCATCCAATTCTTGATGAAAGCCAGGACGAATCACTCCTCCGTCTTTTAAACTATATCCAGCCGTTTCATCAATTGATTGATCAAGTAATGTAAATAAAGCATCATATGTAATCATCTGCTTTGCCTTTTCTAAAGCTACTTTACTATTCATCTGTTGTAAAGTTTCTTTAATATGAGGCAATACGCCTATTGACTTTTTTAGTTGAATTAAATCCTTTGGATTCAAGTTGCCATAACTGATTCGGCCTACAATACGCTCTAGGTCATAAATTTCAATTAGGTCATTTTTGACCTCTTCAGTAAGAATCGATTGTTTCATGGTTTCTTCAATAAAATCCAAACGCTCATTGATTTTTTTTACATCTACAAGAGGAAATAAGATACTTTTTTTAAGAAATCTAGAGCCCATTGCGGTAGAACATTTATCCAAAATACTCAGTAGATTGTTTTTAAAGCGATTGCCTTTAAGTGATTCAACTAACTCAAGATTGTGTGTTGCAGTACTATCTAAACGCATATAATCCTTGCTATCATAATATACAAAAGGTTGTAAATGAACCAATACTCTTTTTTGTGTTTTCATAATATAGGATAAAAGACGCTTTGTTCCTATATGCAAAGATGTATCCAAATCAACATACAAATGTTCCAAATAACTTTCGATTTCAATTTCATCTGAAATAGAGACCAATATGCCATGAATTTTAAACAGTTGATCACAAACAACTGGGTCAAAATGCTTATTTACCACTACTTCTTTGATTCCAAGTTTTACTAATTCGCTATAAATTAAGTCAAAATGATTAGGAAACGTGGTTACTTTGGCCTCACCAGTTGATAAATCAATGTAACTAAAAGCATATCCAGATATGATTTTTTCAATTCCAGCAATATAATTATTACTCTTATCACTTAGATACCTTTCATCAATATTTGTACCTGGTGTAACAACTTTCACAACATCTCGATGAACAATTTTTTTGCCACCTGGTTCTTCTAATTGTTCGACAATGGCTACCTTATATCCTTTATTGGAAAGTCGTTCAATATAACTATCTACCGCATGATGGGGAACACCGCACATCGGCACTCGCTCATTTTCGACACCTGCATCTCTACCTGTCAGTACTATCTCTAACTCACGACTAGCTACGATGGCATCATTGAAAAACATTTCATAAAAATCGCCCAACCGAAAAAATACTAGTGTATCTGGATAGTTTTCTTTAATCTCTAAATATTGCCTCATCATCGGTGTATATAAACTTTTATCTATTTTTTCGTACATTAATTTCACCTTTTGCCCCATTTGATTCTTTTTTTCTTTATTATACCATAATTTGTTTTTTTTGTCATTTTTTTAGTTGAAACAGCATATAAAAAGGCAATACTAGCGAAAAGCCAATATTGCCTTTTTATATGATTATTTTAATGCCATGTGCAATGCTTTAACAATAGGGAACGTAATCACTGCGCATACACCAAGTTCTACTAATCCATTTACCAAAAACATAGCAGACATAAATGGAATAGGACTAACCCCTTCTAAGCCAACTGCACTTTGTACCTCTGGCAAGCGATAAAAACCAATCATAAATAGTGCTACAAAAAATACAGTGTTCAATAGTGGAACCAATATGCAAGTCAATGCATCGCAAAGATGATGATTCATCTTATTTAGTAATGCGTCATGGAATAATGCCGGAAACCCTCCCGCTAAAACCCTAGTTGGGACACATACTAAAAAAGTTACCCATGGATTAATAGAAAAAAGAAAAGTTCCAAAAGGACTATATCCAAAGCATTGGAAAAAACTAACCATTCCAAAGACAAATCCTAAAAGAAATCCTTGTTTTTTACCACCGATTATCGCTCCCACTCCGATTGGAATAACGGTGAGCGTAATCTCAAAAGCAACCGTTCGTATTGGAATAAATGCAAGCACAATAATGCATGCGGATAAAACTCCCATAAGGGTCAATTGTTTGATTTTTTCATGTCTAGTCATATCTTTTTTACCTCCTTAAGTATATGCTTTTTCAAAAATCAACTAATTTATAAATTCAAAGACATAATCAAAGATGCAAACTGTATCTCCATCTTCAACGCCTAGGCGTCTCAACTCACTATCTACACCCATATCTCTCAATTTCTTCGCAAATAATCGAACATTGGCTTCATTATCAAAATTTGTTCGATCAAATAAACGACGAATGGCAGGACCTTCAACATGGAAAACGCCTTCTTGATCCTGATAAATTGTAAATTCAGGTCCTTTAGGTACAAAATTATACTCAACGACTTCTTCCGTCATTTCTTCCAATGAAACTGTCTTCTTTGCCTCATCTAATGTATCAGCAATTCGGTAAAGCAACTGCTGAATATTCTCCTTTGTAAATGCAGAAATCGCAATCACATCAGTTAAACCTGTCTCTTTTTTAAACGTTTCTAAGTATTGTGCCGCTTCTGGAACATCCATTTTATTTGCCACAACAATTTCGGGACGCTTTAATAAGTCTGGATTGAATGCGCCTAATTCGTTGCGAATACTTCGATAATCCTCAGCAGGTATCCTTCCATCTGTTCTAGACATATCAATCATATGTACAATAACACGCGTTCTTTCAATATGTTTCAAAAATTGGATTCCTAGTCCGGCTCCACTTGATGCGCCCTCAATCAAGCCTGGTAAGTCAGCCATAATAAAACTTCTACCATCACCAACACCCACAACACCTAAATGAGGATGTAATGTAGTAAAATGATATGCGGCTATTTTAGGTTTAGCTTTTGAAACTACAGAGATGAGTGTGCTTTTGCCAACGCTAGGAAAACCAACTAATCCCACATCAGCTAAAACTTTTAATTCCAATTGCAAATTTCTTTCAACGCCAGGTTGTCCTTTTTCACTAATTTCTGGAGCAGGATTACGCGAATTGGCAAATGCAGCATTTCCTTTTCCACCTTTCCCACCTGCAGCAACAACAACCTCTTGACCATGCTTGGTGATATCACCTATCACTATATGTGCATCACTATCTATAATGGTTGTACCAATTGGAACTTTTACATACGTATTTGTTCCAGCTTTACCAAACATATTCTTATTCATACCATCTTGGCCACGTTCTGCCTTAATCTTTTTCGTAAAGCGAAAATCAAGTAAAGTCGTAAGTCCCTCTTCACCTACAAAAATGACGCTACCGCCTTTCCCACCATTTCCACCAGCTGGTCCGCCCATAGCCATATATTTTTCATGTAAAAAGGCAACAGCCCCGTTTCCGCCATCTCCAGCTTTTACATATATTTTTACGCTATCTACAAACACGTCAATACCTCCGTTTTCAAAATAAAGGCACTTGTCTAAACAAGTGCCTCATATTTGTAGTAAAACATACAAAGTCAACTACAAAGTCAACTATGCCACATGGTATACAGATACTTGTTTTTTATCCTTACCTTTGCGTTCATATTTAACAATTCCATCAATCATACAGAACAAAGTATCATCTTTTCCAATACCAACATTGTTTCCAGGATGAACCTTAGTCCCTCTTTGACGATAGATAATAGAACCTGCAGTGGCAAATTGACCATCAGATAATTTCGCACCTAAACGCTTTGATTCTGAGTCACGTCCATTTTTAGTAGAACTAACACCTTTTTTAGATGCAAAGAATTGCAAATTTAGTCTTATCATGATGTCACCTCCTATTATTTATTTTCAATTTTGACTTTCAAATGATTCTGATAATTTGCTTCGATATCTCGTAGTGTTTCCAACAAAGTATTAAAAATTTGTGTAACTATTTCTACTTGAATATCAGTTAATGAAGAATAATCCAAATTCTTCAAACAAATATACCCAACCGCTTCATTTTGAATTAATTCAAAATGACCATGAATAAACTTATCTAATAAATTTACACTCATGCATACAGCAGTTGAAATGCCTGCACACACGATATCGCTACCTTTATTCGCATATCCTGAATGCCCTTTCACTTCAAGACCAATAAAATGTGATTCTTTTTCGAAAAGAATTGCTTTTGTCATATCCTATGCAACAATAGTATTGATTACTACTTTTGTGTAAGCTTGACGATGGCCTTGTTTTTTGTGATAATTTTTCTTTGCTTTATACTTGAAAACAATAATTTTTTTGCCACGTCCTTGTTTTTCGATTGTACCAGTTACCTTAGCACCCTCAACAAGTGGTGTTCCTACTTTGTCTCCAGCAAGCAATACTTGATCAAAAACAACTTCTTGACCTGCTTCACCTTCTAGTTTTTCAACATAGATAGTATCGCCTTCTGCTGCGCGATATTGTTTACCGCCTGTAACAAAAATTGCGTACATTTTTGCACCTCCTCATAAAATTTTAAGACACGCCATTAGGGTGATTCAACATACTTAAAACCCTTTTTGTGCGGTTGCCACGATGTAGCGAATATATTATACCTTAAAATCGAAAATAATGCAACTAAAAGAGACATTTTTTTGAAAACGCAAATATAAATGAGACAATGACCTATTCTCTACGTCTTTAACTATTTGCATATGAAAAACCTATGCATTTCGTAATTCTTTTTCATTTAACTATTCATCTTAGTCTTTTTTAGCTAACTATTCTTAATTTTCGCGATTGATTCGTCTCCTATTTCTTTCAAATAGAACCTCCAATTTAGGACGATTATACCTTAATATCATCAAAGACAAGCTATGAATAATGGCATTGGCAATACCTACTGGTATCGCAAACATCAAACAATATTTTGGATACATAAAAACAATTAAAAAACCCAATATCATAGAAGAAAAATGCACAACTTCCCCATAACAACACTCAAGAATAAATCTTTCCACATAAGCATTGTTGGTTGGATCTTCTACTTTGTTTTTTCTAAAGTGGGCAAATTTCCCTAACTCTGGTATTTTATCTTTCCACTGTTTGATTTGCAATTTTTCATATATTTTACGTTCTCGCTTTGAAATATGAAATCGTTTAAATCGAAAATTAAACCATTTTGCAGGCAACATATGTCGAATAACTGTCGCCAAAATAGCGTCAATGATAAATACGACCAACACATGCAAACCAATCATTTGTATCACAAATAAGAAATCATAACCATATGCCGTCATACCGTAGCACAGGTTTAACCCCATAATGCACAAAACTGTAATTCCTATAATTAGGCTATAAATTATCATTTTCACTCACTCCCTTATTGTAACATAATGGCATTTGATAAAAGGATTCGTAAGTTTCCTTCCACATTTGATAATTTTTTTTGGCCATTTTCTCAATTGCATCTTTCATTGAAAGAGACAAATCTGGATAAATTGGCGATAAAAAATGCAACGTATACCCTTGGATAGGAAAGCCATCTGTTCCCACTTGTTCAGTATCTTTCATTGTAATAAAACAAGGTACAACAGGAACATTAGCCTTCACAGCATAACGATATGCGCCAGGTTTTAATGGTCTTGGTTTGCGGTAATTCCACCACATAGCTTGTTCTGGATATACCAAAACAATATCTCCACGTTTCAATATAGTATCCACCGCATAAGTAAAAGACTTCATGGTCTGGAAATTTGAACTGAGAGGAAGTGTATCGCAATTTCTAAAAAAATATCCGTATAATCCAGGAAAAGTAAAGTTTCCTTCGCGAATAACTTTGTAAAATCTTTTCTTTGTAGACTTCAGATGTTTTAATAACACCTCATGTAAAGCAAAGTTATCAAAAGGATGAAAATGATTACACGTCAAAATAAAACCACCTGATATATCAGTGAGATGCTCATATCCAATTACATCCTGAATTACTAGCTGTTTTTTTCGAATCAAATGGTGAATAAATTGCCTAGCAATTTCATTTGCAATACGCGTTTGTATACGGTGAATCCACTTTTCATTCAAGTAATCAACATCCTCTGGATTTAAAGGAGTAGTAGGCGGATCATTCTCAACATCCTCATTAAATTTTCCCATTTCTTCAAATTCATCTATCTTTCTTAATACCGCTAAGCGTTCTTCAGACTGTGGCATATCTCACCTACTTTAAAGTCAGATGCATTTCTTGCAACAATCTCTTTGTCTCTTTTACAGCATTCTTTCTAAGCAATATTTCAGTTTCAAAATCTTTTTCAGCATCAAGTGGAGTAAATTGATCTCTCATTTTCACAAGTAACTCATAAAAAAAGGTTTGCTTTGCATAATGCCAAAAATATTCACCAAATTGCATATTAGGATAATGCCAAGGTTTTTGTGTCAATTTATAATGAATCAATTGAATTTGGCGTTCTTCTTCTTTTTTACTAAACTGTGGTGTCTTATTCCAATTAGAATCTACATATACCACTTGATTTCTGCACAAGACATTCAAATAATCCTGATCTGGAGCAATGATAAATTTCACTTTCGTAAATAGAGATTTAAATTGACCAAATAAGTCTTCTTCGCGCATTTTCTTCAAATTCATTACAAGTATTCCTGAGTTAAAATAATATGGGACAGGTGAACCAACACCATCTTTTACATATTCCCTAAATTCATCACAAGATGCAACAACATCATCAGAAATGACACCCAAATATTTATCATCAATTGGAGTTTGATACAACTGTGCTATGTCACCTAATACAACAATATCGGCATCAAGATATAATGCCTTATCATATTCTTGGAACAAATCGGCAATAAACAAACGATAATAAATAGCCCCTGAATAATAATCTCTTGTATGCAATTTATCACCTACAGCCTGTATTCTTTCATTTACATCGACATAGTGTAATTGACATTTCTCGCTATTCAATGTGTTTAACCCCTCTTGATATTCTTTGTCCATATTATCCGTTAAAACATATACCTCATAAAAATAATCAGTTGATGCATGGTCTAACATTGATTGCAATGATACCGCTAAAAATGGGGCATAATTATTGTCCACCGCAAAAAAGATGGGGATAATGTTTTTTTGATTTTTCTGCATAATACGATAAGATTAGTGAACTAATCTATTCCTCCTTTTCTTTTTTTCATCCTAAGCATTTTAACACATTTCGACTCATTCTGCAATCTATTCTCTATTTTTTGACTATAAAGTCACATTTCAAAAAGGAGAATTTCTCTCTTTGGTTCTCTACTCCAAGTAGAATCCATATTTTTTATGCCAGTTTACTTGAACAAATAAAGAATTTATGATAAAATAAAAGTATGAATGAATTAATTGAAATCAATAGTGATATCAAAAGTATTATTGCAACGAATATCACAAAATATCGTAAACAAATGGGATTAACCCAACTTGAACTTGCGGAAAAACTAAACTATTCCGATAAAACGTTATCCAAATGGGAACGTGCTGAATCTGTTCCCGATGTTATCACATTAAAACAACTGGCCGATTTATTTGGCGTCAGTGTAGATATTTTAATCAGTGAAGAAGGTACTAGTACTGCCTTTACAATGCCAAAAAGAGAAAAGAAAGGAATTACAAAATCAAGCATTGTATGTATCAATTTGTTATCACTTGGAATTGTTTGGTTAGTCGCAACGTTTGTTTTTGTTGTTGGACGATTAATCACAAAAGATCATTTTGATTACTGGTGGTTATCTTTTATCTATGCTATTCCTGTTTCCGCAATTGTTCTACTTGTTTTTTCTTGCATTTGGGGCAACCATATTCTTAATTTTATTTACACATCTATTCTCATATGGACGTTCACACTTGCCCTTCATTTGAGTATTCCGCTAGAAGGTAGTTCTATGCTATATCTCATACCAATTCCTTTGGAAATTATGGCTTTTATCTTCTTTATCATACTAAAGCGGAAAAAGAAATCAAATTAAAGTTAATGAAAGAGATATTTTTTGTCTTTTCTAAAAAAACAATAAAATCATCAAAAAGGCATTAAATATATTCTGTCATCTTTTTTCCAACTTGATTCTATATTAAACACTAAAAAGTATACAATGCTTATAAAAACAGTCATTCTCAAAAAGAGAATGACTGTTTTTTACATTATTTTTTAGACATTTAACTTTATTTTTTTATCCTTGGATTACGTATATTAGCCTGTGCAGCAGCTAATCTTGCTACTGGTACACGATATGGTGAGCAAGACACATAATCTAGTCCAACTTTATGATAGAATTCAATTGATTTAGGATCTCCACCAGTTTCTCCACATACACCAACATGTAAATCACTTCGTGTTCCGCGGCCCAATTGAACAGCCATATTTACAAGTTTGCCTACACCATTTTGATCTAATGTCTTAAATGGATCTTCTTCAAAAATCTTGTTTTCATAATAAGATGGTAGGAATTTACCTGCATCATCACGTGAAAAACCAAACGTCATTTGTGTTAAATCATTAGTACCAAATGAGAAGAATTCAGCATCTTCAGCAATTTCATCTGCCAATAATGCCGCACGTGGAATTTCAATCATTGTACCTACATGATAATGTAAATCAAGACCTGAAGCAGCAATGAGTTTATCTGCTGTATTGGTGATAATTTGTTTTACATATTTTAATTCTTTAGACTCTAATACTAGTGGAACCATAATTTCTGGTGAAACCATCTTTCCAGTCTTCTTAGACACATTGATTGCAGCTTGAATGATTGCTGTTGTTTGCATTTCACAAATTTCAGGATAAGTTACAGCAAGACGACATCCACGATGTCCCATCATTGGATTGGCCTCATGCAATTCAGCAATACGATCTTTAACCTCAGCAACAGTCTTTCCAGTAGCTGTAGCCAATTCTTCAATTAAAGATTCTTCTTGAGGTAAGAATTCATGTAGTGGGGGATCAAGTAAACGAACATTTACATTCATACCATCCATAATTTCATATAATTCCTCAAAGTCTTTTTGTTGCATTGGTTCAATTTCCGCTAAAGCAGCACGACGTCCTTCTGCCGTTTCTGCAAGAATCATTTTTCTCATTGAGAAAATACGATCTTTTTCAAAGAACATATGTTCAGTACGACATAAACCAATTCCTTCAGCACCAAAAATAGCTGCTTGTTTTGCATCTCTTGGTGTATCAGCATTTGTACGTACATGCAATGCACGATTTTCGTCAACCCATCCCATTAATCTGCCAAAATATCCAGAAGTTAAATCAGGGCTTACTGTTTTGATTTCACCAAGATATACTTTACCAGTTGATCCATCAATAGAGAATGTATCTTCAGAAGTATATACTTTACCATTAATGGTAACTGTTTTCTTTTCTTCATCAATAATTGCGGCAGCACAACCACAAACGCAGCATTTTCCCATACCACGTGCAACTACTGCAGCATGTGAAGTCATACCACCACGCATTGTTAAAATGGCTTCTGAGGCAACCATACCCACAATATCTTCTGGTGATGTTTCAGCACGTACTAAAACAACCTTTTCACCTTTTGCATGTCTTTCTTCCGCTTCTTCTGCTGTAAAAGCAAGTTTACCTGTTCCTGCACCAGGACCAGCAGCAAGACCTGAAACAATTGGTGTAGCATTCTTTAATTCGTTTTTATCAAATTCTGGCAATAACAATTTGTCAAATGACATAGCATCAATTCTAAGAACTGCTTCTTCCTTGGTGATTAGACCTTCGTCTACTAAATCACAAGCAATCTTTAGTGCAGCAGCAGGAGTTCTTTTACCATTACGTGTTTGAAGGAAATATAATTTTCCATCTTCAACAGTAAACTCCATATCTTGCATATCACGATAGTGCTTTTCCATCAATTGAATCGTGTCAATAAATTGTTGATATACATCTGGCATACGTCTTTTCAATTCATCAATATGAAGTGGTGTACGAATACCCGCAACAACATCTTCACCTTGGGCATTTGGCAAATATTCAGCAGAAATGACTTTTTCACCAGTACCAGGATCACGTGAGAAAGCAACACCTGTACCTGAAGTTTCACCCTTATTACCAAAAGCCATAGATTGAACATTAACGGCTGTACCCCAAGAATATGGTATATTATTCATCATACGATATACATTTGCACGTGGATTATCCCATGATCTAAATACAGCAGTAACAGCTTCGATCAATTGTGCATATGGATCCGTAGGGAAATCTTCACCAAATGTCTTTTTATAATATGCTTTATATTTTACTACCAGTTCCTTTAATTCATCTGCTGTAATTTCAGTATCCAATTGATATCCTTTAGATTGCTTCAACTCTTCTAACATCTTGTCCATCTCTGTACGAGGATGGCCTTTTGCAATGTTGGTGAACATTAAGATGAAACGACGATAGCTGTCGTATGCAAAACGCTCATTATTGGTTTCCTTAGAAAGTACTTCAACAGTTTGATCATTCAAACCTAAATTTAAAATTGTATCCATCATACCAGGCATCGAAACTCTAGCCCCAGAACGAACAGATACCAATAATGGTTTGTGATCACCACCAAAGTTCTTTCCAGTTTCTTGTTCAATGTTTTTTACTGCAGCATAAATTTCTTCAATTAAGTAATCAGGAAGTTTTTTACCTGATTCATAATAAAGAGTACATGCTTCTGTAGTAATGGTAAAACCTTGTGGAATAGGCACACCAATATGCGTCATTTCAGCAAGTCCAGCACCTTTACCACCCAAAAGGTTACGCATATCTGCCTTACCTTCTTTGAATAAATAAACAAATTTACTCATTTTATAACTCCTTTTCGAAAAATAATTAGTTTATCTTAAAACCTACCTCATTATTATAACATAATTCCCTAATTTTGGCAAATAAAACATCATAAAAGCAAAATATCCCTCCTATTTTGTTTTATGATGTCTTTTACTATGATTGAATCAAAATCATATTTTCAATGATTTCTTCATCCTGAAATGTACTACTTGATAATAATTTTTCTATTAGAGTTTTCTTAAAGTCTATTGTAGTGTATATTTTCAAAGACTCATTTTTAGGCAGCATAGCATATCCAAAATCAGTTAAACTATTGGGAATCACAATTCGTACAAGCTTTATGCAGTGTGAAAAAGCCAAGCTACCTACTGAAATAATACCCATAGGTAAATCTACACTAGATAGTGCAGTGCAATTTTCAAACCCCTTACTATCAATTTTTTTTACATTTAATCCTAAA
Organism: Anaeroplasma bactoclasticum; assembly: GCA_023667245.1. GTDB lineage: Bacteria > Bacillota_I > Bacilli_A > ML615J-28 > CAG-313 > CAG-313. The sequence goes on from JAMPAL010000013.1 coordinate 20,101, forward strand.
TCTAGCTGATTCAATTTTGCACAATTTGCAAAAGCCTCAGCACCAATTTCATTCACATTTTCTAACTGTATTCCTTCTAATGTAGGGTGTTGATAAAAAGCTTTTTGATAAATATGTTTCACAGAAGTTGCCACTTTAATAGTATGACTAGATTGATTTTGCATTTCTGTTTTCCCCATAGGATATTTAATTAGAACTGTTTGATCTTTATTGTATAGTATACCATCTACTGCACTAAATACTTGGTTTTCTGGATTAACCTCAATTGATACAAGTGCAATGGCTGCAGAAAAAATATTTTTTCCATAAGGATAATGTTCCAAATCTTGAGGTGTAGCAGATGTTCCAATATAGCGGATATTTTTTCCAATGACAATTTGTTGAATTCGATTAAATTTTGAAAAATTTTGATTGGCATTATCTATTAACTGAGTTACAGGAATTCCATCTATACTATCTGGTATGATAATGGTTGTACCAGATTTATTAGCAACACTTTTTAATCCATAAATGATATATTCTTTTTTATCTGTAGAAAGCTCTATATGAAATGTAGCTTGTGCTTCTGCCAATTCTTTACTGATTTTATTGCTGGTATGAGTCCAATTCAACACAACAACTATTGTTAAAGCCACAATAATACATAACAATGTAACTGTGCATATAATAATTTGTTTTTTCTTCATATTTGTATCCTCTTTGCCTCATTATACAAAAAATTGGAAAGTTTTTCAAAACTATGGCTCTTTTTTTATATGATGCCCAAAAGATGAAAGTTCATACATCATCACATATTGTTCAATCATTTGCTGTTTTTGAAGCGACTTAATTTTTCGATAATTCATCATCCCGAGTGTGGCAGCAATTACACACCAACCATAATATCGAAAAAAGAAACCCATTAGAAAGAATGGAATCAATAATAAAATGCCTATATAAATACATACCAATTGAATATGCGTATTTTTCCCCACTAAGTCAAATACGATACGATATCCATCTAATGGAAATATCGGCAAAATATTAAAGCAAATCATAAGTTGATTATATTGAATGATACGTGCAATCGTTTCATAACTTTGAAATGGCAAAAAGAGTATGAGCAGTAACATATTGATAGTCAGGCCTACCCATATTGATTAGTGCCTTCTTCCATTTTTCATTGATGGTATTTGTAGTTGCCTTTACTACTCCACCGATTAGAGATAATGAAATACTTTCTACATGCCCTCCAAATATGAGGATCCAAAAAATATGGCCCAATTCATGGAGGATAATGATAATTCCTATGCCTAATGCCTCAAAGAAAAAACCACAGCATCCAGCAAGCACACAAAATAAAATAAATCCTATATGTATTTTAATTTTCTGACATATCGTAAAAGTCATATGCTTTTCCATCCTTTTGAATTTTTACCACAAAGGTATATTTCCCATTTTCTTCTTCCGCTAATCCTAAAATACTTTCGCCCGAAACATAACTGTAGATAGAAACATCTGATGTCTTTAATCCTATATATGTATATTCAAAGTCATCTATCGACTGAATGGTAATCGAAAAAGTACCATCTTTCCCTTTTTTAATACAAGATACTACACCGCTTGTTAAATTTTTCACACCATTAAAAGTAGTATTTTCAACATAATTTAGGCCTTGATGAAATACAACCTGTTCATATATATCGGTTTGATAAACGACTTGATCTATATCTTTAGGCAAAAAATTACCAAATAGTGCATTAAATGTTCCCGCTAGTTTCATAAAATTCCAATTTCGCTCTACAGTTTTTTCTTTCAGTGTGGCACCATCTTTAAAGGTAAATACACGATTGCTAACAACTAATCCTAGTAAAATAACTGAACTCAAAAAAATACGAAAAAATAGTTTTGTTACATAATTATAGTGTATCTTTCGCTTAGTTTCATTAGATGTATGTGCTTTTTCTTTCATCGCTTTTTGGTATCGATATACCAAACTGTCTTTTTTCATACCATCACCCCAATTATTTTATGAATTACTAGGCATATTTAGAACAACTTAAAAATTTTTGAACTCCTTTTCATACTATAAAAACTGTGTCCTATGATAATATGATCTAAAATTTGAATGCCCATTACACCTGATAATTTAAGCAATTTTTCAGTTGCTTTCAAATCGGCTATGCTAGGTGTAGCATCACCACTAGGATGATTATGGACAAGAATTATCGCAGATGCAGAAAATTTAACTGCCCATTTAAAAACATCCCTACCATCAATTAGTGATGCATTGATGGTGCCTTGTGTAATCAACTGTTCTTGGATTAATACCCCTTTTGTATTTAAATATAACGCATACAAGCATTCTATTGTCAACATACTCATTTTGGGATGAAAATGCTCAAATACTTGTTCTGGTGTTGTATAGACTTGAAATTCTTTATCTGCTTGAATAATTCTTTTCCCAAACTCAATTGAAGCAAGTAATCCTACTGCCTTAGTTGAGCCTATTCCTTTGATATGAAGCAATTCTTGAAAAGATACATCCTTAAACTTAGCTATGGATTGAAACGAATAGATAACATTTTTTGAAAGCTCCATCACATTTTCATCTTTCGTCCCTGTTCTCAAGAGAATGGCCAAAAGTTCAATATTGGATAAGGCAGATACACCATATTTGATAGCTTTTTCGCGAGGTCTTTCAAAGAGTGGGACTTCTTTTAACATACATCAAAACACACACCTTTCACTCTATAATACGAAAGGTGTGTGTGTTTTTCGTTATTTATTTTCTTGATCTTTTAACATCTTTCTGACTTCACTAACCAAGTATAAACTCCCCATAAATATGGTTATACTTACTGGTTGTTGTTGCACTAAATGCACTACTTCTTCTAGCGATGCAACTACCTTTTTGTTCGGATGGTGTGACAGTACAAATAAATCTTCAGGAGTAGCACTTCTAGAATATGTATAAGCAGTAAAAATGACCTCATCAAATGTTTGATCAATCAAATGAATCATGTCTGCTAATTCTTTATCGTGTGAAATAGCAACAACCGCCCTTGTATATGGTAAATGAAGAGATTGAATAAATTCAGTAACCCTAGCCACACCATTGATGTTGTGACCACCATCAATATAAACTCTAGGATTATCCAAAATTTTTTCTAAACGACCAAATTCAAAGTGTTTTTTAAGACCATTTCGAATCATCTCTTCAGTAATCCCAAGTGAGTCTCGCAGTATATCCATAACTTCTAAAACGACTATAGCATTTTCAATTTGATGAAAACCAATCAAACCTAGTTCAATTTGTCTATAAGATTTATAGCTAAACAAACTTCCTTCTAAATCACACTTGTGAATTTGCACTGCCGCATAATCTGGAAAAATACATTGACTTTGACAATCCTTTGCTCGCTTGACTGCAATTTCTTGTAAAAGTGTATCGCTTACACCGCAAACAAAAGGAACTTGCTCTTTGACAATTCCTAATTTATTCTCTAAAATTGCGGCGGTTGTACTACCCAAAATTTGCATATGATCTAATGCAACATTGGTAATCACGCTAACCAAAGGGGCAATTACATTTGTCGCATCAAGTTTCCCCCCCATCCCTACTTCAATAATAGCATAATCCATATCTAGACGATTTGCAAAATAAACAAAAGCACAAAGGGTTAAAAACTCAAAAAAACTAGGATATTCAAAGCCATCCTTTTCGATTGTAGGATAGCATATCATAATTTGATTGGCCACATAAAGAAGTTCATCGTCAGAAATAGGTACACCATCAAAAGAGATACGTTCATTGAAACATTTCACATAAGGCGACGTAAAAGTACCCACATGAAACCCTCTTTCCATCAGTATACTTGCTAACATCGTCACTGTACTTCCTTTTCCATTTGTGCCAGTTACATGAATTGTTTTTATTTTTTTTTCAGGATGTCCCAATAAGCCACAATAATATCGCATTTTATCTAAATTTACTTTTTTAGAAAAGCGTTTTTGAATCTGAACCCATGCAATAAAATCAGATACACATCCAAATGGTTCCATATTATTCCCCTAATCCTTTAAGCAAATCCTGTACTTCTTTTAATTGTTCTTGATAACTTTCCAGTTTGCTCTGCTCGGCCTCAATTTTTTGGCGTGGTGCCTTGGCTACAAATTGAGGATTATTCAGCATTTGTGAAGAACGTTCTACTTCTTTTTCCAACTTTGTAATTTGTAATTTTAATTTGGCTCTTTCTTCCTCAAAGTTGATCAATTCTTTCAATGGAATGATCAAATTTACATCATCCAAAACTACTACTATTGCATCTTTCTTGTCTTTTTGCGTACCAATTTCTAGCGTTTCATAATTGGTAAACTTAGCCAAATATTGACGATGTATATCTAAATACTGAGTGAAACCAATATGATCTGTTTCTAGGAATAAATTAATTTTTTTACTCATTGCTACATTTTTTTCACTACGAATATTTCTTACCGCACTAATAATTGCAAATAATTTGTCGGTATAACCAAGTGTATTGGCATCGAAAATCATTCCTGTTGATGTAGGCCACTTGCTAATTACAATTGAATCTGTATAAAAATGTTGATAAATTTCTTCGGTTACAAAAGGCATAAAAGGATGTAGTAACTGGATAATCGTGGTTAATACTTTCGTTAATATGGCACCTGTATTGACTTTTCTTTCAAAACTGCCAGAAGAAAAGTCTACCTTTGTCATTTCCAAATATTTGGAAGCAAAATCATCCCATGTAAAATTATATATTGATCTAGCTACTTCACCTAATTCAAAGTGATCATATTTGGTATTCACGTCTTCAATCAAAACATCTAGTTTATTTAAAATCCACATATCTAGTGCACTCAAATGTTGCTCATCTATAGGTTCACCTTGATATCCAATTTGAATTAAATTCATCTTGACAAAGCGTGAAATATTCCAAATTTTATTGATATAATTCCAAGATGAGGCCATTTTTTCATCTGAAAAACGCAAATCTTGCCCTGGCGTAGCATTGGTCGTTAAGAAATAACGCATAGCATCACATCCATATTGATCAATCAAGTCAAATGGATCTACACCATTTCCTAATGACTTAGACATTTTTCGACCCTGTTCATCCCGAATCAAGCCATGGATAAAGCAAGTTTTAAAAGGACGTTTTCCCATAAAGTGACGAGATTGGATAGCCATTCTAGCAACCCAGAAGAAAATAATATCATATCCAGTAACTAAACAGTCCGTTGGGAAATAGCGCTCTAAATCTGCTGAGGATTTAGGCCAACCTAGCGTGGAAAAGGGCCAAAGGGCGCTAGAAAACCATGTGTCTAATACATCCTCATCTTGATGCCATCCCTCGCCCATTGGTTTTTCCTTTCCTACATAAACTTCTTCTCCTCTATACCAAGCGGGAATGCGATGGCCCCACCACAATTGACGAGAAATACACCAATCTTGAATATTATTCAAATCTAGCCAAGTCGTAAGCGTTTTATTAAAGCGGCTTGGAATAAATTCTATCGGTTCATCACTTGCTTGCATTTCAAGAACATCTTTTGCGAGAGGTTCCATTTTTACAAACCACTGTTTTGATAATCTTGGTTCGACAATAACTCCTGTTCTTTCTGAATGCCCCACTGAGTGAACCATTTTTTCAATCGAAGGGCAAAGACCAAGTTCAGTCAAATCTGCTACAAGCGCTTTTCGACAAGTAAAACGATCCATTCCTTCATATTTTCCAGCCAAATGATTCATAGTACCATCTTCATGCATACAAATGATACGCTCTAATTGGTGCCGATTCCCGACTTCGAAATCATTAGGATCATGAGCAGGCGTTACTTTTACGACACCAGTTCCAAAATCACGATCGACATAACTATCCGCAATAACTGGTATTGTACGATTGGTACCAGGAATATAAACTTGTTTTCCAATATAAGACTGATATCGCTCATCTTCAGGATGAACCATAATCGCTACATCACCAAACATCGTTTCTGGTCTTGTTGTAGCAATTTCCAATCCACCATCCCCATCTACAAATGGATAAATAAAATGATAGAATGCGCCTTCGATATCTTTATACTCTACTTCAATGTTAGAAAGCGCTGTTTTGGCTTCTACATCCCAGTTGATAATGCGCTCACCCCGATAAATTAAACCTTCTTGATACAATTTGGTAAATACTTCCATAACTGCATCTTGTAATCCTTCGTCCAATGTAAAACGCTCCTTGGTATAATCTAACGATAATCCAAGTGCAGCCCATTGTTTACGAATAAAGTGGGCATATTCGTGTTTCCACTCCCATGCCACCTCTAAGAATTTTTCTCTTCCAATGTCATAGCGGCTAATGCCTTGCGCTTTGAGCTTAGCATCTACTTTGGCTTGAGTAGCAATACCTGCATGATCCATTCCAGGAAGCCATAGTGCATCATATCCTTGCATCCTTTTTCTTCTAATCAAAATATCTTGAAGGGTTGTATCACAAGCGTGCCCAATATGTAATTTACCTGTAACATTAGGTGGGGGAATAACAATGGTATATGGAATTTTACTCTTATCTCCACTTGTAAAAAATCCCTCTTTTAGCCAATACTCATACTTTCCTTCTTCAACGCGCTTGAAGTCATATTTTGTGTCCATCTCTACTTGCTTTAATCGAAACATACTTTTTTCTCCTTTCATAAAAAAAAGTTTCATCCTCTCAAAAAAGGACGAAACTAAAAATCCGCGGTACCACCTTTATTAGAAAACTATTGTTTTCTCTACTCTATGTTTTAACGCAAACCTACGGCTTGAACTAATGATTCTTTCTCATTCAAGCATCTCTAGAGGCTACCTTCAAATACCATACTCAAGTTTTTCACTACCCAACTTGTCCCTCATCAATATGCATATTTTACTCTTCCCCGTCAACGATTTTATCATTTTCGTATTCAATTATATACCTTAATATTATATCACACTCTAAAGACAGAAGTCAAAGATTATGACAAACATTTCCAATCCTATCCTCTTTTGCATTATTTCATATCACCAGGAAAGCGACATTCTCCCCTAGGATTAAATGTGAAACTAAACACTTTTATGCCTTCAGCCATTGTCAAACGCTTAAATTGATTGTGTTTGAAGCGATCCATCAATCGTTTATAATACACCAAAGCTTCTTCTTGGTTTAAACCAAAAGTCTGATACAATAAATATAAAATCCTTGATTGTGAGGCACCACGCGTAAAAATGTGATACATCATAAAATCATTTATTTCATATTTTCCTATTCGTTCTTCAGTAGCCTGATCCGCTCCTGTCAATTCAGGTGAAATCACTGCTTGACATACTTTTCGTAATTCTAATTTTAACTGAGGATAAACACTACTAAAATAGCGGACCAACGCCCTGACAGTAGTTTTCGGCAAATTGCTATTTAAACCATACATCGACATTTGATCGCCATTGAAGGTTGACCACCCCAAGGCGATTTCACTCATATCACCTGTGCCTAAAACAATTCCTTTTTCTTGATTAGCCAAATTCATCAAATACATCGTTCTAAGTCTAGCTTGCACATTTTCATATGTAATATCCTTTTCGATTTCACTATGTTGTAATAGTTTCAAATGGGCAAGGGCTTCTTTTTTGATAGACACCTCTCTAGCATCTACACCTAGCTTGTCCATCAAATGATTGGCAATATTCTTTGATTTGCTCCCCGTGCCTAGTCCTGGCATTGTAACTGCGATAATATCTTTGGGATTCAAATGATATTTTTGGTAACATGTATAAGCAAATAGCAATGCCAGCGTCGAATCTAATCCCCCACTCACACCAATAATGACTTTGTAAGAACCAATATAGTCTAATCGATGTTTCAACGATACACAAACAATATCAATGATTTCTGCTAATTCTCTTTCGGATTGTGGCACAAAGGGTAAGGAATCTGGCTTTTGTTCTAATACATAAGATGCTGATGGCAACAATTCAAATGAAACTAAACTTGCTGTCTTATCCATTGCTGTACGGGCATAATTATCACTAGAACGAGCATATCGTATATATTCAAGGTCAATATCTACCATATGATACACACTTTCTAGTGATAATGTCTCTTGATTCAATAAAGTTTCTCCGCATACACAAGCGATTTGGTGACCTGAATAAGTTATGTCACTTGTCGAATCACTTGGACCATTTGATACATAAATATATGCACCTTTATACTGATGACTAGCATGTGAAACAAGTTCATGTCGAACCGCTTTTTTTCCCAAATAGTAAGTTGATGCACTTAAATTGAACACAATGTCAGCACCTTTTTGATATAGCAAATGATGTGGCTTATCAATTCCCCATAAATCACCACAAATTTCAACACCAAAACAAAGGGAATCTGCTTGGTTTTGAAATAATACATTGCCAAATGCAACTGGATTATCGGGTTCTAAATGATGGAGCCAAACTGGATGCATCAAAAAAGATGAACCACTTGCAAAATAACGGCTTTCATAAAATTCACCACTTGTTGGTAAATTGGATTTCGGAATAATCCCTAAAATATGCTGATTTTGAATCACTGCAGCACAATTATAAATGGCACCTGCATATTCAAAAGGCAATCCAACCAACCAAATTTGTTTGCCGCTCGCTTTTCGAACCATATGCAACGCCTCTATAGTTTGGCACAACAACTCCCGGTTCATTATCCAATCCCCCAAAGTGTATCCTGTTAATGACAGTTCAGGAAAAACAACAAAACTAGCCTGCTTAACTTGCGAAGCTAACGTGATAATTTCTTTTGCATTTTCAATGGGATGACCCAAAAATACTTTAGGTGTAACTAGTGCTATTTTTACGTAATTTTCTTTATACATGCTTTCCTCTACTTTCTGATACAATGCGTGTGTTTCAATATAATGATATAATTTAGAATTTACCCATTCTTTTTGATGGGTACGTCGAAAAGTCGATGAAGAAACATCAGGAAAATCAATTTTGATTACCTCAAAATGACTTGCATAGGGCTTTAGCCAACTACTATTTATCCACTGATAGACCTGTTCTACACTAAGATGCCGTGTAAAAATCAAAAATTCATTTTCTGAAACCAAAACTTGTGGTTTAATCCATTGATCGAGTTGCATCAAGCAATCATCTCCACAAACAAATAAAGGATGATCTAAATCACGGAGACTTTGATAAGTCCCCTTAAATGATCTTTTCAATTCAATAGGCGAAATGACTACATTATCATATGATTCCGCAATGATATTTAGCATGTCTAGACGCATCTTTTGATCAATTAAACCCTGCTTGTGATATTTGTTCCCATTGGGTAGCAAAATAACTTCATCATAATGATGCGATAAATAATCTATCACTGCCTCATGGGCAATCGTTGGCGGATTAAAACTACCACCAAAAACTACTTTCATCCCTCCACCACCTTTTTCACTGCTTGCTTTGCTGAGGCAACTGCTCTCGCAAAACTAGATGCCCCAAGCAAATAATCTCCTATAACCAAAATGGTTTGGCCTTGATAAGTTGCCATGGCTTCTGTTTTGATCCACCCGTGCTCATCGAACAATTCTGGGACAAGTTGTTTTAACGCTGTATATTCAGGTTCTAGTCCAATGGCCTCTACGATAGCATCGGCAGGAATAATCGAAATTAAACCTGTTTTTTGAAAATTTTTTCGTCCCATTGTCTTTTCTTCTACCAGTCTAGTTCGTTCTACGAGAAGTCCAGTAAGCAACTGATTTTGATAAATGGGTTCTACTGGAGAAGCACATTCTTCTATTGAGATTCCCTCATTTTGCACATGAGCTATCTCCATTTGGCTTGCAGGCGCCTGATCTATTGTACGACGATAAACAATCTTTACTTCATTGTTCATGCGTTTTAAGGCCCTTGCCACATCCATAGCTACATTCCCTCCACCAATTACAAGTACTTGTTTATGTTCTAACAAAGCATGGTTTCGTTTAAAAGCACGTAAAACTTCCATTCCATCATAAACATAGGGTGAAGTAGGAAAACTGCGTTTAGATACACCTGCACCAAGTGCAAACAAAATATACTCAAAAGAATCCAATTCCGCCATAATAAGATTTTTGCCCCACTCTTTTCGGTAATGTATTAGAACACCCAAAGAATCTAATACTGCTCTATATTTTTCTACTACTGATTCTGTAAAACGAAAATCAGGGAGGGTATCCGTAATGACTCCACCTATTTTTTCTCTTTTTTCAAATACTTCAACATGATATCCTTTTTGAGCCAAATCAATTGCTGCACTTATCCCCGCAAGACCAGCACCAATAATCGCTACTCGTTTACCATGATAATCCGTGCAAACATAATCATTTGCTTGAATCAACTCTGCTAAATAAGCTTCTACTTTATAAAAGGCGACACTACCTTTATCAGTATTGCCCAATACGCAATGGCCATAGCACTGGTGTTTGACATCACATAGTGTTGCGCAAATAGAACTGGCATTTGTTGTTTCTAATAACATTTTTTTAGCACATTCAATGTTATCTTGTTCAATAGCAGACAAAATTTGGGGAATTGAATTACCTAAGGGACAGTGTTTTACACAAGCAGGATGTTTACATTTTAAGCATTTTTGAGCTATTTTTTTAATTTCTACAAAATCATCCATTGTTTTAGCTTCCTTTTTGAATATTTTTAAATTACCTACTTAAAATTATACACTTTTTTTGCGTTTTTTCTTAATTATTTGCAATTTTATTTATCTTTTGATGTTTTTTTAAATAAACATGTTGAATGAGTGAATTGAATTGGGCACCACGCTCCTCAAAAGATGTATACTGATCATAACTGACACAACTTGGAGAATACAAAATGACCATTTGATTCAAATAAGGGAGTGACTCAATTACTTCTTCTAATGTATCGTATACTTGTATTCTTTGCGCCTTTAATTGCATTGCAAGTTGATAACGATCTTTTCCATACAAATAGATCCAATCGCACGAATGAATGACTTGATTTACCCTCTGATAATCCTCAGGTGGTATCTTTCCTCCTAAAATGACTATTTTAGGATACGCTTGATACTGTTTGATTATTGTTTCAATCGCAAGACGAGTGGCTTCTGGAGTAGTCGATTTGGCATCATTGATGATGATTAAATCATTGGTTTGATAAATGGTTTCAAAACGATAGCGCACCCCTTGAAATGAACTTAATACAGACGACATCCATTCTTTCTTTATGCCATACACTTGTCCTACTAAAATAGCTACCATTGCATTTTTAATATTATGCATTTCACGCCTTGAAAGTCGCTCTACTTCAATAATTTTGGTTTGACGATAGTAAATGGCATTATTCAATAGATAACAATCTGCATTCGTATTATTTAGTGAAAAGGTCAATAATTGAGCAGATACAGATTGAGGATAATAGGTATTCCAATAATGAGAGATGATTTCATCGTCTAATGGATAAATACAAACGTCTGCTTCTCTCATATTTTGAATCAATTTGAGTTTATCTTTGGCATATTCATCTAGTGTACGATGATAATCGAGATGATGTGCAAATAGATTGGTCAAGACATAAATATGAGGAATTACATTCATCGTATTGTGTAACATAAAGCTAGAAGCCTCTACAACTAGACCTATTGGCCTATCCTCTTGAATTTGAAAAATAGGGGTGCCAATATTACCAACCAAATGATTTTGAAATTGAGGAATTGTAGAAAGCATTTGACTAATCCATGTTGATACGGTTGTCTTCCCTAGTGAACCTGTTATAATTACATATTCGTGCTCTGGATAACACTGATAATACAGTTCCAAATCACTCCAAATAGGAATTCCTTGTGCTTGTGCCATTTGAAGCAATATCCCATCAAACGGAATTCCTGGACTTTTAATAATTGCTTTTGCATATTTTAGTAAAATATTAGATAAAAAAGTATCCTGTTCATGCTGGTCATCATAAATCCAATATGACTCATGATGATACTCTAAATATGATTTTACTGCCCGGTTAGACTTACCATATCCATATAATATATAGTTCTTTTCTAAAATAATTTCACCCCTAACCAAATTCCTAAAATTGTCATTCCTGTTTGTATCAACCAAAAAAATAAATCAATATTTGACTCCTTCCATCCCATCAATTCAAAGTGATGATGAAGAGGGGTCATTTTAAATATTCGATTGCCTTTTGTTCGTTTAAAAAACCATACTTGTAACATTACTGATATCGTCTCTACAAAATAGACAAAGCCAAAAAGGAAAATCAATACTTCTTGATTGAGAGCTATCAGCATAGCAAACAGAATACCACCAATTGCTAACGAACCTGTATCTCCCATAAAAATACGTGCTTTGGGTAAATTGAATAGCAAAAAAGAAAAAAGAGCTATCACTATACTTAGAGCCAAAAAGAAAACAAGACTATTTTGTTGATACAAAGCAAGTACCATTACGCCTGTAAGACTAATGATGCCCGTTCCTCCCAATAAACCATCAATTCCATCAGTTAAATTGGTCGCATTTGAACAACCCGTAAAACCAATCACAATAAATAACCCATAGGCGAACGATAAGTTTAAGGGTGTGCCGAAAAAATTAATCCAACTACCACCCCTTGATTCAATGACAACAATATATGCTAAAGCACTGATTACCAATTGTAATATGAATTTAAGTTTTGCAGAAAGGCCATGATTATTTTTTCTA
>JAMPAL010000014.1 GCA_023667245.1 Anaeroplasma bactoclasticum
TCAAAGGAACGATATTGTACATATTTTACCGCATATTGATATAAAGAGGTATCTCGCTTTGCCCCCCTCCATTTTAGAATTTGAGGTGCTAAAAAATAGAGACAAAAATTGAAAAAAAGTCCGAATCCTATTGATAAAATCAACAATTGCCCACTCACATTTTTTGCTTTTTCAACTTCTTTGGCTCCTAAATATTGACTAATAATCGCTGTACCACCAATCATAAGCCCAAGTGCTAGTGCTTGACAGATTTGTAAAATGGGACCAGTTAGAGTAATAGCAGAAACTTGTGCTTGAATCACCTCTTGGCTTTCATCCATGTGCCCGATAAAATACATATCAACAATATCATGAATAGATTTCAAAATATTGCTGAACATAATAGGTAGTGCCAAAATCAAAATTCCCTTAATTATGTTTTTATCCTTTAATATTAAAAATGATTTATCCTTCATAAAAAATGCCTTTTCTTTTTATTATGGCATATTTATTATTTTTTATGAACTGAATTGTTGTTCAATTACAATAATCTTCCGCATTGAAATGAGTCTATTTTGTTACATCCACAAAATTTATGAAAAAAACACATTAGAAGTCCTTATCTAATGTGTTTTTTGCTTTATGTATTTAAACCAGAAAATTGAGTTTGATACAAACGATTATATACACCCTGTTGACGAATCAATTCTTCGTGGTTTCCCATCTCCACTACGACGCCTTGATCTAAAACGACAATTAAATCTGCATCTTGAATAGTTGATAACCGATGAGCTATAATAATTGAAGTTCTATTTTTCATTAATTTGACCATAGCATCTTGAATCTTCTTTTCCGTTCTCGTATCAACACTTGAAGTCGCCTCGTCCAAGATCAAAATTTTTGGATCGGCAAGAATCGCTCTTGCGATGGTAAGTAGTTGGCGCTGCCCCTGAGAAAGATTGGCTCCTCCTTCTGAAAGCATCGTTTTTTCTTGTTCTGGCAAGCGTTTAATAAATTTAGCACAATTGGCCATTTCAATCGCTCTCATTACGTCTTCATCAGTTGCATTATCTTTTCCATATTTTACATTATTTTCAATGGTATCTTCAAATAGTACTGCATCTTGAAGAACAATAGCAATATTATCCCGAAGCTCTTTTTTTGAAATTTTGGCAATATCTATACCATCAATCCGAATTGTACCACTATCTAAATCATAGAATCGCATTAATAAATTTACAATTGTTGTCTTTCCACTACCCGTTGCTCCTACAAGTGCAATTTTATGACCATTATATACATTAACTGTAAAATCTTTTAACACAGGTTTTTCTTTTACATAACCAAAAGCAACATGTTCAAAGTCAATATCGCCCTTGATGCGATCCATATCTACCGATACTTCACCACTAAAATCTTCAGTTGCCTCATCTAATACTTCAAATACTCGCTCTGCTCCTGATAAAGCTGTTAATATTTGTGAATAGAGTTGAGCAATTTCATTAATAGGTCTAGTAAACTGTTTACTTGTTGTAAGAAATAAAACGATAATAGATACATCTAGTGGCGCACCTAATAATGTTTTTCCAATTCCCTTTACTGCAAATAACGCACCGCAAAAGCATACCAAAAAATAACCAAAATTGCCAATAAAATTCATCACTGGTCCCATTGAACCAGAAATAATTTGTGCCTTTAATCCTACTTTGCAATACGTATCACTATATTGGTTAAAATCTTTCATTGCTACTGATTGGTGATTATAAGCAGTTACTGTTTTAATCCCAGAAACCATTTCTTCTGTTTGGGTATTTAAATTTCCTAATAACTCTTGTTGTTTCTTAAATAGCGGCTTCATCATTTTACTCATTGCTCCAGTAACAATTAAAGTTAAAACCAAAGATGAAAGGGAAACGAGAGTCAATAAAGGGGAATAGTAAATCATCATGCATAGACAACCCAAAATAGTTAAAATGCCTGATATCAAAGAACCGATTGTACTAGATACAGTGTTGGAAATATTATCAACGTCATTTGTCATTCTTGACATCAAATCGCCATGTGCATGCGTGTCTGTATATCCAATTGGCAACCGAACAATCGTAGAAAATAAGTCATTTCTTAATTTTCTTGTTGTTTTAATAGCCAAATAAGCGCCTATAAGTGTTGAAAAATATTGGCAAAGACAATGAATTACATATAGTGCAGCAAGTATACTCACAAATAATATAAACTGATTAAAATCTGGAGCCAGAATCCATTTGTGAGTCTCCAAACTATATTTTCCCAATGTTTCAATAATCTTTTTGACTACAATATTAGAGGATAGTGTAGAAAGCGTAAGTACTACAATAACAAGCAATAGAACAATAAAAAGTGACTTAAAACTACTGATATATTGGATCAATCGAGACAATACTTTTTTGGTATTTTGTGGTTTCTCAGTGGTTTGCATAAATCTTCCACCTGGTCCTCCGCCTGGTTTTCCATTCATTCTGCGTGATGCATCTGGACTAGCCATGAATTTCACCTTCTTTCTTGAGTTGAGAATTATAAATATCTTGATAGAGTTCGCAATTGGTTAATAACTGCTCATGGGTATCAAATGCAACAATGGTTCCACCATCTAATACCACTATCTTATCTGCATTTTTGGCAGTTGCTATACGTTGTGCGACAACTATTTTTGTTGTATCCGCAATATGCATACGCATAGCTTGATACAATTTTGCTTCTGTTACCAAATCTAGGGCACTTGTTGAATCATCAAAAATGAGAATTTCTGGTGCTTTGATAATTGCTCTAGCGATAGAGATACGCTGTTTTTGCCCACCTGACAGTGATGTTCCCTTTTCCTCTACATATTCATCGTATCCTTGTGCCTTCGATAAAATAAAGTCATCTGCTTGAGCAATTTGAGCTGCCCTTTCTACTTCTGTATCGGTTGCATTCGGATTTCCCCACTTGATATTTTCTTTAATACTACCTGCAAATAATTCGGCTTTCTGTAGCACAATCGCGATTCGATCTCGCAATGCTTTGATTTTAAAATCCCGAATATCTACTCCATCTACCAATATTGCCCCATTTGTCACATCGTAAAACCGTGTAATCAAATTGACTAATGTTGATTTACCAGCACCCGTTGCTCCTACAATAGCAATCGTTTCACCTTTATTGATTTTTAGATTAATATTTTCTAATACAGGAGCCTTTGCACCAGGATATGCGAATGTGACATTTTGAAACTCAATTGTACCTTCTTCTTGCACATCCGCCATATTCATATTTCCATCCACAATTACATCAGATGCCGATAATACCTCATTAATTCTCTTACTAGAAGCAAATGCCCTTGCCATATTTGCAAATGTCATTCCTAGCATTAACATAGCCCCCATAATCATCGTGATATACGTAACAGCCTTTTGCATATCCCCGACTGTAATGTGAGGTGTGATTTGTTGATTCCATGCAACTACTTGACTACTCGCGCCAAGAATATAAATGGCAATCGTTGCCGCATACACAATGACCATAAATAAAGGCATAATGACTGCCATAATTTTGTTGACCTTTAAAGTAATACTCGTCAAATCCAAATTCGCTTGTTCAAAACGATTGTACTCATAGTTCTCTTTTGAAAAAGCTTTGACTACCCTTGCACCGCTTAGATTTTCATGTACAACAGAGTTCACCTTATCCAATTTTGCTTGTACTACTGAAAACATCGGAAATGCTTTCTTCATGAAGAAAATCATAAGAATCAATTCAAGAGGCAATGCTACAGCTAAAACAATCATAAATTGATAACTAATAAGAAGTGTGAAGACAATTCCCAATACAAACATACCGAAAGCTCTAACAAACATTCGAATGGCCTGAGCAATCATCATTTGAACTGCTGTAACATCATTGGTTACCCTTGTAACCAATGAACCAGTTGAAAAATCATCCGTCTGTTGAAAAGATAAATGCATAATTTTTTCAAATAAATCTTTTCTCAAATCATTAGCAAAATTTTGACTTGCCAAATTAGCAAAAACACCACTCATAATTCCGCTAACCACACCAATTATAACGAATCCTAACATAATTCCGCCATATTTCAAAATGGTTTGAATAAAAATATTCGTATCAATCCCAGGTTCAAATGAATTGACCGTATCAATCATCTTGCCCATATAATCTGTTATGCTCATATCCATCAATACTTCAAATATCATGAATATAGGGGCCAACAAGGCAAAATGCCAATATTTCTTTAAATAGCGTAGTAATTTTAACATGTTGCTTCTCTCCTTTTTATGATTCTAAATTTTTCTTCATCTTAGATAGAATGGCTGAAAAAGCATCCAAATCCACTTGTTCAATGCCTTGTATCATCATAGTTTCAGCTGTTTCAAAACACGATTTGATTTTTCTATCCAATGCTTCGCCAAGGGGTGTAATTTTTACAATCACCTTACGATTATCACTCTCACACAATTCCCTTTGAATATAGCCTTCCAATTCCATACTGCGTAAAGTAAGACTAACTGTAGAGGGCTTAATATTGGCATTTTCTACAATCTCTTTTTGAATAATCCCTTCTTTATGTTTGGCAAGCGGCTTAATAATTTTAAAATAGGTGTAATTGATTCCTTGTTTTGCACAAATCGCTTTCATCACATTCCGAAAAATTTTTTCGAGTTGAGCAATTTGCGCACCATAAGGAATAGGTTCTATATCATTTCTCATATTGTTCTCCTAATTAATTAGTTTTAAAACTAATATATATTATACCATTTTTTTAGCAAATCTGTTTTAGATTTGCTCTTTTATTCTTCCTTTTGCGCACATTTACCACATTTTGAACAACCATTACAAATGGGTCGACTACCACATTCATCACAGTTTATGCTCGTATATTGCGGGATATACATCATTTCTTCCAAAATAGGCTGACCAAATCGATCGTACAAATGATAACGATTCAAATGCCCTTGAAAAAACAATCCAGAACGATATGCCATTTTAGATTGTTGAATCTTACTTTTAATTTGATACAAATGATCTCCTTTCATAAAATAATTACCTGTCTCAATAAAAATAAAATCGGTATCAGCTGCCTTGCATTGCTCATATAAAGAGACTACCCAATCATAATGGCAAATTCGATTTCCTCCATAATTTTCACCACCACAAACGACTTTATCAATCAAATTTTTTCCTAAATATCGACTTATATCCACCTCTTCCAAAAGGGGAGCAAGCATAATTCCCTTGTGGTGAAATGGCAATTGTTCCAAAATGGGAAGTCTTTCATCGACCCGTTTTTGAGTCTCACATGTTACATATAATAGTACATTTTCATATCCATTTTGCCAATCAATAGGAAGACATTCAAGTATGCGTTCAGGTCTTTTCGTAATGAGTACAAAAATCACATCACTACGAAGTCGAATCATCTTCCATACATCGCTTCGCCATGCATCTGCTTCCTCAATAAAAAAATCAGAATTCATACAAACCCGTACCACTTCTCCAGAATGAATTTTATACATTCCATCTCTTCTTCTTGACAAAGGGTATGTATAAGACTTTGTTTTATAAATCCTAGTTCCATCACCTGTTCCGTGTACTTGATCCAAATACATCATATAGCAATGATCACATCCCTCGCTTTTTCGCCTGCAACCATGCCAAGGATTCCATATATCGTGCATAATACCTCCATTTTCATCTACCATATTCAGCAAATATAATAGCCATATGGCTTATTTTTTGACAATCAAATCAGTATATATTTTATTATTATTCATTTTATAGTACCCTACTACTATTTTCTACAATAACTACCGTTTATTTTAACAGTCATAGCATTGTACTTAAATCAATCAAACAATAACTATTACTTTTGAGCTAAATTTTAATTGGCCTCAATCTTTGTCCATTTTTACATAACTCTTCAACTCTAGTTTGCGATTTTAGTCCCTATTTATCAATTTATTCATCAATATAGCTACAGTAAAATGCCTTGTATTTATTTTTTAATCAATAGCAACTAAAAAAGTTTCAAAACTGATTTTGAAACTTCTCAGATGTCTTGCTTCTAAAAATTTTATCAACTAAACCATTCAATTTTCACAATCTCCTTCAGCATAACCTATTAAAAATATTCAACACATACAATTAAAATATACTCGCTACTGATTTGACTTACAATGGTATTACTGACATTGGATAGCACATTTTGACTAAATTCAATTATTAAAGTCCATGGTTAGATTTGTGTTTCAAGTGTCCACATATAACCTTAATCACCATAGATTTAATATTTGTAGATGGCCCCTTTCTAGTTGCATTTCCAAATAACATCTATACCTTAGCAAAGTATTCCTTTGTAAAGCTACGAATCAGCTGATTCACTTCACTTGAATACTTCTCCTTTTTTCATCAATAGTAGAACTGTTATATGCATGAGTGTCAAAATATGTTTAATTAAACGATAAAAGCCCTCTTTCCTAAGAGAGCTTTAAATTTCATAACACTGTTGTTAAAAAAGTTTGGAAAGCAAGCTGAAGAAATATGCCTATTTTATAATAGCATACCATATATTGCTAAATATTGCAAATATTTTATTCTATAAGCTCAAAATAAGCGTTAGTACAAATTGCACTCCATATGCTTTGCAACTCTTTCTTCCATTATTCTGTAATAGTTAAATGAATCATTAATTTTACTCTTGAGTTTAATCTATAACTACCTATTATTGTGATTTCTCCGACTCCACTTGATGTAATAACACCCCAATTGTTTATATTCACATCTATTGCACTTTCACCTATGATTGCCCAATCATAATATTGAATATATGGATATGGACTATTGGTAAAGTCTAACGCCAATTGATATGTTCCATTCTTTTTTGAATAAGAATAACTCATATTGCATTCTATATTCAATTCCTCTGTCGTTGTTTCCTTTATAACCTTTAACTTTATTTTATATACAATCGTTGGATCTACTTTATTTATTGCATATACCGTAACTTCCGTATCTTCACTGACTGCAAGACCTAGCACAGTTCCATATTCACTCACTTTTGCCACATTTTCATTGCTAGAATACCAATCATATTCAAGTCTTGACATTGGATCGTGAAATCTATCTTCTACCATTAAATAAAGATTTCGTGTAAAGCCTTCTGTTATTGTAGTTCCTCTTAATTCACCATTGTTGAATGTAACTTCACTTCCTAGGTTAAATTGCTGTTGATATGCTGGATCTGTCACTAATACTCCATTCACATTCATATCAGTATTTACTTTTCTTCTTAATCCAACATGTATACCTACTTCTTCAAAGTTACCTGAATATCCTATATAATATGTTCCTGGTTCTAATATGATAGTAAATATTGGGCTTCTATTTGTCTTAGTAATCTCTTCTAGCAATTTAGGCACTATGTGATTTCCTGAATCATTTTGTTTTTCAAGAATATAGACCGGTATATTCTCATTGATAGTTTTACTTGTTTGAATATCATACTCTATTTTTGAACGATGACTAATGGTCACTTCTTCAAAATAACTTTGTGTAGTTTGATTAAAGAATAGTTCATCAAATCCGACACTATCAAGCCGATTTAGATAATTGATATCATTTCTTTCAATCTCTTCTATTCTAAAGTTTAAGGTTGAATATCCATTTGTTGGTAAAACGATATCTATATAATAGTTACCCTTTTCTGGTAAATATATATACATTTCGCTTTCTCCTTCATTTGAAATTGCAGGATAATTGGTATTGTCAATAGTATATCTATCTAACACCATTGTTCTATTTTGGTCTTCATAGATTGTAATTGCGCCTTTTAGATAATTTGCATTTGTTACTCCACTTAATTTAAATTGAAAGAATCCTGCGCCTTGCTGGTTCCAATAGTAAAACTTTCCATGACTAATATTGCCCGTTGTTGTATGAACATATGTTTTAATATTATTATTCACGCTATCATTCAGTTGCACATCACTACTAGGCCATCTTAGTCCAAAATGTGTATCAATTAAACCTGTTGCGTCATGACTGCTAAATTCGACGGATATATAATATATTCCCACTCCTAAGTATGAATCTACTACATTATCTCCACTTGCTACATAATTCATATCCGCATTATATACTTTTAAAGTTACTTCAGTTGATGCATTTGTATTAATTCTATAAGTTTTTCCACAGTTGACATTTAATTGATATAGTTGATTATATCCACTATTGAGTTGTACACTTTCGTCTACACTGCTTTCACAATCTATTTCAAATGTTGTATATTCACCTGATGGCATAATCTTAGTTTTATAACTTGACCAATAGGGTTTATTTTTATATTCTGCTACTCGATTGGTCGGAACTACAATTTGTAACGCATTACTACATCCACTAAATACATCTAGTCCAAGACGAGTGATATCAAATATTGCTCTTTCAACATCGACAAAAGCCAGTGATGAACAATTTTTAAACGCTTCATCCTCCACATATTCTACACTATTGGGTAGCGTTATACTAGATAAACTTGAACAGCCTTTAAAAGCAGAGCTTCCTATAGTGTATAAAGTTGTAGGCAAAATTACAGTTTGTAGACACAAACAGTTTTCAAAGGCATTTGAGTCAATGTTTATTACACCATCTGGTATGGTTATACTGGCAAGACTAGAGCAACCTTTGAATGATGCATTGCCTATGCTTGTTAAATTATTTGGCAATGCTATGCTTTGTAACTGAGAACAATTTTCAAAAACATTTGATTCTATGCTCGTTATGCTATTCGGAATAGTTATACTAGATAAACTTGAGCATCCTTTAAATGATGCATTACCTATGCTTATTAGATTATTCGATAATATTACACTTTGTAAACGAAAACAATTTTCAAAGGCACTTGCTTCTATATCGATTACATTATTTGGTATTGTTATATTTTCAAGACTAGAACAGCCTTTGAATAATGCACTGTCTATGCTTGTCAAACTATCAGATAATGTTATACTTTGCAAATTAGAACAATTTTCAAATGCATTTGAATCTATACCAACAACTGTGTTAGGCATAATAATACTTTTTAAATTTTCATTTCCTTTAAATGCAGAGTTACCAATCATGCAGACATTTTGTAGTGGTGTGCCATAACTTGTACTCACCGGAGCAAAACTACTAGGTATTTCCAAATTCGTCTGGTTTGCCACTGAGTAACCATCAATAAATCCATCAATACAAATTCCACCATCCACAGTACTTGTAGAAAAAGCAACCGCACTAACAGCTTTAAATGCATCCAATCTTGCCCCAGATATACAAATTCCCTCTAAATCTGAATATTTAGTAGCATTATTTAAAATTGTAAATTTAATTTGTTGTGGGGTTAAATTCGGATTGATCGATAACATTAATGCCGCAACACCAGTTACATATGGCGTTGCCATTGATGTTCCCCCTAAAACCTTATATCCTTTAGCAATATGGTTAACATTTGCTGCATCATACAGATCAATGGGATAAGTACTTATAATTGCACTTCCAGGAGCAAAAATATCAACAGTAGTCGCTCCATAGTTAGAATTAGGCCTTTTTACACCTGTTGGATTTATTGCACCAACAGAAATCAAATTAGAAAATCTATGATTTGAAGGATAATGACCAATTAAATCATTATCTTCATCTTCATTCCCTGCTGCACAAACAAATAGCCCAGGATAATTTTCAATAGCTTTTTTTACACCATTATCAGGATTAGTACTACCTCCACTATAATTCAATATTGGAATAGCTTCTTCTGTAGCAAAATCGATAGCACGCTTGACATTTGATGTTTTCCCTATACCATTCTTATTAAATACGCGTAGTGATACCAATCTAACATCCCAAACAATGCCCGAAACGCCTATTCCATTATTGGCTTGTGCACCTATTACGCCAGCAACATGTGTTCCATGACCCGACAGGTCCTCTAAATCTGCTTTATCAACCTCCCTCACACTACTAAAAAGAGGTGTATCTACGTAATCACGATGTAAATCATCATTAATTGCATTTATTAGATCAGGATGTTTTCCATCAATTCCAGAATCAATAACACCAACTATTATACTAGAATTTCCTGTTGTAAAATTCCAAGCCTTATCTGCATTTATGCCACATTCTCCCTTTAAGCCCCACTGCCCTATATTATTAACACCAGCATATAATGGGTCATCAGTCGATAATTCTAATTTTTCAATATAATCTGGTTCAGCTGAAATGATATCATTTCTTTTTTCTAATAACTTTATTGCTTCAAGCACATTCTCTTTACCAGCATTGCCGATAGTCAAGCATAGAATTCTATGAAAATTTTCTAAATCTATTAGCATATCATTTTCAATATGCTTATTCAATAAACTCCAATCGCCTGTCTCCATTGCTGAAATTTGTTTTTCAACTATTTGCAAAGTATTTTCAGTTAAATCCTCAACAAAAATACAATTTATTTCAGGAAAATCACTCACATCATATGTTTTTGATGTGAGTGATACACTATTTTTTAAAACAATTATTATCGTATCTTCATAAAAGTCATCTTCTAATTTTGCATCACAAAAAACTATGCTCTCTTCTGTTTTAACATTTGCTGAGACTTCAACTTTTGTAAAACATACAAATATTGAAAAAAGCACAACAAAAAAAGACAATAATTTATTTACTTTATTCTGAATTTTCATAAATATCCTACTCCATTTCACTCAATTAATTAATTTTACATACTATCTTGTCATAATCCTTAACTGCTTTCTCATTAATCTCTATGAAAAATAACCTTGGATTCAAGATAGTGGCACCTTGCTCAGCACTAGTAGTCGTAACAGTTAAAACTAATTTATCATTATCAATGATTAATGATTTAAATTTGTAGTTGAAACCACACCTTGAATCAACATTATAAAATATTACTAAAGCCTTTTTTTTAAAAAAGTCTTGATTATATTTGTCCTTAATATCTTGTTTATTAAAACTTAATCCGTTTTCAATGAAACTCTCTTCCAACTGTTCAACACTTTTATATATAATTAAATTTTGATTATTGATTAATAAATTATGGATATATTCATCATCTTCATGATTTGACGAAATAATTGCATTAGAATCTACTTCATTAACATTGAATCTAATTTTATTTAAACGACATCCCGCAAGCATTAAAGAAAATATCATCATAATTACTCCTATTATAACCTTTCTCATTAATTTACCCCTTTCTTCCTTGTTAAAAATATTCCTAAAACTATATATTTAAATATCTAACCTATAAAATATTTGATGATTTTTTGCCTTAAATATATCTTTATTACACACCTCCCCATATATACTCATACTGTATTATTATTAATATATTCATAAAATTTAAAATAGACAATCAATCTTAAAAAAGATATCTTTTCCAAGGAATGCTCTAAATTTTAGATTTAGAAATCACTTCTAAAACTTACATTTTGAATTTACTATATAATTCATTTAGACCTATTACTATATTTTTTTCCTTTACATGAATTTTTACTATATCCCCCTTTTTCTGCACTTACTCATCATCTTTTGAATTTTTCAAACAAATTAATGCAACAAAATAAAAAATAAATATGTTACTTTTGCTAAAACATTATATAATTTTGTCTCTAAAAACTATGTCGAGAATTGTCGAGAATGGAAATTATTTTTAACTTAACAATGTTTAATGGAAATTCTCATTCAATTTTATAATTTTACTTACTTTTTATATTGAATGAAAATTTTTAAAACCATTTTACTTTTAACAAAAAGTGATTTAATTTTTGTCATAGTGGATAATTAAACTTCATATTCGATTGCCAAAATGATTTCATATCTTTGCATATTTTTATTTCAATTTTAAAAAAAGAAAAGCCATTCATTAAAAAATGAAGGGCTTTTTATATCTTATTTTAATTCATTCTTATATACCGTAATTTAAATATTTTATTTGAATGTGGTCATGCATAGTCATTTTAATTCCATCTAGCTTCCTCTTTCATTTATCATTTAAATAGCAATTCAAAATATGTTTATTCGTTGTATATACAATTTCACTATAATAACTACCCTATCATAGTTAAAAGTAATATTATGCTATTTATGTAGATTCCTACCAGGATTTATCATTTTAATTTCATTATGAAACTGATTTTTTTCTTTTTTCAAAACATTAAATAATTTTTTATTAATCCACCTTTTCATGAGTGCCAGCCTCATTTTTTTAGATGTCCTAAAGAAATCTTAAAATAGAAATTATTTTGTCTATTTTATGCAAAGTCAAATTTGGTAAAAAACAATAAAGAAATTCTAAAACATACTATTTTTGGAACTTTTTAACCCCTTTCGACTTACCGAATCTTTTTAAACAAAATGATGGCAAACTATTAGGTCTAGAATTTGAGCATAAAAAAATTGAACACGTTTCTTGCCAAGCAGATACGTGTTCAAATTCTAATGCAATTGGTAGCCAGCACGGGGTTCGAACCCGCGAATCTCGCCTTGAGAGGGCGATGTGTTAGACCACTTCACCAGCTGGCCATCACTAAGAAGTTATTCTTCTTAGTAATTTAATTTTTCTATCACTTTTTCTATTCTTCTTGCCACTTCTTTTTCTCCTAGGATTTGAAGCACATAATATGGATTAGGTGTATTCTTTCTTGTTGAAATAGCAATTCGAATCATTTCAGAAACATCCCCAATATGTCCCGGATATGCTTCTTTATTTTTCTTGTATTCTTTTACATTTGGACAAAATCCACATGTTTCTGCAGTAGCTTTTAGATTTTCAAACCAACCATTTTCATCATAGGCTAATCCCATATTAGATTCAAAGGCTCGCAAAACAATGATAATTTGTTCTTTTGTGAAACGATCCAATTGAAATGGCAATTCATTGTCCAACAATTGATCATATAAATCAGCATAGAAAAAATGAATCATTGGATAAATATCTTTATACGTAACATAATCCTTGCGTGGATTTTCTTTTTCTCGTTCAATATTGATAATAGACTTAAAATAATCCACATCTCTATCTATCAATGATTTCAGTTTTGAATCATATTGACAAGCATATGCATATGCTCTTTCAGTGAATGTATCTTTGTCTAATCGGGATAAACGTTCTTTACAAATATTTTCTACTTTAGCCAAATCAAATAAAGCGCCATCTAAAGTCATTTTATCAAATGACAACATAAATGTAAAGATATCTGCATTCATATTTTGCAAACGCCACTCTTCAAAATTAGAATTGGCAATGGTAATCAAATATTCTAGTATTCCTTCAACAGGATAGCCATTTTCTAGAAAATAAGAAACAGATGCTTCTGGATCTTTTCTCTTGGAAAGTTTACGTCGATTACCATTATCTAGTTTCATAATAACAGGTAAATGTGCATAATTTGGACGCTTCCAACCCGCTTTTTCAAATAATTCATAATGAATCGGTAAACTAGGTAACCATTCTTCCCCACGCGTTACATGTGTAGTGCGCATAAAGTGATCATCTACTAAATGTGCAAAATGATAAGTTGGTAATCCATCACTTTTTAAAATAACAATATGTTGATCATTTTGAGCCAGTTCTACATTTCCTCTAATCAAGTCAGTAATTTGTACCCTATTTTGATAATTTCCAGTAGAACGAAAACGCATTACATACGATTCCCCATTTTTAATTTTAGCCATAGCCTCTTGTGGGGTTAAATTGGCACACTTTGCAAATTCTCCATAATATCCAGGATTTAGTTTATGTTTTTCTTGATAATCTCTTAATTCTGTTAAGGATTCACTTGAACAAAAGCAAGGATAAGCAAGTCCTCTTTTCACAAAATCTTTAATTACTATACGATATATCATTTCTCGATTACTTTGTTTATATGGTCCATAATTTCCTTTTTCATAAGTTCCCATATATCCTTCATCAGGAATGATACCGAATGCAGCAAGTTGTTTGAGCAGTTCTTCACCGGACCCAGCAATCTCACGCTTTGTATCTGTATCTTCTAAACGTGTATAAAATACACCTTTTGTTTGTCTAGGAAACTTCCATGCAATTAGCGTTGCAAATAAACTACCTGTATGCAAAAATCCAGTTGGGCTTGGTGCAAATCTGGCAACAACTGCACCTTCTTCTAGCGTTCTTTCTGGATATCTTTTTTCTAAATCTTCAATCGTTTCGGTCACATCTGGAAATATCAATTCTGCTAATTGTTCTAATTCTGTCATATGTATGCCCCTTTGATTTATTATTCTGTCTTATTATACCATATTTTTAATATTTATGTGTGAAATTTGGTAAAGAAAATGAACGAAAAATTTTCGTTCATTACTTATTTTGATTGTATTGGGCTTCATACATTTTCCGATATTTCCCACCTTTTTGATACAACTGTTCATGATTTCCTTGTTCTACAATTCGCCCATCATCTAAAACAAAGATATTATCCGCATGGCGAATTGTCGATAACCGATGCGCAACAACAAAAGTCGTTCGACCTGCAGCAAGCACTTTTAATGCATTCTGAATTAAAATTTCAGTTTCAGTATCTATATTGGCCGTAGCTTCGTCCAAAATGAGTATAGATGGATTTCTCAGTAATATTCTGGCAAATGAAATCAATTGTTTTTCACCTGTTGATAAATTGCCACCCAAATATTCTAACTTTGTATGAATACCATCTGGATAATCTTGAACAAATTTTTTCCCCCCAATCATTTCTAAAACATGTTCAACTTCAGCATCTGTTGCTTCATAGCCCAAAGTGATATTCGATTTGATTGTACCTGAAAATAAAGCTGGTTCTTGCAAAACATAACCAATATTACTTCTTACTTCTTGCTTAGTATATTGCATAAAATCTTGATTATCAATTAAAATTTGGCCTTCTTGTAAATCATAAAATCGTTGTAATAAAATCATCATTGTTGATTTACCACTACCCGTATGGCCTACTAAGCCAATAAATTGACCAGGTGTAACATGAAGGTTGATATCCTTTAATACCACATTTTCATCATATGCAAATGTAACATGTTGAAATTGAATATCTCCCTTAAATTGAGGTCGTTCATGCATCCCCAAATACTTATCTTCTTCTTGATCTAATAAATCAAATATTCTACTTGATGCTACAAACGAATCTTCTAGTGCATTTAAATTAGCGAAAATTTCACGAATTGGATCAAATATCTTATTGATATATGTGACATACAAATAAAGTGCACCTGCTGTAATTGCACCTTCATGGCCTAGAAATCTTCTACCAAAATAATATATAATTACAGCCAACAGAGCATTTTGAATCAGCAACAACAATTCTCCACCAAAGATAGAATTAATTTTAAGTGCCTTCATCTTATTGCTATAATTGTTCAATAGTAAATCATCATATTCCGCCGTCATTGCTTTTTCTTGATTAAATTGTTGAATCATAGCCATACCATCTACATATTGTGCCATCGAAGCATTAATAATAGAATTCATTTCACGAATACGATGATGATATTTGTTATTCGCCTTTCTATACACAGTCATCCAAAGAAGAATAACAGGGGTAGCAAGTAATGTGATTAATGATAATTGCCAATTGACTCTAAACAACTCCACATATACCATTATTAAAGAAATAAATGCCGTTAAAATTGAAAAAATAACTTGGTATAATCCGCGAACCCCCTCAGAATCGCTTGTAATTTTTGTTACTATTTTTCCACTTGGTTCTGCAACAAAATATCCCATAGGCAATCGATTCAATTTTGCAAAAGCATCTTTTCGAATATCTAGCGTGAGTCGCATAGATGCGGTTAAAAAAAACACATGTTGAAAAAAACGAAGAATAATAATCAATAGAGTTAGACTTCCATAAATGATCAATAACTTTGTGATTGGCGCAATACTAGGTTGATAAAAGGCGCGCAGTTGCTCTTTGGATACTTGACTAGAAGGAAGGACCGTGCCATCTTTTAACACAAATATCTCATTTTCTCCATCATAGCGATCTAGAAGTGTTGTATTAGCAATGCCTTCTAATTGATAATAACTTCCGTCAAAATAAACAAGTGATATAATTTGATCAGATGGATCAATATCTTCTATATCAATCTTATCATAGTGTTTGTCTTGATAAGTAACACTTCCCGAATCAGTCTGCACCCAAGTCGTTTGTACACCTAATAATTCATCATCTAACATTCTATCAATTAATTTAGGTTGCAACAATTCTAAATAAGTAAAACCAATTAGGAAAAGCAATGAACATATAATCATTACTTTACTTTTCCAAGCATACTTTAAAACCCTTTTTAAAACAACTTCTGCTGGATAATTCGCGTATTTGTCATATTTACTTGCTTGTTGAGTGTCGGAGGGATTATGCTTCCGTTTTTTCATGCGTCTCACCTCCCATTTCTTGAATAACATATTGCTCATAATACCAACCTTTTTGTTTCATCAAGGTCTCATGTGTTCCTCGTTCAGTAATTTTTCCATCATCCATAACAATAATTTCATCACATGCCTCTACTGCGGTTAGGCGATGCGCCACAATAATATTGGTTTTATTATTCCGAATTTGTTTAAGGTTGGCAATAATATTTGCTTCAGTTGTGCCATCAACCGCACTTAGCGAATCATCTAAAATAAGAATCGGTGCATCCTTCATTAAGGCTCTCGCAATGGATAGTCTTTGCTTTTGACCACCTGATAATGTTACTCCATACTCACCTACAATTGTTTCTAATCCATTATCTAAGAAAGCTAAATCTTTTTCAAAATCTGCCATTTGTACTGCTGTTTGTAAATCAATTTTTGACGTATTGCTTTTTCCAAGCAAAATATTTGCTTCTACGCTTCTTGCAAAAAGTTGATGCTCCTGTGGTACATAAGATACCAATTTACGCATACTTTCCTTTTCGATTTCATCTATGTTCATTCCATTTACTAATAGCGTTTCTGGATATTCTATAGGATAACGTCTTAATAACTGACGAATCAAAGTTGTTTTACCTGAACCTGTCTTACCTACAATTCCTAAAGATTTGCCATTTTGAATAGTTAAATCAATCCCTTTTAGAATCTCTAATTCATCTTCTGGATAATGAAATTGATAATTTTGAAAACGAATTTCTTCAAATGTGTCGCAACGCTTTGCTCCTACTTTATCTTTTAACTCAGGTTCAGCATTGAGTACTTCTAAAACACGCTCACAAGAAATATAACTTTGTGTGAACTGTGCAACTTGATTACCAAGTTGCATCATTGGACCAGAAAACTGTGCAAGCAATAAACTAAAGGTGATGAGTTCACCAACTGTTAATTCCTGATTGATAATCAAATATGCTCCATAACCATATGCTACTAATTGACTAATATTCGTGAAAAAGCGAAATGTTGGACCAAAAGTAGATTGCATCATAACCGACTTTTTTTCCGTCGTATAACAATCCTGTGCTGATGTAGCCAGTTTGGTATAATCACGTTCCTCATTAACAAATGCGCGGATTAACTTGACATGTTGAACACTTTCCATTGCTAAGTTACTCATTGTACTATTTTTCTTTCGAACCAAACGCCAATTGGCACTAATTTTAGGTCGCATAACCACAACAACAATAAAAATAAATGGCAATGGCAAAATAGAGTAAAGTGTCAATAGTGGATCTAATGTAATCATTTTAATCGCTGACATCACCAATGTAAGTATTAACGAAATCAAACCAAAAATGAGATGGGTAGAAACATTCGCCATAGCGAACGTATCTGCTGTTGCTCTAGTCATCAAATCACCTGGATGATACTCTGTAAAATAGTTTGCATCTTGTTTTAAAATATTTTTCATAAATTCTATTTTAATATGATAAAATAATCGATGGAACAAATTGCCCAAACAAATACTTTTCACAACACTGATTACAAATTTAATCAAAACTACTATAGTTAACATCATAATGAGTGAAAACAAACTCTTTTCAGTAATTTGACCTAATCCGATTAGGTCTACTGCATCACCAATAATCGTTGGTTTTAATACCTCACAGTAGATGATAGCAAGTGATAAAATCACAATAAGCAAATATTTCCACCAATATCTTTGAAGATACCATTTGATAATGGATTGCTTTATTGGAGAATTGATTCTGAGTTTTTCTTGATGTTGACTAGATTTCATATTTTGCTGTTGCATGTCAAGGCACTCCTTTCGTCAATAATTCTTATTATTATATCATATTTTTTATTAATTTTGTCGAAAAATACACTTGAAAAAGTCCCCAAATTTCAATCATTTGAGGACACTTTATCGGTATTGGTACTCCCCATACCTCCAATTCTATTTCCTTTTGCATTATCATCTTTTACTTTAAAATATTGCAAGAATAAGCCTTGCGCAAATCGAGTTTGTTTAGTCAAGGAAACACTTTTTCCTTCTACTGTACAATTTGTAACTTTAATCATAATATGCCCTTCATTGATGGCATTATAATAATCACTATCTATTATTCCTACTGTATTATCCAATTGCAAACGATACTTAAAACCAAGACTACTCCTTGGATAAATTTGTAATACCAGTTCATCATTCATTTTGCAACGAATTCCTGTAGGAATGATTTTACTTTCACCTGGTTGTAATTCTAAATCAAAAGGAAGATAAAAATCATATCCTGCTGATCCACTTGTAGCCCTCTTGGGAAAGTGAATTTGTGAATACACTACTTCTAAATCTTGTATAAACCCGTTTTGAATAGCATCTTTTTGGAATTGTTGAAAACTTATTTTTTGAAATTCAGTTATGTTCATATTTAAACTCCTTTTTCTATTCTTTTATTGTATCAAATTTTTTCATTTTTCGCAAGGCAATGCCTTTTATGATTGGTTTTGTTTCTTTTTCAATGTTTTTTTTGCCATTTTATGATAAAATATGTTTAAAAGGGAGGTAGTAGTATGAAACCTTTGGCTTATTTAATGCGACCAAAATCATTTGATGATATTGTTGGACAGGATCATCTTGTAGGACAAAATGGTGTAATTCGCAATATGATTACTTCTCACCATTTATTTTCTTTTATTTTATATGGTAACCCTGGTTGCGGTAAAACAACAATTGCTCTTGCTACATGTGAAGAGTCTAAGCATAAATATTTTAAATTTAATGCCTCTATAGATGCAAAAGATGTCCTGAAACAAGTCATTAATGAGGCTCGTTTCTTGGATACCCCCATCTTAATCGTTGATGAAATTCACCGCATGAAAAAAGATATCCAAGACTTTTTGTTACCCTATGTTGAGGATGGCACAATTGTAATGATTGGACTTACAACAGTGAATCCTTATCACTCTGTAAATCCAGCAATTCGAAGTAGATGTCATATTTATCGTTTACATGATTTAACAGAAAGTGATATGATGACGATTTTAAAACGAGCACAGTCTTTTATAGATACGCCTTTAGAAATCGATGAGGATGCCTATCAATATATTATTTCAACAGCTAATTTAGAAATTCGTACACTGATTAATAATTTTGAAAGCATTGCATTTACTTCCTCTTCTCACCATATCACACTAGAATTAGCAAAACAATATATCCAAAAGTCCAATGTATCTATAGATGCAAATGGAGATAGTTATTTTGATACACTAAGTGGATTACAAAAATCTATCCGTGGGAGTGATGTTGACGCAGCATTGCACTATTTAGCAAAACTTATTATTGCTGGTGACTTTGATAGTTTAGCAAGAAGATTACTTGCAATTGCTTATGAAGATATAGGATTAGCTAATCCTACAATTGGTCCACGTGTCAAAGCGGCTGTTGATGCTGCAAGAGAATTGGGTAATCCTGAGGCTCGCCTTCCACTTTCTGTTATTGTCATTGAGATGGCTCTTTCACCAAAATCTAATTCTGCTTATCTGGCAATTGCCGAAGCTATGTCTGATATTGAAAATGGAAAAAGTGGTTCCCTTCCTCTTCATTTAAAGAATACGTATTCGTTTGATCCAAAACAAAAAAGTTATTTATACCCTCATGACTATCCCAATGCATGGGTGGACCAACAATATCTACCTAATGCACTAGTGGGAAGAACATACTATCATCCTAAAAATAGTTCTAAAATGGAAATTGGATTAAAGGAACGTTATGAGACCATCATTTCTTATAGAAAAAATGCAAAAAAATAAATCCTACTCGGATTTATTTTTTTATGCTTTCTTTTTCTTTTTCACTCATTGACAATAAACTCATTCGCAAAATTGTATTTCGATAAGATAAATAGGCCTCTACTTCTGCATTTAAGTAATCAAAACGCTGATACCCTAAGATACGCTTACTTATTGATAGTTTATCGTCTAAAAAGATTTTATAGGAAAAAAGATGAATGAGACGTTGTATCGCTTCATTTTCTCCACAAATCGTAAATATAAAATAAAAACCATTTTTTGCCCCTGACTCTAATAAATAAAATAATTTTTCTGACAAATCTTTTTCTAGCGCTAATAATTCTATTCCATGTATGATTACAATTTCTTGCTTTTCCCTCTTTTTTACCTTTTGATTGTATTGTTGAAATGAGGATACACCGTTTTCTTGTAATTTTTGAATGCGTTCGTTCAATAAACTCAGAATTGAATTTAATTCATCGATTTGATGACTCGTTGATAGTAATGTATCCTGATGTAAATCTATTAAAAAATAATCCATTTCCTTCTTTTGATGAAAAATACCCAAAATGATACTATCAATATAATGTCCTATTCGTTTTGAGTCCTTTCCTATTATCAGTAATTTATTTTCATTTGAATCAAGTATCAATTTATCGTTTCGATCATCAATGCCAAAGATAATTTCATCACTATGCCCCACTTCTAATTCACCTATTGTAAGAGCAACCTGATAGGCATTGGTTAATTCTACTATCAGTTCTTTTTTTATCTCATCAAATTTGAGTAAAAATTTATCAAAATAAGTGTTTAGCTTACTTTGAAATAGATTAAAGTCTATATTGTGATAGGAAGAAATAAAAAATACTGTTACATTGCGACAAACAATATACGATATTTCCGCATAAAAATAATTCATTTGATTTAAAATATTTTGAATTTTCTTTACATGCTCTTTGGCTAATTTCAATTCATTTTGGTAAATGTTTTCATGATGCACACTCTCAATCTTATATCTAACCTTTGTTTTTTGATAAGAGGCATCATAGGTATCTAGCACCTGATGCAATGAACTTGCAGTTCTTCTACATCGTTTATAGATAGTCTGAAAAAAATGAATAATC
The DNA here is from genome assembly GCA_023667245.1 of Anaeroplasma bactoclasticum. Classification (GTDB taxonomy): domain Bacteria; phylum Bacillota_I; class Bacilli_A; order ML615J-28; family CAG-313; genus CAG-313. The sequence continues at coordinate 21,331 of JAMPAL010000014.1, forward strand.
ATCTTAAAGAAGTCTTTAATTGTCTTTTTGCATATAAAAACTATGCCTAAAAAGATCAACACCAAACTCAGTAATACCACACCTATTTCTGAAAACAGGTAGTAAAAACAGTAAAATATCAAGCCACCAACGATTCCTCCACCTACAATAGCATCGGGATTTTCGCTTTTAAATGCGTTAAAGTACAATCGAAATGTAAGCTTCAAATAATTTTCATCATATGCTTTTACAAAACGATGCATAGCAAAATGAGATAGCAATATGATAGATAAAATCGATATAAAAATACCTAAATATCGTACATTATTCACTTTTAACTTTTGATGCACAAGAATACAGCGAATACCATAGGCAATCGTTAGAAATGTAACCATAAAATACCAATCTCCAAAAAGCAACTTGGTAATCAGCATTAAATATTTTCCTACCAATCCTAATTTGGCTATTGACAACATCGATAAGATCAAAAGGACTATACCCAATATTTCATAATAGAAAACTCGTTCATTGTCTTTAGCTTCTAATGTTTGGTACTTCTCTTTCGCCATCATAATCCCCCCATTTTCCTCCTTATATTTAACCATAAATGATGTACATTTTTTGTAGAAAAAGAAAAACACTCAAGGAAATTTCCTTGAGTGTTGCATTTCTTAAACTATTTTTTAGTTTTTTCTTTGTGAAGTGTAGTTTTCTTACAACGAGGGCAATATTTTTTTTGTTCTAAACGATCTGGAGTATTTCGTTTATTTTTTTCGGTTAAATAATTTTCTTCGCCACATACACTACATTTTAAAATAAAATTAATGCGCATTTCTAAACTCCTCCCGATAAATCAATTTATTATACTATAAATTAAATTTTTTATCAACAAAATACACCTTTTTATTTGCGTTTCTTAAAATAGTTGCCTATTTTTCAAAAAGCCCCTTCTTTTCAATAATTGATGTCACTTGGTATCCTGCCTCTTGAATGGCCTTGATTAGCATATCATCAGTTACATCACCTTGAACAACAGCTTGATTCTTTGCCAGATTGACTTTGATTTGTTTTAGCTGATTTAAAGCATACAGAGCTTTTTCAACCCTAGCTACACAATGTTCACATTTCATTCCACTAATTTGAATTGTTTTTTTCATATTTATTCCTTTCTAAACGTATTAATTCGAAGTGCGTTTAACACAACACACACAGAACTTAAACTCATTGCTATTGCACATAACATAGGACTAAGCACAAGTCCATTGACATAATACAATGCACCTGCCGCAATAGGGATAAAACATGCATTATAAAAAAATGCCCAGAATAGATTCATTTTAATGGTTCGGATGACCTTTTTGCTTAATGCAATTGCTGCGGGAATATCTGTTAAATCATCTTTCATCAAAACAACTTCAGCACAATCAATCGCAACATCTGTTCCACTACCCATAGCGATACCAACATCAGCTTTCATCAGTGCAACAGAGTCATTGATTCCATCTCCCACCATAGCAATTTTTTTCCCTTCCAAATGTAATGATTCAATCACATTTGCTTTTTCTTCCGGCATCACTTGAGAAATGACATGATCAATATGCGCATCCCTCGCAATTACATCAGCTACTTTTTTTTGATCTCCAGTCAACATCACCACATCAATATGCAAAGATTTAAGGGCTTCTACTGCCTGAATGCTAGTTGGCTTTAACTCATCTCGTAGCGCAATCATACCCAATATATTTTCCTTAGAAAACACAAAAACAACCGTCTTTCCTTCTGATAAAAGTTCTTCGTATTGCTCATGACGATAGTTTTGATTCAAGAAACTGGCTTGACCACAAAAATATTCCACACCATTAATTTTTCCTTTGACTCCTTGACCAATGCAATTTTCAAATTCTACTACTTCAACCATTTCCACTTTTTCTTGTTTAGCATATTCAACTATACTATGACTTAGCGGATGTTCAGAATTTTTTTCAAGTGCCGCAGCAATTTTCAATAGTTCTTGTTGTGATACACAAATCGGAATCACATCAGTTACAATGGGGAGTCCTCTTGTCAATGTGCCAGTTTTATCTAAAACTACCGTATTTACAGCACATAAATTTTCTAAACTCTCACCAGATTTAATCAAAATGCCATATCGAACGGCTTTGTACGTACCTACCATAATAGCAACTGGTGTAGCCAAGCCTAAAGCACAGGGGCATGAAATAACCAATACTGAAATGGCTCTAGCCAAACTAAACTCAAAATCCTGCTTTACAATCATCCAAATCACAAAAGTAGCTAAAGCAATAGCAATGACAATAGGCACAAAGAATAAACTGACCCTATCCGCAAGGCGTGCAGTAGAGGCTTTTGAATTACTAGCTACATCTACCAAATCAATAATTTTTTGAAGAGTTGTATCAAAACTTTCACAACTAGCTTCTATTTTCATTACTCCATTCAAATTGGTTGTACCACTTTTTACTAAACTTCCTATCTCTTTTGTCACTGGTATAGATTCGCCAGTTAAACTAGATTCATCAACTGAACTCATTCCCTCAATTACTTTTCCATCAATAGGAATCAATGCTCCAGGTTTGACCAATACAATATCACCAATTTGAATATCATCTACTTCTATTTCTAACTCAATATCCCCTTGAATCAAGATAGCTGTTTTAGGAGTTAAATCAAGTAATTCACCAATTGCTTTTGTTGCTCTTCCCTTTGATTTTTTTTCTACAAATTTTCCCAAAGAAACAAAAACAACAATCATTGCACTTGATTCAAAGTATAACTCCATATGATAATTTTCAATCCAATCATGTTGTTGATAGATTACACCCAAAATAACCATTATCCAAGCAAATAAACCATAACCTAGACTAGCAATTGAACCAAGCGCAATTAACGAGTCCATATTAGGGGATAGTTTGAATAGGCGTTTTGTCCCATTTATAAAATAATGACGATTCATGATTAAAATAGGTATTAATAATATAAGCTGAATGAGACCATTGAGATAAGCATACTGGTGATCTGAAAAAATACGTGGCAATGGTAGCCCCAACATTGATCCCATTGAAAAATACATCAGTACAATCAATAAGACAATAGAGGCAATAAGTATATTTCGTTTTTTCTTTTCTTCTTTATTATTAGTTTCGTTTAATTTTTTACTCCTATCATAAATAGAAGCACTATATCCCCCTTTTTGAACTGCCTCAATGATTTGTTGATTGGAAGTGATTCCCTCATCAAATTCAACAACCATTGTACCAGTCATCAAGCTGACCTCAACTTGTTGTATACCCTCTAATTTTTGCACATCATGCTCAACATGGGCGCTACAACTAGAACAAGTCATTCCCCCAACGTTAAACTTTTTTCTTATCATAGACTACCTCCTTCTTTTTATTTTACCATTATCCAAGTATTTTTGAACTTGATTTGCTTATATTATTCTTATTTTGACCTAAAAAAAGAAGAATAACCGAATATTTTCGGTTATTTTGCATTGTTAAAAATAATTTCTATAGCTTGTTTATCTAATGGTAAAAAACCTGGTATAGTCTGTATACCATTTTGAGTGGCTCTGTTGATTAATTCTTGTAATTGAAGGTCAGTTATCCCAATTTCTTTCCACGATACAGGCATTCCGATATTTTTAAAGAATCGCTTGAGTGCCTCAATCCCCATCTCAATCGTTTTTTCCCTATGCTCTTCCCGTATCCCAAAGACTTCATCAAATAAACGACAGCATTTGTCAACTAAATGGGCAGAAATGTATTTTAACCATGCGGGAAAAAGAATAGCAAGGCCGGCTCCATGGGCAATTTCATCATACATCCCGCTTAAAATATGTTCTAGTTTATGAACAGTGAAATACATTTTAACCCCCATTCCAGTTAATCCATTGTGAGAAAAACTACTCGCAATCATCAAGGTTGCCCGTGCCTCATAATCTTGTGGATCCATTTGCACTTTTTTTCCCGCTTGAACAACCGATTTTAAAAGTGCCAATGCCACTTCATCGGTAAAAGAAAGTGAGTTTTCTGTAACCAAATATCGTTCTAAGGTATGCATCATAATATCTACAATACCACAAGCAGTTTGATACGGAGAAACTGTATAGGTTAATTCCGGATTCAGAATAGCAAAAACTGGTCTTACACAATCTGTGTTAAATCCATTTTTAATATGGTATTGAGGGTGACTAATCACACAAGAATTACTCAATTCACTACCTGCTGCACTAATCGTTAAAATAACACCAATAGGCAAAGCTTGCTCAGGCGTTTTTTCATGTGAATGAAATAACCATGGGTCAAAATCAACACAAGCACCACAAGCAATTGACTTGCCAGAATCAATAACTGATCCACCTCCGACTGCAAGAATAAAATCAATTTGCTCGTCTTTAACCAATTGTACACCCTTTCGCACCAAATCAATTTTTGGATTTGGTTCAACCCCACCTAATTCAACATAGGAAACCTGTGCCTCTTTCAACGAAGTTATTACACGATGGTACAATCCTGTTTGAAAAATCGAATTTTTTCCATAGTGAAAAAGAATCTTCTTATATCCATAACTTGCAATAACCTCTCCAATATGCATTTCTTGATTAGGACCAAATATAATTTTTGTTGGTGAATAATAGGTAAATGGAATCATACTTTCCTCCTATAAATTGATAATTATTTTTTTGCATAGTGGTATAAGAAATCCACCTATTGAATTGCCTATCACTACAAAGAGAATTGAACTTACGCTTTGAAGTGTTATTGTTTTATCCAAAGAAAAATAAAACATATTGGCAACACAATGTTCAAATCCACAAAGAATAAATCCAGCTATACAAAGCATTAGAACTACGTATTTGCCTATAGAATTTTCTATTTTGACAAATCCTTCTACCGCAAAATAAATGAGCATGCCACAACAAATACCCAGTAATATCGACTCCCACCAACTATAACTCATTTTAGTTGCAATCATAGTCTCTACGAATTCAGGCATCTCAAATAAATTTCTAAACATCCATCCCATAAGAAGTGCCCCAACATAATTGCCAATTAACCCTAAAAAAAGTTGAACAGGATAATAGCTTTCATCCAACATTTTAAGGCGATCAAATACATAACAAATCTTACCTGTGTATAAGAAAAAGCCAAAATTGCAAATCAAAATCAACCCTACTGGAAATAAGAATGCGGCAAGAGCCAAATTGGAGGTTAATTTTCTTGTCTGAATATACAATAATCCACCAATTGCAATGCATATTCCCGCAAATATTCCCTTAATAAAAATAGCTAAATAACCTGTATATTTCTTACTTGAATGGTTCATTACTTACTTTTACCTTTGTAATTGAAATGATTTCAGTTGGAAAATCATCAAATCCATAACCTAATGTTCCTGTTTTAATTTTGCTAAATTTTAAAATCACATCATTACTTGCATCATCTGTTGTTTTACCAAAAGCGGCATAATCCCCATCTAACCAATTACAATCTCCACAGCAAAGAAAAAACTGGGATGTTGCGGAATTTGGATTACTTGTTCTTGCCATTGAAATAACACCCAGCGTGTGTTTAATATCATTATTTGGATACCCATTATTAGCAAATTCACCTTGAATAGGTTCAACCCCTTTTTTATCCACTAAATTGTTGCCTTCAACATAATACCCCCCTGTTTGAATCATAAATCCCGCAATGATACGATGAAAAATAGTTCCTACATAAAAATCTTCTTGCGCAAGACGAACAAAATTCTCAACAGACAAGGGAGCCTTGTCATGATAAAGCACAAGATGAATCTGATCCTTGGTTGAAAATTCAATTTCTGCATATATCTTTTGATTAAAATCTATCATGTTTTTTTCTCCTTCTTCTTTTTTTCTTTTTGATTGACATGCACTTAGGCATAACATACTTTCAATTAAAAGTATACATATTATCATATATTGTAATATTTTTTTCATACTCTATTCCTTATTATATAGTAGGTTTACTCATCACTATTTTGTTACTTCCATCTCTGGATAAATATATTTTGCTTTTGTAAAGGTATCTAGAACTTCTTCTTTGTACTTATGCATATACTTCTTTGCTAGATTAAGATCTAAATCTTTATAATTTCCGCATTCAGCCTCTGATTCTCCAGGAAGTTTTCCCTCATAAGATAAAATATACTCAGTCATATTGCAAATCAACTTATAAATATCTAGTGGGTACAAATCACCCACCATAATTAAGTAAAAGCCAGTACGACATCCCATTGGTCCAAAGTAGATGATTTTCGTACCCCATATTTTATCATTTCGCAAAAATGTGGCTCCCAAATGTTCAATAGCATGCATTCCGCTCGTATCTATCGCGAATTCAACATTCGGACGCGTAATACGCATATCAAATGTAGTTACGTAATCAAAACCAAACTGATCTTTTCTAGAAATATATAATCCCGGATATAATTTCGTGTGATCTACTAAAAAACTTGCAATTTTATTCATTTATGACACCTTCTTTATAATTTGTTTGGCCTTACTCGTGAAGTCCATATATTTTTCATAATATTGATCAATCGTTTCATCTAACATGACTTTACTTTGAGCAATCAAGTCAAGGAATACTTCATCTACTTTATTCATTTTAATCAGGTATAAATACTTCAATATTTTGGTCTCATTTACATCTAGCTCGTATCCCACTCTTCTTGCACATGAAGGGCAAATTGTACCACCGAAAAATACCGAAAATGCATAATCATTTTCGATATTCTTACATCTCATACATTGATTGAGGATAGGTGAAATCCCTAGCAAATACAGCAATTTGATTTCAAATAAATTGAGTACTACATGAGGATGATTGGTTATTTCTAACTGTTGTAAAATAGCATATGTAAAGTCATAAAACTGCGTTTTATTGTCAATGTTTTCTGCAAACATCAAAATCTTTTCCGCAATTCCAGTGAACAATAAACTTTTTTCAGAATCCATCTTTATATTTGTGTAATTGGATAAAATAAATCCCTCTGTGAATGTAGATAGCGGTGATGGAGCTGTTGCAATATATTCTACTGCTACTGGAGCAATGGCAAAAGACTTATTTTTGCTATTGATTTTATTTGCTCCCCTCAAAATGACATTTTCTAATCCATCTGGCGTAAGTATAGTAAGCATCCTCGCATTTTCTTTATAATCTCTAGAGGTGATTACGATTCCTTTTTTCTTTATTAATTTTTTCATCAGTTGTCTCCCTCTTTCGATAGGATTTATACATAAGATAATCTTCAATCTTTCCAGTTGAAGTAAATTGATCCCAAAGTTGATTGGATTTATCGCTTATCAAGTTCATCCCTCCTTACATATAGGATGGAAGAATTCAAATGTTTTATACTTTGGAAAAATTAACAGTTTTTAGAAGTCGTCATTATTGTAACCGAATTCTTTTAACTGATATTTCTTATTTCGCCAATCTTCCTCGACTTTTACAAACAATTCCAAATACACTTTAGTACCTAGAAATTGTACAATATCTTTTCTAGCTTCCATTCCAATTGTCTTAATCATACTTCCGCCTTTGCCAATCATAATTTTCTTTTGTGATGGACGTTCTACTACAATTGTCGCATGAATATCAACCCCATTGGAATGCTCTTTAAAACTCTCGATTGTCACAGCAACACTATGTGGAACCTCTTCACTAGTATGATGAAGAACCTTTTCGCGAATCATCTCACAAACTACAAATCGCTCAGGTTGATCTAAAAGTTGATCTTCTGGGTAATACATTGGTCCTTCACTCAAATGGCCTTTAATCAGTTCTAGCAATGCGTCAACTTGAAAACCATATGCTGCACTAATTGTAATACCATTGACAAAAGGCATTTTTTCCCGATATGTATCTATGTTTTTCTTCACTTGTTGATCGTCTTTGGATAAGTCTACTTTATTTGCTACCAAAATTGTTGGTACTTTTGACTTTGATAATGCCTCTATAATATAAGTGTCTCCTTTTCCAAGAGGAACTGTTGCATCAATGAGATACAAAATCAAATCAATACCAGAAATGCTCGAAATAGCAAATTCATTCATCACATCACCCAATTTATTTTTCGATTTATGAATACCCGGCGTATCGACGAAAATAATTTGCTCTTGATTGGTCGTATAAATACCTTGAATTTTATTCCGAGTAGTTTGTGCTTTTGGACTCACTATCGCAACTTTTTGATTTAAAATTTGATTGAGTAAGGTACTTTTCCCGACATTAGGACGTCCAATGATACTTACAAATCCTGATTTAAATTTACTCTTTTGCATCCAATTCACGCTCATCAAATGCATAAGGTAACAAGTCTTTTACCTTCAATTCTTTATATTGTCCATCCAACCTAAACAATGTTACCTTTGCTTCTGCATTCATTAATTCACAAATTACTTGTCGACAAGCCCCACATGGATATAAATATTCTTGGCTTTTGCCTATTAATACGAGTTCCATAATATCATCTTTTCGAATACCATTAGAATAAGCGCTAAATAAAGCACTTCTTTCTGCACAATTGGATAATCCGTATGATGCATTTTCTACATTCGCTCCTAAATAAATTTCATCATTCTTAGTAAGAACCAAGGCTCCTACTTGAAAATGAGAATATTTTGCATAAGCATTATCATATGCTTTTTTGACTAATTTAAATTTTTCTGCTTGATTCATCTATTTCTCCTATCTTGTTATGTTTAAGGCATCTAATATTTGATCTTGTAAAGCAAACATATGTGCTTCATCTTCTGGTTGGATATGGTCGTAACCCAATAAGTGAAGAATACCATGCGTAATTAAAAAAGCACATTCTCGATAAGGCGTATGACCATATTCAATTGCTTGCTCGAACACTTTATCTGTACAAATAAAAATATCACCTAATTCTTCTGGTATCTTTCTAGCAGGATCCTCATCAATATAGGCAAAGGAAATCACATCGGTTGGTCGATCTATTTGTCGATAATCCTTATTGATTTGATGAATTTCCTCTTGATTAACAAAGATATAGCTAGCAATATGACGCCCCTTGACGTGTAAGAGATGGGCTGTCTTTTTCATTATCTGTTTTGTTAACTTTTGTACATCAAATTCAAACGCTTCTACTTTTCCTGCAAAATTCACTTTAATCATAATTTTCCTCATATTTTTCGATTATTTTTGAAACCAGTGGATGACGCATCACATCATATTTGCCAAAATGAATATGTTCAATTCCCTCAATGCCTTCTAATATCTTGGTTGCCTCAATCAATCCACTAGAAGTATGCGTAGGTAAGTCAATCTGAGTAACATCTCCTGTAATGACCATTTTTGAATTAAATCCAAGTCTAGTCACAAACATTTTCATCTGATTGCTTGTAGTATTTTGTGCCTCATCCAAAATAATCATTGCATTATCCAATGTTCTACCCCGCATATACGCAAGAGGGGCAATTTCAATCGTACCTTTTTCGATGAGTTTATCCACATTTTCCTTTCCCATAAATTCGTATAGAGCATCATAAATCGGAATTAAATATGGATCCACTTTTTCTTTCAAATCACCAGGTAAAAAACCCAATTTTTCTCCTGCTTCTACAGCTGGTCGTGTGATAATGATTTTTCGAATTTGATTCTTTTTTAGTGCATTTACCGCATGCGCTACAGCTAAATATGTTTTCCCCGTTCCCGCACTACCTGTTACGAACACGATGCTAGCCTTATCTAAAGCATCTATATATCGTTTTTGAGCAAGTGTCTTTACAATGATTTTTCGGCTATCAAATGTGTTTAAAATGACGCTTCGATTTTGATAAAATTGATAAGCTTGTTCTTCCGCTATGTCTAAATCAGATGCCATTTGGAACAAATAAATGAGATGCAAATAATCCCTTGCTTCTAATCTTGTACCTTTTTCAAGCAAACGAGAAATGGTAGCAAATAATCTTTCTAATTGTTGACTTAAATCTGGATTAAGCAAGGCAATATCCTCATCAATGACAATAGCATGATTGATATGCTCCAATTTTATATCTAATTCACTCGACATAAGTCGGATGTAGGTATTATTAGGACCAACAAATTGTTGTTCTAATTCCATTTGGTCAAATGTAATTAATTTTTTAAAAGTCATCATAAGTCCTTCTTTCATTATTATTATATCAAATTATGTAAAAAATATAAAGTAATTTAACAAATCATTTTTATTTTCCTTGACAGTGTAACATTGTTATGCTATAATATAATTGTAAAACAATGTTACAGAAGGGAAATGGATATGATCTCTAAAAAAGATTTATTAAAAAAGACCCATATTTCTTATGGGCAACTCTATCGCTGGAAAAGGGAGGGATTAATTCCTGAAGAATGGTTTATAAAGCAAAGTGTAACTACTGGACAAGAAACCTTTTTTGATGAAGACTTAATTATTCCCCGCATTGAGAAAATACTATCCCTAAAAGATAGTGACTATTCTATTGAAAAAATTAAAAATGTCCTCAATCCCGAAATCAAAGACATTACTTTTTCACTAGATAAGCTTAGACAACTCAAATGCTTTGATGAAAAAATAATTAAAAAATTGGTGGGAAAACAAGAACTATTGAACATCAATGAAGTAGTGATTCTTTATGCACTTTCTCTCGCAAGAAAAGAAAGAGAAACTTTCTTTTATCACTTGAAGTTTGATTTAACACTTGAAAATTTTAAAGAATTTTCGTTTCACCAAGCAAAAATGGCACTGATTTCAAAAAAGCATGAGGGTTTTATTGTATTTTTTGATGAATCTCTTCTTCTAT
>JAMPAL010000015.1 GCA_023667245.1 Anaeroplasma bactoclasticum
AAAAAATATAAATAATGTAGATATAAAATATCATTTTTCTTTTAAAAAAAACCATTTTATGCTATAATGGGCAAGTAAAAAATGACCTTTTAGGAGGATAGTGTAATGTGTAAGAAATGTTATGTAAGCACGCCTATTTATTACGCGAGTGGTAATATTCAAATTGGCAATAGTTATACAACGGTTGCTTGTGATGTATATGCAAGATATAACCGACAGATGGGGAGAAAGACCTTCTTTTTAACAGGAATGGATGAACATGGTCAAAAAATTGAGGAGGCTGCAGCAAAAGCAGGTGTGGCGCCACAAGCATTTGTTGATAGCGTAGCTCAACAAACCAAAGCTTTATGGCAAGCAATGCATATTGATTATGATTATTTTGTTAGGACAACGGATAAGAATCATGAACTTATTGTAGCGAAAGTTTTTGAACAATTGTTGAAAAATGATGACATTTATTTGGGTGCCTATAGTGGACATTATTGTGTATCTTGCGAAACCTTTTTTACGGAAAAAGAATTAGGAGAAAATCATACTTGTCCAGATTGTGGTAAGCCTACTAAAATTGTATCTGAAGAAAGTTATTTTTTAAGGCTGAAAAAATATGCTCAGCCCTTACTAGAATACATTGAAAGTCATCCTGATTTTATTCAACCAATCACTAGAAGAAATGAAGTAATTTCCTTTATACAATCTGGTCTTGAAGATTTATGTGTAAGTAGGACTTCGTTTGAATGGGGAGTTAAGGTGCCAAGCAATCCGAAACACGTCATTTACGTATGGATAGATGCACTATTCAACTATCTAACTTCTTTGGGATATGGTAGTGAACAGATAGAAAATTATCAGACATTTTGGGTAAACAATGACCGTGTCCTTCATGTTGTCGGAAAAGATATTTTAAGATTTCACGCAATTTATTGGCCTATTTTATTGATGGCTTTAGAAATTCCAATTCAATTTAAACTTTATGTTCATGGTTGGATTTTAACAAAAGAGGGAAAAATGTCTAAATCAAGAGGGAATGCCGTATACCCAATGGAATTAATAGATCGTTATGGAGTAGACAGTGTGCGTTATTATTTGGCTAAAGAATTGCCTTTGGGTAATGATGGACTATTCAGTTATGAACGATTTATTGAACGATATAATACGGAATTGGCTAATGACTTGGGCAATTTAGTCAGTCGTACGGTTTCAATGATTGAAAAATATTGTGGCGGTATTGTGCCAGATCAAAAAGATGCAACACCATATGATGCTTCATTACAAGAAACAGTTTTACTAGCTATAACTGAAACAAAGGAAAATTTTGAATCATTTGAATTACAGAATGCAATGCAAGCAACGTGGCAATTGGTAAGAAGAGTAAATAAATATATTGATGAAACAGCACCTTGGATTTTAGCTAAGGATGAAAATAAAGTAGGTGAATTGTCCACCGTAATGTATCATTTGGCCGAATCACTTCGAGTTATTGCTCATTTGGTAGCCCCTTATTTAGTAGAAACAGCGCCCAAAATATTAAAGTCGATTGGTCAACCGGAAGATGGATTGGACTTGATGAATTTATCCTTTGGTAAGCCAAGCCATGGAGCAAAGGTAGTCAAGATGGAGTCGTTATTTCAACGGCTAGATATGAAATTAGAATTGGAATACTTTGAAAAGAAAAAGAGTGCTCCTGTAAAAGTGAAAAAAGAAATAGAAATGCCTTTAATTTCTATTGATGATTTTTCAAAAGTTGTGTTAAAAATAGGGGAAATTATTGAGTGTCAAAAACATCAAAATGCCGAAAAATTATTGGTATCTCAAATTCAAATTGGTTCAGAAACACGTCAAATTGTTTCTGGTATTTCAAGGTATTATAGCCCTGCGGAAATGATTGGAAAAAAAGTTGTTGTGGTTACCAATTTGAAACCTGTTAAAATTAGGGGTGTCGAGTCTAGCGGTATGGTGTTATGCGCAGCAAATGAAGAGGAATTGGAATTACTTGAAGTAAAAAAAATGCCAAGTGGAACGATGGTTAGGTAATATGTTGTTTTTAACGCAGGAATCTTTTGATATCAAAAGTTTGTTACCACTAGTCGTACTTCTGTCTATTTGCGCAATTATTCCAATTATTTTATCTGTTCTTCGTGCTAAATTTATTCCTGTTTTTGTACTTGAAATTATTTCAGGAATTATTCTTGCCAATATTCCTGGCATAAGAGAAATCTTTTTAACTGAAGGTGAAATGAGCAGTTTTATGCAAGGTTTATATGTGGTTGGCCTTTCTGTGCTCCTGTTTTTGAGTGGATTAGATGTAGACTATACTGTTTTAAAAAGAAAAAAAGAAAAGGGGAGTATAGCAATCAATCGTTTAACGAACATTTTACTTCTTTTAGTTATTGTCTTAAGCATAGGGGCTAGTTTTTTGTTTCAAAAATATATTGAAAAGGAAAATATACTGGGAATAAGTTTACTTGTTTTGGTTTTTTCTTCAACTTTTGCTTCTGTGGTTATTCCAGAGGTACATGATGAAGGATTGTCTCATACTACGATAGGGAAAATAATTAATAATTATGCTACTAAGGCCGAGTTTATTTCCATCATTGGTCTGAGTGTATTGATGATTAGTATAGGCATGACAAAAGAACAGAAGCCTTGGTTGCTTTTGGTTCTTGTTGTTTCGTTGATTTTGGTTTATGTTTTTACGCGTTATTTTCATTTTACAATATTTACAAAAATTACAGATGGTGTAGTCCATTTTGGATTGAGATTAACTGTGGCATTGCTTTTGGGATTGATTATTTTATGTAGTGCATCAGGAGTAGAATATATTTTAGGTGTCTTTTTAGCGGGAGCGGTTATTAAATTTGCAAAAGTAAGTAATTCTGCCATTCATAAAGTGGAAACCGTAGGATATGGTATATTTGTTCCTATATTTTACATTCTTGTGGGATTTAAGGTTGGATTAGTATCGCCGTTCTCGGAATTCTTTATGTGGGAAAATATGAAGTTAGTATTGATGTTATTTATCGTTTTAATTATTGTAAAAATACCATTTATGTATTTGTGTAAATGGTTTCCGTTTTCAACAAGTTTGCAAACAATGATATTTATGGCGTGTACCTTGATTGTAGGGATTACAGCTGAAGAATTTCATATTTTCAATGCCTCCTTTTGTTCTGCATTGATTGTTGCTTCTTGTTTGACTTGCATTATTCCACCGATTTTATTTGATATCACAAAACGGTTTGGCTACAGCAAGAAAGAAAATGACTATCGGATTATCAATCCGAATCAGGAATCAAAAATAGAATTCAAAACAAAATAATAGAGGAAGAAAAAATGGAACAGGAACAACCATCCGTTAAAGATAGCGGAATATCAAAAAAAGAAAAATATGTTTTTCACACTTTAGAGCGCAATAAAAATAATAATCAGTTAATCAAATCAATCACGTTGGTTGTACTTGGAACAGTGATTTATTGCTTTGGTGTGGTTTGGATTTTACAACTTGGTGGATTTTTTTCTGGGGGTGTAACAGGTGCTTCTCAATTGATTGTAGGTCTCATCGAAAAATTTGGTGGTCCTAAATCAATTAGGGGTTATTTGGGCGTTTTTGTCGGTTTGATTAATTTGCCCTTATTGATTGTGGGATATCGTGGCGTAAGTAAACACTTTGTTATTTTAACGATTATCTCTATTGTTCTTCAAACTGTTTTAATATCAATTATTGCCAACCTTTCAATTAGTCCATTTATTTATCTGTTAAGTGATGGTGGAAAAGTGGGCGATGGCATTATTGATATTTTCACCCAAAAAGGGTTTAATTTTGCCTATAATGAAACTAATTTATTAGCAGAAGAAGCATTTAGACAAAATATGCAACCTGGTACAAGACTATTATTGGCCATTATTGGTGGATTGGTTACAGGATATGGTTCTGCACTTTGTTTGAAGGGTGGAGGATCAACTGGTGGCATCGATATCATTTCTAATTATTTGGTAATGAAAAAACGGGTTCCGTTTACAAAGTATCAATTTTTAGTAGATATGACTATTATTTGCGCATCAGCTTTAATTAGTGTAGAAAATGTATTATATACAATTATTCGTTTGATTGTATCGATGAAGGTACTTCAAGCGCTTTATCAAGCATATCAGACAACGCGATTGGAGATTATTACGGACAAATCAAAAGAATTAAAAGAAGCACTTTTGGAACATTTTTATCATAGTATGACGATTTATGATGCGGTAGGCGGATACACCAATCAAAGTAAGAAAGTCATTGAAATTTATTGTATGAATTTCGAGACACCAGAGTATATGGCCTTAATTAATTCTATTGATCCGAAGGCGTTTGTGATTACAACCAAAGTAAAAATGATTAGAGGCAATTATGCACAGCGCTCCATTATTTAATGGAAATAAAGGAAGGTTTATTGTTTGACAAAAAATACCTTTTCGTGTATAATATATCCGATACATTGAGTCGAGAGACTTTAAACCCACAAACTTAAGCCCTTCAAATTTAGAAGTATTAGGAGGAAACAAAATGCGTACAACTTATATGGACACAGTTCAAAGCGCAAGAGAAAATCGTAAATGGTATGTTATTGATGCCCAAGATTTAGTTTTAGGTCGTATGGCTGTTGCAGTAGCTACTGTTTTAAAAGGAAAACACAAACCTACTTATACACCACATATTGATGGTGGTGACTATGTAGTTGTTGTTAATGCAGAAAAAGTAGTATTAACAGGAAACAAAATGCAAGGTAAAAAGTATTATCGTCATTCTCAATATGCAGGAGGCTTAAAAACGCGTACTGCCGCAGAAATGATGGATAAGCAACCACAAAAAATTGTTGAATTAGCGGTTAGAGGAATGCTACCAAAAGGTCCTCAAGGTGATAATATGTATCGCCGTCTTTATGTTTATGTAGGACCTGAACATGAACAAGGTGCACAAAAACCTGAAGCATTCCCACTAGAAGTGAAATAGGAGGAAATAGAATATGGAAAAAGCAGTTTATCAAGCAACTGGCCGTCGTAAAAGTTCTGTAGCTAGAGTGCGTTTAGTACCTGGTAATGGAAAGTTTATTGTAAATGGTCGTAATTTCGTTGAATATATTCCTTCTGCAGCAATTCGTTTAGATGTTTTACAACCATTAAATATTACAAATACAGGTACACAATATGATGTATATGTAAATGTGAATGGTGGTGGAATTAGTGGCCAAGCAGGTGCAATTCGCTTAGGTATTAGCCGTGCATTATTACTTGTTAATCCTGAATTTCGTCCTTCTTTGAAAAAAGCTGGTATGCTTACTCGAGATCCTCGTGCTACAGAACGTAAGAAATACGGTCTTCGCAAAGCTCGTCGTGCACCACAATTCTCAAAACGTTAGTCGTACTGTTTACAAGACGCTTAGCTTATGTTTATTGAGACCACAAATAAGTGTTTGTGGTCTTATTTTTCTATTTGAATGAAGAAAGGAAGATAAAATGAATCAAAAAATGCTATTAGGTGTATCTATTTTTCTTGGAGGTGTTTTAGGTAGTGGCTTATTTGCTATTGCGCAATCTTTATGTAATGTTGCACAAACACTCGGGGAACGTCCTCAAAATGTATGTGGCATATTGAGTTTTGCCTTCTTGCTATTTGTGCTAGTGGGTATTATCTTGATGATTTTAGCGTTTAGAAATAAGGAAAATAAATAGCAAGAAAGGAAGAAAGAATATGTTTGATAAAAAAAACATAAAGGTTTATAATTCTTTATCCAATAAAATTGAAACTTTTACACCAATTCGTGAGAATGAAGTATCTATGTATGTATGTGGGCCTACCGTATATAATCATATGCATATAGGAAATGCAAGGCCGGTTATTTTCTTTGATGTAGTCAGTCGTTTTTTAGAATACATAGGATTTCATGTGACCTATGTCTCTAATTTTACGGATATTGATGATAAAATCATTCGAAAAGCAATTGAACTTGGAACAACTGAAGAAGTAGTCAGTGAAAAGTATATTCGTGCCTATTTGGAGGCATGTAAAAAAGTGGGTTGTTTAGAAAATGTAATCCATCCTAAAGTAACTGAACATATCGAGGATATTGTTCACTTTATAGATGAATTGGTACAATCAGGTCATGCATATCAAATGGGTGATGATGTTTATTTCAGTGTGAGAAGCATTAAAGAATATGGTGTATTATCTAACCAAAAGTTAGACGAATTGGAAACAGGATCAAGGATTGATATCAATACAAATAAACAAGATCCAGCTGATTTTACATTATGGAAAAAAACGAATGATGTAGGAAAAAAATGGAATAGTCCGTTTGGTATGGGGAGACCTGGATGGCATACGGAATGTGTCGTTATGATTGATAAGATTTTTCACGGCAAAATTGACATTCATGGAGGAGGAAATGATTTAAAATTTCCACACCATGAGAATGAAATTGCTCAGTCTATGGCACTACATCATCATATGATTGCTAATTATTGGATTCATAATGCGAGAATTGATTTAAGTGGCGAAAAAATGAGTAAGTCTATTGGCAATGTAATATGGCTAAAAGACATTGTTGAACAATATCCTCCACAAGCATATCGTCTCTTTGTGCTAGCTAATCATTATCGTCAAAGCATCAATTATTCCCAAGAAACTATGGAAAAAATGGTGCTTGAGTGGGAAAAAATCGAAAAAACATATATAAGTTTGGAAAGACAATTAGAGATTCAAAATCAGCTGGATGGTGGAGAAATATTGCCGATTTTGAACGAATTTTTACAAGAGATGGCCTATGATTTTAATACGGCTAATGCGTTAAGTGTTCTTTATGCACATATAAAAAAAATCAACAAGGATATGCGTACAAATGTATCAATAGATATGCTACAAAATGACTTTACAACGCTTCAAGCAATGTTACATATTTTTGGCCTAGAAGTAGAACTTCTACCGCTATCGACTGATCAAAAGAAACTGATACAATCTTGGATGGAAGCAAGAAAAAATAAGGATTTTGAAAAAGCAGATATGCTTCGGGGTCAAATTGTATCACAAGGTATTCGCTTATAATGAATCCACAACTTTTAAATGGCAGTAATTTGGCCTATATTGGCGATGCTTATTATGAATTGAGAGTAAGGTATCATTTGTTGTCGAAAGGAATAACAAAAAACTCCGCTTTGCGAAAGGCGAGTATTGCCTATGTTAGTGCTGCTGCTCATCAAAACATATATGTATCCATTCAAAAAGAAATGAATGAAGAAGAAAGACAAATTTTTTTGAGAGGAAGAAATCATGCGCCTAAGGGGCATCGCAAAAATGTGGATAAAGGAGCATATGTTATTTCTAGTGGTCTAGAAGCAGTCATTGGTTATTTGTATTTGACAGGAAACAAAAAACGATTGGATGATTTAATTCAGAAAATGTTTGATGTAGTAGAAGGAGAGTAAAAATGTATATTTATGGTAAAAATACTGTAATAGAAGCGCTCAAAACCCAAAAAAAAATAGACACAATTTATTTATCAACAAGTAATCAAGAGATGCGCTCACAAATAGATTCGTATCTCAAAAAGCAACACACACAGATTGTAATGATGCCGCTAACTGTGATGAATCAAAAGTTCTCAGGTAACCATCAGGGCATAGTAGCAAGTATCGAAGAATATCAGTATGTAGAACTTGGCTCATTGTTGACGACTACTCAACATCGTGACCAAGTGGCTCTGGCTATTTTAGATGGATTAGAGGATCCACATAATTTGGGGGCAATTTTAAGAACGGCTGATGCAACTCAAATGGATGGTATTATTATACCTAAAAATAGAAGTGTAGGGTTAAATGGCACAGTTGCAAAGGTTTCTACTGGTGCAATTGAACATATCCCAGTTGTTCAAGTTACAAATTTAGTACAAGCGATTGAAACATTAAAACAAAATGGATTTTGGATTATTGGATTAGAGATGGATGGATCAATTGACTATAAGGAGCAAGATTATAGTGGAAAAATTGCTGTTGTCGTTGGATCAGAAGGAAAGGGGATTTCACGATTGGTCAAAGAACATTGCGATTTCTTTGTGCATATTCCTATGTTGGGACATGTGACTTCTTTAAATGCTTCTGTATCTGCAAGTATTATTTTCTATGAAATCATTAGAAATCGTTTAATGTGATCCAATAAATAAAGTTGAGATGAATTTGAAATAATTTATATTTTATAATCAAATAGGGGGGATAATTTGATAAAATATAAAGCGTTATTAACATACAATGATAATGAATTATTGTATTTGGTCAAAGAAAATTCAGAAGAGGCACTAGAAATATTAGTTGAAAAATATCGCTTTTGCATATGGGGTAAAATAAGAGATATGAATATAGAAATGGCTTCTCGAGAGGAATTTTTACAAGAAGGGCTTATTTTGCTACACAAGGCAATTTGGTCGTTTGTTGAAGAGAAAAATGTCACATTTTATAGCTATTTTCACTTGCTATTGACAAGGAAATTTATTGACTTATTGAGAAAACAAAAAAGAGAGAAGCGCGTTATGCCATTTGAAATGTTAGAAGAGTACGTGGTTGACATAAATCCATGTGAAGAATACGTGGAAGAGGGTGATATTCATCTTTCTTCGTTTGAGCAAATTGTGTTTCAAATGCGTTTTCTAGAAGAAAAAAAGCCAAAGGAAATTGCTTGTGATTTAATGCTGCCTGTTCGAAAAATCTATGATGGAATTGATAGGATTAAAAGGAAAATAAAGGATGAAAAAGAAAAAAATCTTAATATTTGACATTTTTATGAAAGTTTAGTATAATAGAAAAGTCAAGGTGGTATTATATGAGAGAAAAAGTAATACTCGTTTGTGAAGAATGTTTATCTCGCAATTATATTACAGAAAAAAATAAATTAAACACAACTGAACGTATGGTAGTGAAGAAATATTGCAAACGTTGTAATAAACATACTATACATAAAGAAACAAAATAGGAGGTTTTTGGGATGGCTGAAAAAGTTGTTAAGGAAGAAAAAAGAAATCGAGTAGTCGATTTTATTTTAGAAGAACATAAAGTTGAAAACTATTTATTATTATTCTTAGGTGTGTTTGCTATTGAATTAGGTATAATTTTGTTACAAGGCAAACTATTAACGATTCCTGAGGAAGCATGGTTAATTGGGGGAAAAGTTGCAACTAAGATTTTCTCTTGGATATTGGTTGGTTTAGGAGCTGTATCTATTGTACTTGTTGCAGCATCATTTTATCGCCCATCATTTAGCGAAATTAAGCATATTAAAGGTTTGAAAAAGAAAGAATTTCTATGGAATATCATTAAAGTGGTATGCTTTTCAATTGTTTTGGCTTTATTCTTTATCGCGTGTGATTGGGTAATTGAAAAGATTGTTCAACTTATCCAAAATCAATTATACTAGGAGTTATTCATGTATAGCGATGATATCGATAACGAGAGAGCTTGGTACATTGTTCAGTCTTATGCAGGAATGGAATATGCAGCAAAACGTAATTTAGAGCGTAGAATTGTTTCAATGAACATGCAGGATTACATTTTCAATGTGCTTATTCCTGAAGAAGTTCATCTTGAAAAAAAGGCCAATGGTGAAACAAAAGAAGTGATTGAAAATCCTTTTCCAGGCTACATTTTTATAGATATGATTGTTACTGATGAGTCGTGGTTTGTTGTACGTAATACCCCGATGGTTACAGGATTTTTAGGATCTAGTGGAAATCGGGCAAAACCTGTCCCAGTACCTAATTATGAAATGGTCCCTATTTTAAAACAATGTGGTGTTACTATCACGGTAGATGTAAAGTTTAAAGTAGGTGAAAAAGTAAGAGTTCTTTCAGAAACGTTCTTAGATCAAGAAGCAGTTGTGGAAAAAATAGATATGGAAAATCAAATTGTTACAGTTTTAATAGATATGTTTGGTAGACAAACGCCAAATGAGTTGAGATTTGATGAAGTAGAACCCATAAAAGATTAAGTAGGCAAATGCCTACTTTTTATTATATAAGATAGATGGATGAAATTATATACAAAAGGATTGAATAAAAAAATAAAATAAGGTATAATAAAATAGATAGGAGGCATATCAATATGATACAATATTTACCTTATGATGAAAAATACCAAAAACAAATGTATGAATTGTTTAATGAATTGACTCAAGAGGAAGTTTTTTTAAAAACGCTAACAGAAGATGAATTTTATAATAAGTTATTTAAGAGCCCTGCTTTTAAAGCAGAAGGCACATTTGTTGCTATAGAGGGAAGCAATTTAGTCGGATTTATCGGTGGTACAGTTCGTGACTTAGATAAAGGAAATCCAGAATCTTCAGGTTATATGCATACACTAGTGGTAAAAAAATCATATAGACGTCAAGGTATTGGGGGAAATTTATTAGAACTATTGGAAAATTATTTTAAAGCAGAAGGCAAAAATTCTTCTCGATTTGTTTTTTTGAGTGGAATTTGTTGGCCGTGGTATATCCCATATACTGACAAACATGAGCATCCTGGTATGCCTGGTGTACGTATGAATTCTGATTTCTATTTGTTTTTATATCATCATGGATATTTTGTAAATAGCATTCATGAGGGATTCCATTTGCCTCTTTCTGAGTATCAATTACCGGAAAAAGTTGTTAAACAAATGGAAGAAAATGAAAAACGTGGTTTGAAAATAGAAATTTATGATGCAAATAAACATTACGGCATTGAAGAGTTTTCTGATGCAATCAATAACCCTGGTTTTGCAGCCTCTATACGAAATAACTTGAAACGTGATGAACCTAGACCTTTCTTGGTTGCTGCACATGATAATAAGGTCGTAGGCTGGACAGGTGCAATGTTTACAGAAGAAACAGGTCGTGGTCATTTGGACGGAATTTGTGTTGATCCTAATGAACGTGGTGGTGGACTTGGCAAGGCGTTATTTTGCAATTTGTGTGCATACTTAAAAGACCACGGATCTACTTACATGACGTTCTTTACAGGACTCGAAAATCCAGCACGTTATATTTATTTATTTGCGGGATTTAAAATTGCTCAAAGTTTTGCGGATATGAAGAAAAAATTCTAGAGTAAAAATCTATGAATTAAACAAAATATAAAAAAGTCATTTATTTGACTTTTTTTCTGTTTTAAGTATAATAAGTATTGCGTGCAATGACGCTTTATACTATGAATTTAAAAAAGTGTGGGAGAACATCATAGTGTTCATAAACCACATCACGGACAAAATAAGGAGGTGTGTCTCGTGGCAGCAAAAGTTAAACAAGTCAAAAAAGTTGTTAAACTTCAAATTCCTGCAGCCAAGGCTAATCCAGCTCCACCAGTTGGACCAGCACTAGGACAAGCAGGGGTTAATATTCAACAATTCTGCAGCCAATTCAATGAGAAAACCGCTAATATGGCAGGCTATGTAATTCCGGTTGAAATTACCGTTTATGAAGATCGTACTTTCACTTTCATTACAAAGACTCCACCAGCATCAGACTTATTGAAAAAAGCAGCAGGTATTTCTAAGGGTTCCAACAATGCGAAAAAGAACAAGGTTGCAACTATCAGTCGTGCAAAATTATTGGAAATTGCACAAATGAAGATGCCTGACTTAAACGCATACACAGTCGAAGCAGCAGCTAATATTGTGGAAGGCACTGCTAGAAACATGGGAATCGTTGTAGAAAAATAGGTTTCTATATTCTCTTTAAATGGACTATGATTAGTCTTTGTGGGAGGAGATTCCGTTAGACCACATTTAGGAGGTAAATAAAATGGCAAAAAGAGGTAAAAAATATCAAGAAGCTTTAAAACTAGTTGACCGCCAAAAAAGATATGCATTAACTGAAGCGGTTGATTTAGTGAAAAAGACAAATATAGCTAAATTTGATGCTACAGTAGAAGTTGCTTTTAAATTGAATATCGATCCTCGTAAAGCAGAACAAAATTTACGTGGTGCAGTTTCATTGCCAAATGGAACAGGTAAAACTGTACGTATTTTGGTTATTGCAAAAGGTGCTAAGGCGCAAGAAGCGCTTGCGGCAGGTGCTGATTTTGCAGGAGATAGCGAGTATCTTGAAAAAATCAAAGAAGGTTGGTTTGAATTCGATACAATTATTGCAACTCCAGATATGATGGGTGAACTTGGTAAATTAGGACGCGTACTTGGTCCTAAAGGTTTAATGCCAAACCCTAAAACTGGTACTGTAACTATGAACATTGAGCAAACAGTAAAAGAATTTAAAGCAGGTAAAGTGGAATATCGTACTGATAAAGTAGGTAATATTCAAGTTCCAGTTGGTAAAGTTTCGTTTACAAATGAAAAACTTGTTGAAAACGTTCAAGCGATTTATCGACAAATTATGCGCATTAAACCACAAACTGTTAAAGGTGTATATGTTCAAAATTTAACAATTACTTCAACTATGGGCCCTGGTATTAAAATCAGCACAGAAGTAGTAGAGTAATTATCATTTAAAAAAATTCATTAGTAAAAAGTAGTATAAAAAGTCTCTGCCGTAGACAGTAGGTGCTGATGAGATAAGACAGCTCTGAAGCTTAATTTCCTACCGAGGAACAAATCTTTCTTTCGTACGAAAGGAAAAATTTTCAGGAGGTGAAAACAATGAATGAAGCGACAATCGCTAAAAAACATGAAGAGGTCCAAGTAATTAGGGAAAAGATCTCTAAAGCTGGATCAACATTATTCGTTGATTACCTAGGATTGACTGTAGCTGAAGTGAGTGATCTTCGTGTAAAGCTACATGCTGAAAACTGTGAAATGAAAGTTGTAAAAAACAACATTTTACGCCGTGCAACTGCTGAAGAAGGTTTTGCGGATGTAGAAGAACATTTAGTTGGGCCAAGTGCTATTGTAACTAGCCAAGATGAGGTTACTGCTGCTAAAATTGTTTATGGTTTCTTAAAAGATCATGAAAAATTATCAGTAAAAGCAGGTATCATTGATGGAAAAGTGACAAATGAGGCGGATTTAAAAGCATTATCGGCATTACCAAACAAAGAAGGTATGTTGTCTATGTTACTAAGTGTTTTACAAGCACCTATTCGCAATCTTGCATGTGTTGTTAAAGCAGTATCAGAAAAAGAAAATTAATTAGGAGGAACAAACGAAATGGCAAAAATTAATAAAGAAGAATTTATTGCAGCTCTAAAAGAAATGAGCGTACTTGAATTAAATGAATTAGTAAAGGCAATTGAAGAAGAATTTGGCGTTACTGCTGCTGCTCCAGTTGCAGTTGCAGGTGGTGCTGTTGCAGCAGCTGAAGAAGCTCCAAGCGAAGTTAGTGTTATTTTAACAAGCGCAGGCGCTGCTAAATTAAATGTAATTAAACTAGTTCGTGAAGTAACAGGTTTAGGGTTAAAAGAAGCTAAGGAATTGGTTGACAACGCTCCAAAACCAGTTAAAGAAAAAATCTCTCCAGAAGAAGCTGAAGCATTAAAGGCTAAATTAGTTGAAGCTGGTGCTGAAGTAGAAATTAAATAGTTTATTTGAGAGGAAAGACAGGATTTGCAATAGCCAATTCTTGTCTTTTTGTTTTAAAAATAGTGTTTTACTAGATGTTTTATAAGGAGGCGAAAATGGCTAATCAGTATTTTGAAAATAATGATCAATTAAAAAGTGAGATAAGAGAACTTTCTTATTATATAAAAGGAACAGTGCTACATTTTTTAAGTGACAATGGAGTGTTTTCTAAAGGAAATATCGACTTTGGAAGTAGTCTTCTCATCCAAACGATGATTGAATTCGTTGAAATACATACTCAAGAAGAATTCCTTGATGTGGGCTGCGGTTATGGTACAATTGGATTAACGATGGCAAAATTGTATCCTAAAATTCATATGGATATGATAGATGTTAATCTTCGTGCAATTGATCTTGCTAGGCAAAATAAGAATAGAAATTTTATTGAAAATGCGGAAATTTTCGCTAGTGATGTATATGAAAATATTCATAAAAAATATGCTATGATTATCTCTAATCCACCAATTAGAGCAGGGAAAAAAGTTGTACATAAGATTGTAGTTGGTGCCAAGGAACATTTAAAATTAGGTGGTAGTGTATGGTGCGTGATACAAAAAAAACAAGGTGCGCCTTCTTTGATTAAGGCGCTTGAAGAGAATTTTTCTGAAGTGCATATCCGTTCTAAGGAAAAAGGGTATTATGTTATTCAAGCTGTTTTAAACTAAAATGGCATTTTAAAAGCAAGAAAAAAGGCCAAATAATTCTTGCTTTTTTTTCTTTTTTTGATATTTATTTTGCTATATAAAAAAATCCTAAGCAAAATATCTAAAAAAGTTCTATTTTACTTGACAAAATTATGGATTCGTAATATAATAAACAAGATTATGATATAATGCGGTATAATGCTTTAATATCGCACAGTATAAATCGCTCAAAATTGTAAAAAGAGGTGGCTAATTTGAGTTATAAAAATATTCAATATGGAAGAACTAGGGTTAGACGTAATTATGCTAGGGTTCAAACAAATGTAGAACTGCCAAATTTGATTGAAATTCAGACTAAATCTTTTGAATGGTTTTTAAAGGATGGTTTAGCATCATTATTTAAAGAACTATCACCAATCAAGGATCATGGTGATGGTGAAAAATTTGAATTGCATTTTTTGGATCATGAATTCGATGAACCTAAATATTCCATCAAAGAGGCAAAAATACATAAGGTAAATTATTCAAGAGCTCTAAAAGTAAATGTTGCTTTAGAAAATAAAGAAACAGGTGAGTTTGTTGAAGATAAAATCTTTATGGGCGAATTTCCTGTAATGACACCTTGGGGTACATTTATTTTTAATGGTTCTGAGCGTGTTGTGGTAACACAAATTGTTCGTTCTGCAGGTGTTTTCTTTTCGGAACAAAAGGATAAAAAATCAGGCTTATCTAATTTTTCGGGTCAAATTATTCCAACACGTGGTGCATGGATAGAATTTGAAAAGAATAATAAAGATATTTGGTTTGCCAAATTAGACCGTTCAAAAAAAGTATATTTACCTACCTTTATTCGTGCACTAGGGGTAAAAAGTAATCCTGGTATGATAAGCCTATTTGTAGGTGATGATGATAAAATTGCACCTAGACCAGATAAAGTATTAAAGATATTTCAAAATAGTTTTGACAAAGATGAATCTTTTGGTGAAGATGACGCGGTTAGAAAACTATATGATAATTTAAGACCTGGTGAAAAAACCTCTGCGGATACGGCACGTAAATTTATTGCCAGTCGTTTATTCGAAATTCGTAGATATGATTTAGCCAAAGTAGGTCGTTATAAATTCAATAAAAAGTTGGATGTAGTTGCTCGTGCGGTAGGACATCGCTTAGCAAATGATTTGATAGACCAAAAAACAGGTGAGGTCATTCTTCCACAAGGAACAGAAATTACTTATCGCAAAGATCCAATAACGGGCTTAAGCACAGCAGATATATTATCACAAAATCGTGAAAGTCTTAGAAAGACATATGAATATGAATTGATGCTAGAGGGAAATAGTGTAGTTTTAGAAACATTAGATGTTTTGGTTAAAACAAATGATGGTGATATTAAGGTACGTATTTTAGGAAATGATCAACGAGAAGAGCGTTGTCATGTCGTTCTTTCTGATATTTTTGCAAGCATCAGTTATTATATCAATCTACATGTTGGTGTAGGTAAAATTGATGATATTGACCATTTGAGTAATAGAAGATTGCGCTTAATTGGTGAATTGTTGCAAAACCAATTTAGAATGGGTATGATGAAAGTAGAGAAGAGCGTAAGAGACAAAATGTCAACTTCTGGTGAGGCAAAAAGTGTATCTGCTCAAAATTTAGTAAACATCAAACCACTTACATCTACCTTTAGAGAGTTTTTCGGTAGCAGCCAATTGTCACAATTTATGGATCAAATCAACCCATTATCTGAACTTACGCATAAGAGACGTTTGTCAGCACTTGGTCAAGGTGGTATTTCTCGTGACCGCGCTGGTTTTGAAGTACGTGACGTCCATTCTTCGCATTATGGAAGAATTTGTCCAGTAGAAACACCAGAAGGTCAAAATATTGGTTTGATTAATTCATTGGCTTCCTATGCAAGAGCAAATGAATTCGGATTTATTGAAACACCTTATTTAGTGGTTCAAAAAGACAAGGAACATAAACGAGCGGTGATTACTGATGAGGTTAGATATTTTACTGCCGATAGGGAAGAAGAATTCATTATTGCGGAAGCAAACGTAAATATGGGACACGACCCTCAAACAGGTGAATTGATCATTTTAGATGATAAAGTTATTGCTCGTCAATATGGTGAATTTATTGAAACAGATAAAATGAATGTAGATTTGGTCGACGTATCGCCAAAACAAGTTGTTGCTATTTCAACAGCATGTATTCCATTCCTAGAACACGATGACACAACCCGTGCATTGATGGGTGCCAACATGCAACGACAAGCTATTCCGCTCTTAAAACCAGAAGCACCATTTGTTGGAACTGGTATTGAATATAAAGCTGCAAAAGATTCGGGTGTTGCTATTTGTGCAGATTGTGATGGTGTTGTTGAATATGTGGATGGATTAAACATTATTGTTAGAGATGCTCAGGGTGTAAAACATACTTATGAAATGAATAAATATGAACGTTCAAATCACTCTACATGTGTGAACCAAAGACCTATTGTTGTTCCTGGAGAAAAAGTAAAAGCGGGTGATGTTCTTGCGGATGGTTCGTCTATGGAACAAGGAGAACTTGCTTTAGGAAGAAACGTTGTTATCGCGTTTATGACTTGGAATGGATATAATTTTGAAGATGCCGTTATTATGAGTGAACGTTTGGTACAAGAAGATGTTTATACTTCAATTCATATTGAAGAATATACTTGCGAAGTAAGAGATACAAAACTAGGTAAAGAAGAGATTACAAGAGATCTTGATGGTGAAAGTAAAGATTCTATTGCTCAACTAGATGAAAATGGTATTATTCGTTTAGGTGCAGAGGTAAAAGAGGGAGATACTCTTGTAGGTAAGGTAACGCCAAAAGGAATTACGGAACCAACTCCAGAAGAAAGATTATCACAAGCATTATTTTCTGATAATTCAAAAGATGTACGAGTAACTTCTCTGAAAGTTCCTCATGGTGGAAGCGGTATTGTACATAGGATAGAACGATTCAATCGAAAGAATGGTGCAGAATTACCACCAAATGTAAATGAAGTTGTACGTGTGTATATTGTTCAGAAACGTAAAATTTCTGAGGGGGATAAAATGTCTGGACGACATGGTAATAAAGGTGTTATCTCTAATATCTTACCTATTGAAGATATGCCATTTATGTCAGATGGTACGCCTATTGATATTATGCTAAATCCACAAGGTGTTCCATCTCGTATGAATATTGGTCAAGTATTGGAAATTCATTTGGGTATGGCAGCAAAGAAATTAGGCGTTCATGTAGCTACACCAGTATTTGATGGATTAACCCATCAAGATGTCGTGGATATTATGAATGAGGCTCGTCAAAAAGATGAAGAAATGGCGAAAGAAAATCCAGCCAATGCAAGAGCAATTATTGATGAGAATGGAAAAACATATTTATACGATGGACGTACTGGAAGACAATTTGATAATAAAATATCAGTTGGTGTCATGTATATGATTAAACTTGCACACATGGTTGATGATAAACTTCACGCAAGAAGTGAAGGACCATATACACTTGTTACACAACAACCAATGGGTGGTAAAGCTCAAAATGGTGGTCAACGTTTTGGTGAAATGGAAGTTTGGGCGTTAGAAGCTTATGGAGCTGCCCATACACTACAAGAAATGATGACCATTAAATCAGATGATATTATTGGCCGTAATAAAGTATATAAAGCCATTGTTGATGGCGAACCACTCCCAAATCCGGGTATTCCAGAGGCATTCCGTGCATTGATTAAAGAACTACAAGGATTAGGATTGAGTGTAAAACTTGTTGACAACGACGGTGTCGATGTTGCCAATAAGAGTCTCGTAGGTGAATTTGCCGAAGCGCAAGCAAGTAAACGAGGCTTATAATATAAGAGGTGACAAATTTGAAAAGAAAATATAAATATTTACAAATAGGGATTGCATCACCTGAAGAAATCATTTCTTGGGCTAATCCTGAGCTACAAGGAAAAGATTTTACATATGATCCACTTCACAAAGATCGTGTTACATACATTAACGAGTCTGGTGAAAAAGTGGAATGTATTTTAAAAGGTGAAGTGAAAAAATCAGAGACAATCAACTATCGCACCTTGAAACCAGAAAAGGATGGATTATACTGTGAGGTTATTTTTGGGCCTACAAAAGATTATCAATGTGCTTGTGGTAAGTCTCGTAAAAATACAGGTGAACGTAAGGTCTGCGAAAAGTGTGGAGTTGAATTAACCGAAAGTAAGGTTCGCCGTGAAAGAATGGGATACATTGCATTGGCAGCGCCAGTTGTGCATATTTGGTATTTGCGCAACACGCCAAGCAAAATTGCTATTTTATTAGATATGAAAGCAAAAGATGTATTAGAGATTGCTGCATTATCATCGTATATCATTACAGAAGTATTGGATGACACAATTGAAGATATTTTTCCAGGACGTATTATCACACAACAAGAGCATAGTAGATATAGCCGAATGTATTTTGGTAAATACAAGGTAAAAACTGGTGCAGAGGCAATAAAATTCTTACTTCAAAGTCTGAATTTAAAAGAAATTGTAGATGAAATTCGTGCAGAATTGAAAGTAGCAACTAAACAAAGAAGGGAAAAATTAATCAAGCGTCTTGAAATTGTAGAAGCATTCTATCATTCTACAAATAAACCTGAATGGATGGTTATGGATGTAGTTCCTGTTATTCCGCCTGATTTAAGACCAATGGTGCAACTAGATGGTGGTCGTTTCGCTACTACTGATTTAAATGATTTATATCGTAGAATCATTTCAAGAAACAATCGTTTGAGAAAACAAATTGAAATACGCTCACCAGAGATGATTATCAAAAACGAAAAAAGAATGCTTCAAGAAGCAGTTGATTCATTGATTGATAACTCAAAGCGTAAGAACAAAGCTGCAGTAGATAAAAATAGACCACTTAAATCTTTATCGGATATTTTAAGAGGTAAGCAAGGACGTTTCCGTCAAAATCTATTGGGAAAACGGGTAGACTACTCAGGACGTTCTGTTATCGTTATTGGACCAGATTTAAAAATGTATCAAGCGGGTATTCCTCGTGAAATGGCGTTGATTTTATTTAAGCCATTTATCATCAATTATTTACGCCAAAAAGAGCAAAATGAAATGGCACTCACGACTACAGATGGCGTTCTTCAAATGCCAATTTCTAAAGACAAAGCAGGTGTAAAGAGGGCGAAAGAATTAATTGAACGTGGTGCACCTGAGGCTATGGAGGCATTAGAGAAGGTTGTCGTTGAACATCCGGTATTATTAAATCGTGCGCCTACTTTGCATCGTTTGTCTATTCAAGCATTTGAGCCTAAATTGGTAGAAGGAAAAGCAATTCGATTACATCCACTTGTAACAACCGCATTTAACGCCGACTTTGATGGAGACCAAATGCCAGTGCATGTTCCTTTGTCTGAAGAAGCACAAGCTGAAGCAAGACTATTGATGTTAGCCTCTAAAAATATTTTAGCTCCAAAAGATGGTAAACCAGTCGTTACACCTTCACAAGATATGATTTTGGGAAATTATTATTTGTCTATTGAACGCTCTCAAATTGACCGTGAGTATAAGACATTTGAAGATGTATATCTAGCCTATTTGACTTGTGAAATTGAGTTTAACAATCAAATTATTGTGAATGATGAATTGACATATCGAGATGTAATGGCATTGAAAAAAGATATTGAAGCAGGTATTGCGCCTAGTGTGGGTCGTTTCTTTGTACCAGGTAGAGAAGGAAAGGCTTTCTCTAGCGAAGAAGAAGTTATTCATGCTTATGAAAAAGGTGATATTGATTTTCATACTCGTTTTGTCATTCCTGGCAAAGCTATTGCAAAACCTTTTGTTCATTTGGATCCAAAAGATTCTGATTATGAGGAAAAGGTTAAACTGAATGATGAATTAAAGAATCAATATTTAATTACAACATACGGTAAAATGATTTTCAATCAAGTTTTCCCTGAAAATTTTGTCTATGTAAATGAGCCAGAAAGAAAGAATTTAGCTGAAGGTACACCTCTACGCTATTTTGTAAAAAAAGGCGAAAATTACAAAGAGATTATTAAAAATGCCCCACTTGTTTCTCCGTTTAAAAAAGGAATGCTCAGTATGAGTATTAGTGAGGTATTCAGGCAGTCTAAATTAGCAGAAACATCGAAAACACTAGATAAAATGAAAGATTTGGGATTTAAGTATTCTACTATTGCAGGGATTACTGTTTCGGCATTTGACGTTGTTGTTGCAGAGGAAAAACGAGAAATTATTGCTAAGGCGGAAGAAATTGTAAAAAAATACAATCAAATGTATCGCCGTGGTACAATGCTTCGCGCTGAAAAATCACGTATGGTAATTGAAGTTTGGAATACAGCGACAAAAGATATCGAAGCATCCATTAAGAAGAAAATGCAAGTAGATGCTACAAAGAATCATATCTTTATGATGGCTGATTCAGGTGCTCGTGGTAGTTCAAGTAACTTTACACAACTTGCAGGTATGCGTGGGTTAATGGCTAAACCAAATGGTGAATCGATGGAAATACCAGTAAAAGGGTGCTTTATTGAAGGTATGTCTATGTCTGAGTTCTTTATTTCAACTCATGGTGCGCGTAAAGGTTCAACAGATACTGCCTTAAAGACTGCAGAGTCTGGATATTTAACAAGGCGTCTTGTTGACGTATCTCAGGATATTACCATTACATGTGATGATTGTGGCACAGATAAAGGTATGGTTGTAAAAACACTATACAATAAAGATCCAGAAAAAACACCAAATGGTTATTCTGATAAAAACATTTGTGTCAATCTAAAAGATCGTATTATAGGTCGTTTTGCTGCAAAACCAGTCGTAGCACGTGTCGATGGTAAGAAAACAGTACTTGTTGATAAAGGAGAATTCATTACTGAGGCAATAGCACAACGTATTGTGGATGCCAAAGTAGAAGAAGTATCTGTACGGACATTATTGACTTGTGATGCCAAAACAGGTGTTTGTATTAAATGCTATGGATCTGATTTATCTACTACAGGCATTGTAGAACGTGGTGAGGTTGTAGGTATTGTAGCAGCACAATCTATCGGTGAACCAGGTACACAATTAACCATGCGTACATTCCATAGTGGTGGTGTTGCAACCAGTGGTGATGATATTACCCAAGGTTTACCTCGTATTCAAGAATTATTTGAAGCACGTGAACCAAAAGGTAAAGGTATTATTTCTGAAATCAAGGGTGTTGTATCTAATGTTAATGTAAGAGGAGACAATCGTACTGAAATTACAGTAGAAAGCCCAATAGAAGGTAATAGTAAAACCTACCTGACCGATGCAGGAAAGAAATCAATTGTTGAAGTTGGTGAAGCTGTCCAAGCAGGTGATTTATTATCAGAAGGGCTAATTCATCCTAAAGAACTCTTGCGTGTTGCACCAGTAGAAAAGGTAGTACAATATATATTAAAAGAAGTACAAAAAGTATATCGTTCAACTGGTGTTGCTATTTCTGATAAGCACGTAGAAATCATTGTGAAACAAATGCTTCAAAAAGTAGTTGTTATTGATGAAGGAGATACTGAATTACTTCCTGGTACGTTTATTTCAAAACCAGAAATTTATCGTATCATTAAAGAATGTTATGATAATGGACGTAGAATTCCGGTTGTTAAACCAGTTATTTTAGGTATCACAAGAGCATCTTTAAAAGCAGACTCATTCTTATCTGCTGCATCATTCCAGGAAACAACTCGCGTTTTAACAGAAGCTGCTATTCGTGGTAAGATTGATAGATTAGAAGGATTAAAAGAAAATATCATTATTGGTGGATTAATTCCTGCTGGTACTGGTTTAGTAGATGAAGAAGATGTGCATATTGAAGAAGACTATATGGCTCCTTTATATGATGTGAAAAAATAAAGTAATAAGACTCAAAAAGATATTCTTTTTGAGTCTTTTCTTGATTTAAAGCCTTAAATTGATAGATTTATTGAAAATATGGTATAATATATAAAACGAGTAAAGGAGGAATTTGATGGTAGTACAAGTAGTTATCAATGTGCCTAGTAGTCAAGTTGACCAAGAATATACATATTTATTACCTGATGAAATGTCTTCCTACGCACAAATTGGTTCACGTGTAAAAGTACCATTCGGTGATGCTAACCGAGTGGTTATGGGCTATATTTTGGCTATCCAAGCAAGCACAGAGTACCCTGGAGAAATAAAAACAGTTTGTGAGGTTGTCGATTATCGCCCTTTCATAACTTCTATTCAAATTGAACTTGCTAGGAAGATAAAAGATGATGCCATATGCCCTCTAATTCGCATTTTAAATTTAATGCTTCCGAAGTCAATGGTCTTGAAGACCAATAAATATCTAACTATTCAAAATTACATGGCCGTAGATGCTTCTTTGGCAAAGTTATTTACAGAAAAAGAAACTATAGCTTATACAACAAAATTATCATCATTTGATAAAATTATTGCCAAGGAAATTAAAAGGGAAAATATAAAATTAGGATATGATGCTATCCCTAAAGTTAATCATAAATTAGTGGATAAATATATAGTCAATCTTAATGTTTTATATCATGGAATTACTGAATTAAAAAGTGAAAAGCAAAAGGAATTTTTGTCTTTTGCCAAAGATGAAATAGCTATGACGAAAGAAGAATGGCTTGAAAAGTATGGAGTTAGTAGATATATGATAGATACTTTGTACAAGAAAGGTTTTCTGAAGAAGATTCAGGAAAAGACATCAAGGGTAAAGGTAAGGCAGATTCCAGTTGAGAAAAGGGTTCGAAATTCAAAAGATTCTTTAGTTCAAGAAGTTCTTGTAGAGTTAGACAAAGTGAATAAACCCATTCTATTTGTTCCAAGCAATGAAGAACAATTATTTAATCTAATATATCAAGTCATTCATACTTACCAAATTATAAGAAAGAATATTGTAATTCTTACACCAGAAATTCTAAATAGTTATCGAATATCGAGTTTAATTCGTCAAAAGACAGGGCTTAGTGTAGCGGTTATTAATTCTGATTTATCCGATGGGGAACGATTAGATAGTTATAATGAGATATTAAATGATGAATATAGTGTAATTGTAACAACTGCAACAGGTGCACTTTATCCGTTTCAAAATGTAGGTGCATTTATCTTGCTAGATATTGAAAGTGACAATTATTACAATGATCAAAGTCCACGATATAATTTAAAGTTGGTTATGGAGCAATACGCTAGATTAATTGGTGCCCAACTGATTCTATCGTCTTTTGCACCTAATATATTGGATTATACTTATGGGTTGAAACAATATTATCACATTATTCAGGGACATCAAACCTTTGAACAAATAGATATTGAAGTGATAGATATGAAACAAGAATTAAGAACGGTTCACCAAGAAGCCATATCCACTAGATTATTTCATTTGTTAAAATATAATATGGATAATCGCCAACTTTCTATGTTGGTTGTGGGGAATAAACATTATAGTTCGTTTGTGATGTGTAGAAGTTGTGGAGAGATTTTAAAATGTTCAAAATGTAATATCAGTTTACAATATCATAAAAAAAAGAATATGTTAATTTGCCCAAGTTGCACCAAGAAGATAGAAATGACATCTTGCCCAATTTGCGGTTCTAATGCTTGGCAAATGGGTGGGATAGGTATTGAACAGATTGATGAAAGAATTAGAAAACAATTCCCATCTGCTAGGGTAGCAATTTTATCAGAAACCAATTATCAACAATATTATTCCATTATGGGGGAAATAGAGGAAAGAAATTTGGATATTTTAATTACTACACCCAATTATGCCAAAAGCATTGATTCGTCCGTTTTGACATTAATTGGTGTATTGAATTTAGACACAACTTCTAGAATGGCCAGTTTCGATGCAAGTGAGAAGGCATATCAAATGCTTGTTCAACTCAGAAATCGTCTAAGCAAAGATGTCTCATCTCGATTGATTATTCAGACATATAACAGCGAAAAAGATGATTTTTTGATTGATTTTCTAACATCAGATTATCATGGTTTCGTAAAAAATGAATTACAGGCTCGAAAAGTACTTCGCAATGAGCCATATTATTATATTAATCGTATTATTGTAAAAGCCAAATATGAAGAAATGTTTAAAGAGGCAAGTCAAGTAAAAACCTATTTGCAACAACAATTGGGAAGTAAAATTTTTGTATTAGGTCCAACTTATAATTATCAATTTCAAGGTGTTCAAATTATTATAAAACATCGTATAAATGAAATTGGCGAAATATATAAAAAAATATACGAAAAATATCAATCTACATCTACAACGATAATTGTAGATAAATATCCAAAATATATATAGAGGTGAAATATGCTAAAAATAGTATTTATGGGAACGCCTTCTTTTGGTGTACCTATTTTAGAAGCTTTGATTGAAAAATATGAGGTAATTGGTGTAGTAACGCAACCAGATAAGAGAGTAGGGAGAAAACAAGAGATTGTGATGTCTCCAGTCAAGGTTTGCGCGTTACAACATAATATACCTGTTTTCCAACCTGAAAAAATTCGAAAAAATTACGAAGAAATTATGGCATTGGCTCCTGATTTAATTGTAACCGCTGCTTATGGCCAATTGGTGGGGATGAAATTGTTAAATTGTCCAAAATATCGCTCAATTAATGTTCATGCATCACTTTTGCCTCTTTATCGTGGAGGTGCCCCCATTCACCAAGCCATTAAGGATGGACAAAAGAAGACAGGTGTAACTATTATGTATATGGAAAAAGAAATGGATGCAGGAGATATTCTTGCACAAAGAGAAATTGAGATTTTGGATGAAGATAATTGTGGTA
Organism: Anaeroplasma bactoclasticum; assembly: GCA_023667245.1. Lineage (GTDB taxonomy): Bacteria > Bacillota_I > Bacilli_A > ML615J-28 > CAG-313 > CAG-313. Next base: position 25,071 of record JAMPAL010000015.1, read on the forward strand.
GTATGTTTGAAAAATTATCTTATTTAGGCAGAGATTTACTTATGGAAACAATTGAAGGATTGTGTAATCACACAATTACGCCTATTCCACAAGATACAGAACGTGCTACATTTGCATATAACATTACCAAAGAAGAGGAACAACTTGATTTCACTCAAAATGCAAGAATGGTATTTAATCATATTCGAGCATACAATCCTAGTCCAATTGCACATATGCGGATAAAAGGCGAAACACTTAAAATCTATGCTTCACGTATTGCCGATGAAAAACACCAACTTGCACCAGGTACTATTTATGTTAAAGAAAAAAATCGTGTTTTTGTAGCTTGTGGAGAACAAACTGTATTAGAATTATTAGAGGTTCAACCTGTGGGCAAAAAGGTAATGCAGGCAAAAGAATTTGCTAATGGAGCGTTACGTAAATATTTATAAAAAGGGGAATAAAGTAAATGAAATTGGAACAAAAATTATACTATTCAAGAGAGGAAATGCAACGGATTAATACAGAAAAGTTATTAGAGCGTGGTGTAACAATTCAAGATATTGCAATAATTGCATATCAACAGCAGTATCGGTATAATAAAGAAATCAAAATGGAAGATTGTATAGAAAGTGTCGAAAAAATTCTTTCCTTGAGAGATATTTTTCACCTTTTGCAACTTGGAGCTGAAATTGATAGATTAACTGAAGAAAAAGCTTTTCGTGGTCCAATACAAGCCATTATGGAAAACGATTTAGGCGTGTTTGGTGTGGATGAAATTTTTGGATTAGATATAGCTAGGCTATATGGAGCTATCGGTCAAACTAACTTTGGAGATATTGATGTGAATAAACCAGGTATCGTGGCTCAATTGAATGAAGATGGGAAATCAGGTAAAAAAGCTTGTCATACTTTTTTAGATGATATTGTCGGGGCGATTGCTGCAGCAGCCTCCACTAGAGTAGCACAAATATGGTCGGAAGAACAAGCGGCTGAAGATAGAAAAATGGCATAATGTATGGAATCTATTCTTGAAATATATAAAATTGGGTATGGTCCATCTAGTTCACATACAATGGGACCTGCAATTGCTTCTAAAGATTTTCTTAAGAAACACCCACATGCGACACGATTTTGTTGCGTTTTATATGGATCGTTGGCGCTTACAGGAAAAGGTCACTTAACGGATTACATTATTCAAAAGACCTTTATGGAGGAAAATAAAACAATTCAAGTTTTATTTGACTATACAACAGTGCTTGCCTATCATCCTAATGGTATGAAGTTTATAGCTTATGAGAAAGAAGAAAAGATAGATGAATGGCTAGTATTTAGCGTAGGGGGAGGGAGCCTTAAGGAGGAAAATGAGCCAAGAAATACCTCGATGGCCGACATTTATCCTCATCAAACGATGAATGAAATATTAAATTATTGTAGCTATCATCAAATGAATTTTGTACAATATGTAAAAATGTTTGAAAAAGACACACTTGTTGCTGAATTATGTAAAGTGTTAGAACAAATGAAAAAATCACTGCAACATGGTCTTTTCGAAGATGGATATTTGCCGGGTGGTCTAAATATTCGGAAAAAAGCAAAGGAGTTTTATCATCAATATTTAAAAGAACCAACAAAAGAAAATTTGGTCTATGCATATGCTCTTGCTTTAAGCGAGGAAAATGCATCTGGTCATTTGGTTGTGACTGCACCAACTTGTGGATCCTGTGCAGTACTACCTGCAGTATTATTTAGCTATCAAATTGAACATCAGTTGGATGATCAAGTATTGATTGAAGCGCTTATGGTAGCAGGATTAATAGGTAATATTGTCAAAACTAGTGCATCTATTTCAGGTGCCGAAGTTGGTTGTCAGGGTGAAATTGGTGTAGCATGTTCGATGGCTGCAGCCGCTCTTACTTATTTACGGGGTGGAAAAAACAATGATATTGAATATGCGGCCGAAGTAGCCTTAGAACACCATTTGGGAATGACTTGCGATCCGGTAAATGGACTTGTTCAAATTCCATGTATTGAACGGAATGCGGTAGCAGCTATGCAAGCGTATAATGTATCCGCATATGTAAAAATTGCTGGAGCAGCGCATAATATCACTTTAGATAGTGTAATTCAGGTCATGAAAGAAACAGGGGCAGATTTACATGCAAAATATCGTGAGACTTCAACTGGAGGACTTGCAATACACAATAGGAGTAATTATGGAAAATGAAGTAGAAATAAAAGAAATAAAATCAGGTGTAAAGTTTACTGTTGAATGCGATACACTTAATCATGAGGGTCAAGGCGTTTGCAGAATAACTGGCATAAAAGATGGTGAATTGATAGAGAAATTTCCGCTTTTTATCAATGAATTTTTGCCACATGAAAAAGGAATTGTAGAAATAGTAAAAGTGTCTAGACATTATGGATATGCAAAATTATTTCGATTGTTTAAAGAAACTGCCCATCCAGATCGTATGAATCCTCATTGTCCTCATGCGGGCTCTTGCGGAGGTTGTAATATTATGCATATGAACTATTCTTTACAATTGAGATTCAAGCAAAAGATGGTCATTGACACGTTGAGAAAACTTGGCGGAATAGATGATGTGGTGGTTCTTCCTGTGATAGGAATGAATAGCCCTATGAAATATCGAAATAAAGTCCAAGTTCCTTTTCGAAAAAAGGGGTATAAGACGATATGTGGATTCTTTAAGCGAGATTCACATGAGGTAATCCCCTTTGAAAAATGTTATATTCAATCAGATATCTCATCTGAAATTGTTCATTTTACAAGAAATTTGTGCAATGAGTTTAAGATTCAAGGATATAATGAGGAAAGTGGCAATGGTCTAATACGTCACATACTTGTTCGGACCAATTCAAGTTTGACAAATGCAATGGTTGTTTTGGTAATGACTAATGCAAATCTTCCTTTTCAAGAAGAATTTGTTGCTAAACTCACCAAACGATATCCTATCATTTCCTCTATCTTTGTAAATGTAAATGCACAAAAAGGTAATACGATTTTAGGGGAAGTATGTGTTAACATTTATGGTGAAAAGACGATTCAAGATGAATTATGTGGATTAACATTTCAAATTGGACCTAAGTCGTTCTATCAAGTCAATGCTTCTCAGACAGAAATACTTTATAAAAAAGCAATAGAGCTTGGTAAATTGATTTCAACTGATACTATAATAGATGCGTATTGTGGCATTGGGACAATTGGACTCATTGCATCTAAATATGTCAAAGAAGTATATGCTGTTGAGATAGTTGAAGAAGCAATTCAAAATGCTAAGCAAAATGCTAAAAAAAATCATATTCGCAATGTGCATTTTGTTTGCAATAAGGCAGAAAAACAAATTGTAGAATGGCATCAACAGCATAAGAAAATAGATGCTATTATTGTAGATCCGCCTAGAAAAGGTTGTGATAAAATGCTATTAGATACCATCGATGAGATGGATATTCCTAAAATGATTTATATTTCGTGTGATCCTGCAACACTTGCAAGAGATTTAAAGTATATGCGTGAAAAAGGATACAGAATATATCATGTCCAACCAGTTGATATGTTTCCAATGACTTCGAATATAGAAACAATTGCAATTTTATCTCGAAAGAGTATGAATTGATGCTTATAAAGGAATGCTGCGATAATAGGAAAAAGCATATAGTGATGTAAATAGCCAAGTAAAATTGGCTGTTTTTTAATTATTTTGTGGTATAATACATATAAATTAATAGAACATAAAATCCTCTTTGAAAAACTAAATATTAGATATTGATGAAAATGAGCTATAACAAAGGCGAATATCATTTATAAACGATATTCAGCATTACTAAAAAAGAGGAAAAAATTACTTGATAAAAAGGCGGTGTTGCTTCATGAAAACTTTTCAAGAAACATATAAAGAACTAATCCAATATATTCCTCAAAACGAAGTGGAAGAGGTAGATAAAGAATTAATAATAGATTATCTAAAACATTATGGTGAGAAGGCTTTTTTTCGTAGTTCTTTGCCTGCTCATATGACAGCCTCTGCCTTGGTAGTGAATAAGACTATGGATAAAGTACTATTAGCATATCATTTATTGTATCGTTCATATGGGTGGCTTGGTGGACATGCTGATGGGGATTTTGATTTAGAATATGTGGCAAAAAAAGAGTTGATGGAAGAATCAGGTCTTGAGAGGTTTCAATTGAAATATTGTGGCATTGCTTCCATTGAAGTAATCCATGTTAATCGACATTTAAAAAAGGGGAAACTGATTTCTGATCATCTGCATTTAAATGTCTCGTATTTATTTGAAGCTAATGATGCTGATATGATTCGGATAAAAGAAGATGAAAATTCAGCAATTACTTGGGTAAAAATTTCTGATATGGATACAATAATAGAAGAAAAATTTATGATAGGAATATATCGAAAAATATTAGGAAGGATAAAATGAAAATTGATATAGAAAAGTTGTTTGTTTGGTATGATGACCATAAAAGAGATCTTCCGGGGCGGGGAATTACTGACCCATATCGAATCTGGATTAGCGAAATTATGGCTCAGCAGACTCGAATGGAAACAGTAAAAGGGTATTATGATCGATTTTTGAAGGAATTGCCTAATGTTGAAAGTCTAGCGAATATATCTGATGAAAGACTAATGAAGCTTTGGGAGGGATTAGGGTATTATTCTAGAGCAAGAAATTTAAAACAAGCCGCTATTACTATAGTTAAAGAATATGGTGGAAGATTCCCGAAAACTTATGATGAGGTGATTAAGCTAAAGGGAATAGGTGAATATACTGCGGGTGCAATCTTATCTAGAGCATATGGGCTTCCGTATGCTTCAGTTGATGGGAATGTCTTACGTGTCTTAACTAGATATGAAATGAATCCAATTGATATCGCTAGTTCTAGTACGAAAACCTATTATAAAGAAAAATTAGAAAATATGAAAGTATGGTCATTTGGTAAGCTTAATGAAGCGTTAATGGAATTAGGTGCAACGATTTGCATGCCTAAGGTAGTAAAATGTGAATTGTGTCCTTTATCTATAGAGTGCCAAAGTTATCGTAATTTATCCGTATTTGACTATCCAGTAAAGACAAGGAAAACAAAAGTCATTGAAAACGAATATACTTGTCTTTTTCTTTGTAATCAAAACCGTGAAATTTATTTAGAAAAAAAAGAAGAAGGGTTATTGAAAGGACTATATGCCCCGATTATAATTGAAGGAAGTTTAGAAGAAGTGAATATCTATGATTACTTGAACAATACCAACATCAAGCGAATTGTTGAATTAAAACCTCAAAAACATATATTTACACATCGCATTTGGCATATGAGGGGGTATCAAATTCAAATTGATGAAGTAAAAGAACAACAGCAAAAATTTTATTCCCTTGAGGAGATAGAAGAAAAAATGAGTGTGTCCACCTGCTTTAGAAAATTTTTTGGCGAATTAAAAGAAAAAATGGAGTAGCCGAAAATACGACATAACTTGAATCCAAACAAGACTATCTATTCCTTATATTATAGGAAATGATATAGAGGAAGAGAAACTATAAATTGTGACAAAAACATACCATATAGCATATACTAAAAAAGGTGATGAGATGAGAGTGTATGATAATGTGTGTGAATTGATTGGAAAAACTCCGATAGTGCGTCTTAGAAAGATGGAAAAAGAATATGCAATAGATCAAAAAATTTTTGCTAAGTTGGAAAAAAATAATCCAGGTGGATCAATTAAAGATCGAGTAGCATATCAGATGATTAAAGATGGTATAAAGGAAGGAAAAATTTTCCAAAATACTACAATCATTGAAGCAACAAGTGGAAATACTGGAGTAGGACTTGCAATGGTTTGTGCATACCTAAATTTAAAATTAATTGTTGTCATGTCTGAAAATGCCTCTGAAGAGAGAAAAAAATTAGTGAAGGCATATGGGGGAGAAGTCGTATTGACTCCAAAAGATGAAGGAATTGAGGGTGCGATTCAAAAGGCAAAAGAGCTAGAACAACAGATGAAAAATGCATATTATATCAATCAGTTTTTTAACCTAAGTAATCCGTTAGCTCACTATTTCGACACTGCTGAAGAAATCTGGTCAGATTTAGATGGAAACATAGATATGGTTATCGTAGGAATGGGTTCGTCTGGAACAATTACTGGAATAGCCAAAAAATTAAAAGCAAAAGACAAAAAGATAAAAATTATTGGTGTTGAACCTAGAGGGTGCCCTTTTTATTCAAAAGGAAAAACTGGAAGTTGCAACTTACCTGGAATCGGAACCACATTTCTGCCAGGAGTTCTAGATGCTGATGTAATTGATGAAATCATAACGGTAACAGAAGAAGAAGCCAAAAATGAATGTTTAAAAGTAGCAAGATTAGAAGGATTATTTGTTGGTATTTCTTCTGGTGCAGTATTATCTGCATTGAGACAAAAAATAGATGAGGGGTCACTAAATGGAGAAAATATTTTACTCATTTTTCCAGATACAGGAGAAAGATACTTATCTATACTATAAGCAAAACTTATAGTATAGATAAGGAGCATTATTGTAGACAGGAAAATAAAAAAATGATATAATATATAGGCTTTCTGATGATAAAAGATGACACGTAAATATTAAAAAGCAAATAAATAGACAAATATAGCGAAATTTGGTATAATATTTGAGCGTCTTGATAAAGAAAAGCAAAATAAAAAAATATAAAGTATCAAATCCTTGACAAAGAAAAAAGAATTTGATATAATAT
>JAMPAL010000016.1 GCA_023667245.1 Anaeroplasma bactoclasticum
ATATTATATCAAATTCTTTTTTCTTTGTCAAGGATTTGATACTTTATATTTTTTTCATTTCAAAAAAGTATATTCCTTAATTGAAAGGCTCGTATATTATATCAAATTTTTTTAGACTATGCCATCGATATGCTTTTTTATTTTTAAAAAATAAGAGGCCAATTTATATTGGCCTCAAATGTATTTGTTTTATTTACCATTTACTTTATAATACGGATAGCTTTTTGCATCAATTCGCCCAATCGTTCAGTTTGAAATGTTTTTTCATTTACTATTATTTTGCTAATTTCTCTCCTATAATAGATTACATTATTTGCTTTAATAACTCTTCTACCCAAACGAAATTTATTACTTTCACTTAGTTCTCTTGTATAATATGGCAACACCACATTTATATCGGCCTTATTATTATATCCGTTTTGGTTCATATTATACCCCTTTTCATTTTATTTTTCAGTCTTTGTATAAACAAATAAATCACTAACTGGTTTGTCATCAATAATATTTAAAATACCACGCCCCAATAAGGAAGCTACAGATAGTATGACAAGTCCTTGAATATTTCTTTTTTCGGGTGTCAATTGAGTTGTATTGGTCACTACCAATTGTTCAAGTGGCACACTATTTAGTCTTTCTACCGCAGCACCCGATAAAAGTGCGTGCGTACAACATGCTCTAACCGTTTTTGCGCCACGTTCTTTTAGTGTTTTCACAACAACAGAAAGAGTACCTGCAGTGTCAATCATGTCATCAATAATGATACAATTTTTACCCTCAATATCACCAATCACATTCATTACTTCCGCAACATTAGGTCTAGGTCTACGTTTATCTACAATTGCCATTGGAGCATCTAATACCATTGCCAATTTTCTAGCCCTTGTAGTTCCACCGTGGTCAGGAGCAACAACAACAATATCTTCGATTTCCTCTTTTACAAAATATTCCGCAAGAATTGGTAAGGCCAAGAAATTGTCAATTGGTATATTGAAAAAACCTTGAATTTGATCGGCATGTAAGTCCAAACACATCAATCTATTTGCTCCTGCTGTTTGTAGCAAATCAGCCATTAATTTGGCAGAAATAGGTTGACGCGGAGCAGCTTTTCTATCTTGCCTAGAATATCCATAGTAAGGCATAATAATATTAATTTGATCTGCTGATGCTCTTTTTAGCGCATCTATCATAATCAGCAATTCCATGTAATTATCATTTACTGGCGAGTTTGTAGATTGTACAACAAATACAATATGCCCTCTTACAGTTTCTTCTATATTTACTTGCACTTCTCCATCTGAAAATTTATTAACCTTACAATTGGATAAAGGGATACCAATATAATCGGCAATCTCTTGAGCAAGAATTTGATTCGAATTAAGTGAAAAAATTTTAATTTTTTTTCCGTGAATTGTAGCCATGTGTTTCTCCTATTTATTTAAATTTTGCTTTACAGCGTTATATATATCACCTGATGTCAGTTGATATTCTTTTAATAAATCGTTATATTTGCCAACTTGGCCAAATCGATCTTTCACACCTATACCTGTTACCATTAATGGATATTGTGCACAAAGTAATTCACTTACTGCTGAATATAATCCACCTATCAAATTATGATTTTCACATGTTATAACGTGTTTTGTTTTTCGAATAGATTTTAATATTGTTGTTTCATCTAATGGCTTAATCGTATTAACACTAATGAGTTCAGCAGATATTCCTTCTTCTAATAATTTCTGAACAGCTTCTTTTGCTTCTGCAACCATAATACCTGTTGCTAGAATAGTAATATCTTTGCCTGAAGTAATCACATCTGATTGAAATAATTTAAATTGATAATTTTCATCAAAGACAGGTTTTGCGCTTTTTCTAGGTGTTCTAATATAAACAGGGCCAGGATAATTCATAATTTGTTCAATTGCTTGCTCTAATTGTAAGCTATCTACCGCATCATAAATGACCATTGTTGGAATACTACGTAGTACTGCAACGTCTTCAAAACTCATATGTGTACCACCATTTAATTCAGCAGTAATTCCCGGATCTGTTCCCACTATTTTTACATTTTGTTTGGCATATGCAACGGAAACTGCAATTTGATCGCATACTCTTCTTGTAGCAAACGGAGCAAATGTAAAAGTAATGGGTTTAAATCCATATGCAGCTAGTCCCGCGGCTACTCCAATCATATTTGCCTCTGCTATCCCTACATCAAAACATCGCGTTGGAAAAGCAGAATAAATTGGGCTTGTGCCATTAGGTTTGGCAAGATCTGCATCTAATACCACAATTTTCTCATCATTTTTCATTAACTGAATCAGTTTATTTGATAAAGCTTGTCTAAATTCCATATAGGCCTCCTACTTGAGTTCTTCTAATGCTTCAGTAAGCAGTTGTTTAGAAATAGCAGTAGAGTGATTATTTACTCCCAGTTTTTCAACAAAAGAAATTCCTTTTCCTTTAATCGTACGAAGTACAATCATAGCAGGTTTATCTTTTTGTAATTTAGCTTTTTCAATCGCTTGATCGATTTCATCAATATCATTTCCATCAATTGTTTGAGTAAAAAAACCAAAACTATCCCATTTATCTTGTGGATTGATTAAGGAGTTAATGTTCTTTGTAAAATTATCAATTTGCATACCATTATCATCTAAAAATAGGATTAAATTATTCAATTTCATTTGACTAGCGTACATACTTGCTTCCCAGACTTGTCCTTCTTGAGACTCTCCATCACCAATAATACAATAAATTGTTGCCTTATCATCTGCTAGCTTTGAAGCAATCGCCATACCAACCGCACAAGATATACCTTGACCAAGTGACCCAGTTGTCATATCTATGCCAGGCGTTTTATTCATATCACAATGACTTGGTAAATTTGTTCCAAATTGATTGAGCGTCAATAATTCCTGATGTGAAATATACCCTTTATGACAAAGCGTCGCATATACTGCTGGTCCAGCATGCCCTTTAGAAACAACTAAGCGATCTCGAGTGGGCATATTAGGGTATTTGGGGTCTATATTCATATGTTTATAATACAAAACGGTTAATACGTCAACAATAGATAAACTCCCTCCAATATGACCCTGACCAATTGAAGCAATACATTCTACCGTTAATGCACGAATTTCTTTTGCGATTTGCTGCATAATCAAACTCCTTCTCATTTATTCTATATTTAGTATAACATAATTGGCTTTTTTTTGCACATATAAAGTTTACTTTTTATTGAGAAAACGTTTTTTAAATACAGACATTATATTGTTTTTATGTAATGGGGGAATAAAAAAAGAAAAATGCTATTTCTAGCACTCTTCTTCATTAAATTTAGCAATAACGACTTCTTCAAAAATCTTTCTTGTTTCCGTATCAATTGGATGCGCAATATCTCGGAATACACCATTTGACGTTTGTCTACTAGGCATTGCTACAAATAATCCTTCTTTTCCCTCAATAATTCTCAATTCGTGAATGACAAAGCAATCATCAATTGTTACGGATGCAATTGCTCTTAACCGATTCTCACTTTGAACCTTTTTGATTTTTACATCTGTTATTCTCATACTCCTTTTACCCCTTGTTTCTTTTTACATTTATATTATATCACATGAAAACGTTTTCGTAAAGTGATTGTATTCTTTTTTTGCAAAATAATTAAAAAAAGAAAAACTAGCTTAACCGCTAGCATTACTTTTTAGTCTCGATATATCGCTTTAAGGGCAATAATTTTTCTTTTATATATGGAATAAATGCATCGTTTTGAATATCGCTTTTTTTGAGCAGTAGTACAACTGTCTTATCAGCCAAATGAATATATATATATTCTTTTCTAGCAACCGCTTTAGTAATATAACTCCAAGGAATAGCATCTATTGTCTTGGTCTCATCTTCTAATTCGGTTTGAAAACAGTAAAGAATCCCCTCTTCAGTTAACTGTACATAAATTGGCTCTAAATCTTGTAACTTTTTTTTCATTATTTTTGCTTTAGCAATCCATTTGGAAAATACTAAACTAAATAAAATAGAAACAACTCCTAATACAATAAATAATATATTATAGACAAGATGTTCATTTACTCCTTCTGTACATAAGCCATATATGCCAAAAAATATACAAAATGCGCCTAAAATAAGCGTGCCTATATTTTTACTAAGTGTAGCAAGATACATATTAAAAGCTATTAAATCTTCCCTTTTTAAATGTTGTACCATTGTAATTTTGTTTTGATTTTCTTCCATTTTTTTACTCCTTTATTATATTTACTAGCTGAATCAAAAATCCAGAGTATTGTTTTTTTAACCAATGATAAATGGTATCTATATTTTCTCCGAATACCAATAAAGAAGAACCACTTCCCGTCATTTGCACATCAGCAATCTTTCTAATATCTTCAATTATGGTACGAAGTTGTGGGTATATTTGTATAGTAGCATACTCTAAATCATTTTGAAATTGCCGTTTTTCTCCCATCAATACCAATTCTTTATGTGAAAGTGTAGTAGATATCTTTTTTTGATGATGAAATATTTCACAAGTAGATGCAATGATATTAGGATATACATAGATAAATGGTAAATCAAATTGAAAATGAATAGGTGTTATTTTTTCCCCTATCCCTTCTACAATGGCAGGACCATCAAATAATGCATAAGGAATATCAGCTCCGTAAGTGGATAATTCATTTAAAAAAGTAGGTTCCTTTACATCTATTTGATACGTATCACCAAGATATTTTAGAATTGCCGCTACATCAGCACTTCCTCCACCAACTCCTGCACCTATTGGAATTTGTTTAGTAATCACAATATCAAAGGTATCTTGTATATGATACTTATTCTTGAAAAAAGCAAGTACACGTAGTACAAGATTATCTTTCTCTGGTATAAGAGGTGCCCCACAAAATCGTAAAGTATCCTCTTGGTTATAATTTCTTTCGATTACAATTTCATCATATAATGTGATTTTTGCATTTAGCATTTGCAACAAATGATAGTGTTTCTCATTTTCGCCCACTACTCTTAAGATTAAATTTATTTTTGCATAAGCTTTTAAATTCATATTGTATTCCTTATAACATAATTTTCATTTTACCCTTAGTTTCTATTCCACCAAATGCATCCCTTTTGTTTTCTATCAATTCCAAAACCTGATTAAAATCTACATTTTTATTACACGATGTTGTAGCAACCTTTATAGCAATAATCGCAGGGTCATATGTATGTATATTTATCCGTTTAGGGGAAGATGAAAAATTGGCTCCAGAAGCTAATAATGCTTCAAAATGAGAAGCACAAGCCCCTACAATAACGACAACAGACTCTCTATCAAAATGCTTTCTAATCATTCGCACAGCATCCATAAAATGTTTAGAATTTTGATAATTCTTTAAATCCTTTATTCCCTTTCCATTATATACATCATGACCAGTAATTACAACTATATCGGGCGTTACATTAAGCAACAAATGCTCTATTTTATTCTTTATATCTTCTTCATGTAAATACAGACCATCTGACGGTATATTCATTTCTTGATATAAATTTAAGCAACTTTCTAAAAATTCTTTATCACCATCAATGTGGAGAATTCTCCCATATAAAATTTGGTGTTTGCTTCTTCTTTCTTTTTTCTGTAATACACGATGTTTTAGCGTCTCTTGTTCCTTTGTCTCTTGTAATATTTGGTCTTCCCTTGCTTTTTTTAACAAAGAAATATCTACATCTTTTCGAATACGGTGTGTAAACCCTTTAACTGTAGCTATATTATCTTGTATTTCTTCAATCACATATATATTTTTATCTCCATTGACCAATACGAGATCTCTCTTTTTTAAATCCACGATATTCACCCATATTAGTATATGATGATATCTAAAAAGTTGTCATTTATTTTGTTCAAATGTTTGATAAAACAAATTGGCAAGTTGTACTATAGTAGATACATTGAGTGCTTCTGAACGAATATTTTCATTAATACCTAATTGCGTCAATGTTTCTAATATCTTTTCTTTTTGATAGGGATAAGCTTTTAAAATATTATTCATCAATGTTTTTCTTCTTTGCGCAAAAATAGCTCGGTTAAATTTTAAAAAATAATTTAAATTATCTGCTTCTTTTTCAGGCTTTTCTTTATACTTTAAAGATATTACACTACTTTCAACACCTGGTTCCGGATAGAAAGAGTGAGGATAAACAGGAAATAGTAACTCTGCTTTTGTAAAGTATTGTATTAATACACTCAAACTATTGTATTCTTTTGTTGATGGTTTCCCACATAATCTTTTTGCAACCTCTGTTTGCATCATTATTACCATTTTGGATACCAAACGGGTTTCTTCAAGAATTTTTATCAAAATAGGCGTTGTTATATAATATGGCAAATTGGCCACTATATAAATTGGTTTATCATCAAAATAGATAGAAAAATCATCAGTTAACACACGATTTAGAATATCATCATGTATGATTTTAACATTCGAAAATGATTTTGTTCTAAGATGTTCAATCATTTGATTATCTATTTCATAGCACAAAACTTGATTGGCTTTATGCTGCAACCGTTCTGTCAAAAATCCAAGGCCAGGGCCAATTTCTACAACATTGATATCTTTTGTAATTTCTGCTGCATCAACTATTTTTTCAAGAACATTTTCATCTAATAAGAAATTTTGACCATACTGTTTTTTTACAATAATATTTTCCTGTTTTAAAATTTGTTTTACCTTTTCTTTTGTCATATTTTTTCTACCTTCTATATATTATACCATAAAGAAAAAAAATCGCAAAAAGATTACTTTTTTGCGATTTTCTTTTTTTACTCTTCTTCGTCATCATTATCGTCTTCAGAAACAATGACCATCCCGCCACCGAATTCTTCATCTAAGGACTCATAAGCATCGGCTAATTCATCATCCATATCTACCAAATCGTCTATGTCTTCTTTTTCGAATGAATCTACTATTTTTGAACGTTTCTCCTTTTTAGATTCTTGCTCTACCTCATCAAAAGATTCAAATGCCTTTGCTAAATCGTCATCATCATCTTCCTCATCATCGTCATCTTCAACTTTGGATTCATCTTCATCAAACATATCATCTTTCAATTCGTAGTTCTTCACTTCTTCGTCATCTTCATAAATATCATCGTATTCTCCGCCTTCTTTATCTAAAACTGAAGTTGGTTGACGATCTTTCAAATCCCATGTGTCATCACCACAATACACAAAATATCCTGATTGCATAAAATCTAAAATAAATTGTGGTGCAAGTTCTTTCGCAAGAGTAGCCTTTACTCCCTTGATTTCCATTACCTCTTTTACAATGGATAACATTTTTTGAGGTTTTTTCTTTGCATCTAGCAATTCAATAGCAATCTCTAATAATGACTTATCTTTTTCTTTACTACCCATATATCCTCCCAATACGCATCTATTTTGGTTTTATTATCTTTAGGTTATCTTATTATACTATACTTTCTCTTTTTTTGCAAATTAAAATAGTTTTTATTTTTGGTTCATTTCATTGTGCCACTCGATATATAGTTCATGTTGACGATTTTCTTCTTTATCATTTTCAGTTTGATAAACAACTCTAAGTGAATGATTTTCTATTTCTAAAACAGTTGTATAGGTAGCCATTTTTAATTCATAGTTAAAATCGGTTCGCATAATAGCTTGAGTGACACTACCCACTTGATACTCAATGTAAGTGCGAATTTCTCCTAATCTTTTGAGAATAACCCTAGAAATATTATGATCCATTTCAATAATAGTGGGCGTATTTCCTTCTAATTCTTCCTTGAATAAAAGTCTTGTCTTATGTTCTTGTTGGTCTAAAATACCATTCGTTTCAAAATAAATTTCTGTTCCATCTGTTTCACACAAATGAAAGGTGAGTTGAACTGCTTGTTTCATCATCCGCCCCTTTATATTTTATAATATAAGATATATCAGAATAATTGCAAGCCCTGGAATACGAAGCATACCTACAATTAATAATGTATATATATTAATGGGAACATTTAAATTAAAAAATGAACCCACAAAATTAAAAACAAATAAAATGACTATACCAAATAAAAAGGATTGTAATAACCATTTTAAAAACTTTATAAATTTCATATGCTTCACCCATATCATTTTATGATCATCAAGGTAGAGATATGCATTTTATCTACTCTAAGTCCTTTTTATTTTCCTTTTTTTGTTCATATGCTTCTATATCTGTTCGATTTGTTGTCAGATATGTGATTGAAATGCTTTGATGATGAATAGCATAGACATCACTATATTCATCATTCACTACATCTTCTACCATCGGATAACCTTTTAGATAAAATAAGCCATCATCTTTTAACACATAGGTTGAATCAAAAGGAAGACTTCCTTGATGGGTAAATTGAATTGCCCTAGGGTAATCAGGTATATTGACATTTAACACCGTGTTTTTTTCTAGCAAATGATTTTCAATCATATAAGGAAGAAGAAGATCTAAATATCGACAAGCATCAAAGGATTCAAAACTGCATGACAATGCGACTCCGCAACTTCCCGATAAACTCGCTTCAAATGTTGCTCCAACAGTACCAGAATATAAAATATCATTACCCAAATTATATCCTTTATTGATACCTGAAAAAACAATATCTGGGTGATAGCCAAAATGATGTATAGCTACTTTTACACAATCCGCTGGTGTGCCTGTTACAGTATATGTAGGTATTCCCTCTAGCAAATCTGCTTCCTTTTGAATAGCTATACCTGTTTTTAGCGTTATGCGCTGTGAAACTGCGCTCATTTCGCTTTTCGGTGCTATTACCCAAATTTTATTTTCTATGACATCAAAGTATTTACATATATATTTTACAAGCAATTCTATTCCTTTGCTTTGAATACCATCATCATTTGTAATTAAAATATTCATATTATATACAATCTGGATGATCTTTCTGATAAAGTTTAAGTTCGTTGTCCAATTCTTTTAAGATCTGCTTCATTTCCTTCTTAGAATAAATTGTGGCTCCTGCAGCAACCAAATGCCCTCCTCCTCTAAAATGAGTAGCAATATGATTAATAGAAATAAATCTAGCACGAATTCTCACTCTAATCTCATTTTCTGGTCGAACCAAATCGTCTGTACAATTTGGATCTTCTGGTAACATTTGATCAACAAAGGCTACCCATATAAGCGACCCTTTGATTCCATCTAAGCAATTCACCAAATTAGCCGCCTCTTCTTTGGTAACATGGAATTTTTCCATCATCTCTTGAGTAAAGTATATATATGCAACACCATGTTTCGTCCGTTTAAAATGCTGATAAACATAGCCTTGAAGCTGATAAGTTGTATCATCTTTCATATATAATCTCGTATATAACGCCTCTGTATCCACGCCCTGCGACAATAAATAACCCGCTTGATAAAAGGTTTCTTCGCTGATACCACGATACCTAAAACGACCAGTATCAGTTACAATACCAAAAAATAAAATATTTGCAATTTTTTCATTCATTTTCCATCCCCATTGTTGAATGAGTCTAGTAATAATAACTGCGCAAGCAGGCGATGCCGGATCAACATAATTGATATCTCCATAATCACTTGAATCATCATGATGATCAATTTTAATAATGTACTTTCCCAATTGATAACGTGTATCACAAATCCGATAATCTGCACCTGTATCTACTACAATCACCAGAGCATCTGTATATAAATCATCACTTATTTCATCTAGGCTACCATATGGTAAAGTATATTCGGGTATAGTATCCCCTACCGCATATACTTCTTTTTCTGGATAATTATATAGAATAGCCTCTTTTAAACCATTTTGACAAGCGATACAATCACCATCAGGACGTATATGTCTATGGATAATAATACGCTGATATTCTTTAATTTTTTGTAGTATTTGCGTTTGCATCTTGATTCTCCTTCACACTTTTTTCTAGCAATTTAACAGCCTCTTTAACATAAGATAAACTAGGTAATGTACATCCACTGGCTTGCATATGACCACCACCACCAAAATAAGAGGCAACAGGATTAATGTTGATACCATTCGAACGAAATTCACAATATACTTCACCTGTTTCGTCCTCAGTGAAATTGGCCCAAACCGAAATTCCTTCAATCCCTGACATAATATTAACCATTCCTCTAGAAATATCAAAAAGAGGTAAACCATATTTTTTTACTTCTTCTTTGGTATTGACTAAATAAGCAACGCCTGATTTAGTTACCTTAAACTTAGATATTAATTTTGCACGGAGTTTAATATTTGTCAATTTTTCTGTATACAATTTGCTATATATATATTCTGTATCAACACCACATTCCATTAACTTTGATGCCGTTTGATAAGTATGACTCGTCGTTTGAGCATAGCGAAATCTACCACTATCTGTAACAATACCTGTAAATAAAATAGAAGCAGATGAAGATGTTAATTGTAATGGAGTATTGATAATTAAATCGGCAATCATTCTAGAACAAGATTCATAACTTGTATCTACAAATGCCATATCTCCATAAGAACCTTGTGGCAAATGGTGATCAATTTTAATAAGATATTTACCTTGTCGATATCTTTCATCACTAATTAATTTCTCAGCTCCACAATCACAAACAATTACAAGCGCTTGAGAATATAATTCGTCTTCAATTTCATCCATTTTCCCCATCCATGCATATCTTTCCATCATATCCCCAGTTATTTTCACACATTTATTTGGAAAAGTGGATAATATGGCATATTTAAGCCCAATTTGTGATCCTAACGCATCTCCATCTGGTCTAGTATGTCGGTGAATAATAATCGTATCATATTCTTTTATTTTATTGTATATTTTTTCAAACATAAATTCTACTCCTCATTATGAAGTATTATAACATAGAAACCCATTTTTAGCAAAGAAAAAGGTTATGGACGTTTATCCATAACCCTTTTTAAATACTATTCAGCAAATGTAACTGTAAGAGAAGTAAATCTCATTTGTTTTACAGTAACAAATGTCATACTATCTAAACCTTCACTTGCAGTAAGTGTCCAAACATTACTTGCAACAGTAGCAGATAATTTTGCGCTATTTGCGTCTAATGAGAAATCTACACTTTCTGGATTTTTTCCACCCAAGTCAGTAAAAGATACGCTAGAAATTTTCTTTCCATTTTTTGCTATGATTTGTACACTTGCACCTTGGTAAATTCTGCATTGAGCATAAGTATTTACAACATCGTTAGTAGATTTATTTTTGCTAATGATAATTGTAAAGTCTTCGGTTTCAATTGTTAACACATTATCAACAAGAGTACCATCATTTGCTGCCCATGTATATACAGATGAACCGGCAGGAGTAGGTGCTGCTTTTTGTACTTCATCGTTAATTTGCATTAACCAACCATTTTTAATTTGAGCAGTTCCTTTAAAGTTGTTTGCTATACCATAAAGAACAACCACATCGCCTTCTACAGGTTTTTTATCCATTGCATCAAATCTAGCACTACCATCAAATGAATAAGTACCATAAATCGTAAGCTCTTTGCCATTTTCATCAGTAATAACCATATTACCATAAGTTGCATTTGTAATTGATTTTACAAATCCGATGACATAGTATTTTTCAGTTGTAGTATCATCTGCATTAGGTACCAATGCTTCAATTCCAGCAAATGAAGTTGTTTCAAATTCAGTTTTTAATTCAGGCTTTTCAACTACAGTTCCCTTAACAAAAACACTAAATTCTTTTGTATATGCAACACCTTTATATGTATAAGTTGCAACTAATACAACTGTTGTATCTGTTTCAGGGAAAGTAAGTGTTACAGCATTTCCGTTTAATGTAATAACTGCACTATCTTCTTTTAAAGACCAAACAAGACCTTCAAGTGTAGGAAGTTCAAAATCTTCAGTTGCTTCAGCAGGTACAGTTAATTTATTTAATTCTGCATTAGCAACCGTTTCATCATTTAATTCTACATTAGTAATAATAAAGTTAAAATATCCAGGTACTTTTGCGCCATCCACTGTTTTAGTTGAATAACTAATAGGCATAGCATATACAGTAACTGTAGCTCCATTAGTTAAATATTGTTTCACTTCATCAAGTGGGAAAGAGAAACTCAAAGCAACAGTTGAGCCTTCAAGTGTAGCGTTAATATAGTTACCAGATACAGATACTTTTACAGTCATTTTTACAAGTGGACCAGCAAAATTATATGTTCCAGCAACAACTTGTGCCCATGCAGCATCTAATTGTTCAGGAGTCCATTCAACTGCTTCAGCTAAAGTATAACTAGGTGCACCTTCAAGTGTTTCATAAGCTATAGGGTTACCTACTTGATAACAAGTTGATTCATCTGGATAAACACCATATACACCACGAACTTTTACATAATCACCAATTTTAACGCTAACTGCTTTATTTGTATAAACTAAGATAGAACCAGTTTCGTCAGTAAGAACAAATCCTCTTGCATAAACTGCAGAAACTAAACCTTTTAAAGTTGCATATGTTTTAAGTTCAGCAGCTTTATATTCAGCAACAGTTAAAACATTTTCTTCTTTTAATACAGTCAATTCTAAAGTTACTTCTTCAGATAATTCACCACAAGTAATTGTTGCAGTAAGTGTTACTTTACCATCTTCAACAACAACTAATTTACCATCTACAACTAATCCTTCAACACTTGAAGTCCAGTTTACATTTACACCATCTATTTTTACTTCTGGGTAAGCAAATTCTTGACCATTATAATAACTTGGAAGTAAATTTGCATTTTTAATTGCGTCTACTGCATTTGCTAACTTTTGTGCATCAGATAATACTGGAGCAGGAGCTTCTGTAGGAGTTGTTCCATCCCATAATACACGATATACATCGTTAGATGAATATCTATCAATTGTAATACAGTTGATGTATACATATTTACCCACTAAAGCGTCCATTACTGTTGTTTGTTCTGCACCATCTGTTGCATAATGATAAATAGAAATTTTTACTCCTGTGTTAGGATCTTCTAATGCATATTTATCACCACAACCTAAGTCTTCTTTTAATACTTTTGCATATAGTTTGTAAGTACCACCAGAGAATCCATAAAGCCCTTCAACATTTAAAACTCTCTTTGCTTCTGTTTGGCTAGCTGTTAATAAACTTGTGTATACAGAAATTTCTTGATTTACATATTCATTTAATACAATTTCACTTGTTTTCTTGTACTCTTCTTTTGTAACAGGATTTTGTAATGTAGTACCTTCTTCTACTTTATCTAATGAAATTTCAGAACCAAATTCAATATTACCATAGTAAGAGTAAACTTGACCTTTTACCAACACCAAATCGCCAACATTGCATTTGCTAGCCCAGTCGCCATAAACAACCATTGAATCAGTGCCATCAGAGATAACCATAGATTTTGACCAAATATATAATACTCTTGCATAAGTCATGCAGAATTTAGCACCCTTAGAATCATTTGTATTTAATGCGATATTTCTTTCTTTCAAATCATTTAAAATTATTGTTTTAATATCACGGATTGAACCAAATTCTGGTGCATCAACAGCTTGAACATTAAACTTGAATTCTTTTTTATCATTTACTACTTCATCATCTACTTGTTGAGAAGCAACAACAGTTAAAGTAACTGCAACTGCACCATTTTCAACACGTGGATCTTCAAAGTCTGGTCTATTTACTGTAGCTTGAACTTTGTTATCGGTTACAGTAGTACCCACTTCAATTAAATCTGTTGCACTACTTGACCATTCAATAGTTACATCTGGATAGTTTTTGTTTACTTTTACCACTTCAAAACTACTTGTAGTACTATTTAATAATTGTTCAGAAAAGAATATCTTATCCAACAAAGTAGCAATATCTTTTTTTGCTTGTTCTACTTTTTCAGCATGAGTAGGTTCACTTGGATTAGTTGTTACACAACCAATTAACCCAAGAGCAAAAGTAAATACAGCACAAATAGCTACGAACATTTTACCCAATTTGGTAAATTTCATCTTTTTTTCCTCCTAGAAATTTATTCGTATTTAAATTTTATATTTAAATTTTCAAAATTAGAAAATTTAAACCTAAGTGAATTACTCTGCAAATACAACATCATCCATACTTGATAATGAAAGTTGAATGTGTCCATTTGCATAGTCATTTCCTGGCGCTTCAGTTGCACCATTATAATATGCGACAACACCTGTAATTGATTTGAATGTCTTACCTGAAAAATAAGATCCACTTAAAATTTGTCCATTGACATAATCGCCATAATATTCATCCCAAACAAGTCCCATTAAACATACATTTTGATCAACACGTACATTAAACTGTTTGGTATTCCCTTTTTCATCTTGGTATGAACAATATAGTGTAAAGGAAGAATTATTATCAGAATCCTTATAACCAGTTACCTTTAAATTTTCTAAACGAACTAAAGAACCAATTTTCTTATAATTGTAAATATCATCAATATTACTGATAACCTCATCTGTAATAACAATTTGGTCTTGTGCATTAAAAGAATATACTTTAATATTAGAATTAGAAGTTACATCAGTGATTTGTAATGAGCCATAATAATAACCAATTTTCCCAGTAACTTGAACATAGGCACCTTCCACTAAAGAAGATAAAGAGTTATAACCACCATATACATATATACCATAATACTGATTATTTTCCGCATCATATTGTTGCAAATATGCATTTGTTGTACCAATCTTTCTAACAACAATACCACTTACTTTTACAAGTGGTGATGTAAATCCATCCCTTTGTCCGTTGACCATTTCTTCAGTACCATATTGTTCCCTTAACTGACGAATGGACATTTCTTTTCCTTCAGTAGAATAATCATAATTAGGATCAATTTCACCATAAATTCTTAATTTGTGACGAACTGAAATATCATAAATGGCATCATTAAACATTTTTTCATATTGTGTACCAGAGGCCGATTTTACTTGTGCATATCCTAATTCTGCAAGTTCAAGATTGACAAGTCTTGAATCTCCACTAGGCCACACCAACCAAATCCAAGCTAAATATCTTCCAGTTGTATCTAATCTTTCGTCTAAATTTTCTGCTTGTAATACAATTTTAGCTCCTTCTGCAAGCGCAGATTGATATAGTTGTTTATTGTACTTAGAAGCTGCAAATCCCCATGGTTCAATTCTATATGTAGATTCAGGAGTATTAATTCCATTATAACGAATGGTTACTTCATCGCCTTGTGCAGTTTGAAATACTGTTGTATCCCCATCTACATAACGAATAACTTTACTCACTTCACCAATACCATCTTTGACAAAACTTTTATCTTTGTAATCTTGTGTTAATTTTAAACTATCTGTTTGAGGCGTTTTCCAATCATAAGTTTCACTAGTTACTTTATCTTTATCATCATCAGGATCTGGGGTTGGTTTATCTGTTTTACAACTTGTAAATACCATTGTTAACATCAATATAGCGCAAAGTATTCCTATTTTTTTCAATACCTTCATCATTTCTTATCACCAACAAAGATTAGTCATTCATAATTGAATTATAAGCGTCTTTATAAACTTGATCAATCGTTGGGGCAGGTGTACCATATAAAATTCTTTGTACAATTGTTTCAGCTTCATCACGTGCTCTTGATGAACTTGGGAACGCAATATTGGTATAGAACCAATCTTGTTGAGCAAGACCTGCTTGTTTTGCTTTTGCTGCAATCGTTTGATTGATAATTTGAGAACCATCTCCAGCAATAGTAATACCTTTTACATGATTTTGATAAGCTTCAGAGTTTAATACATCTTTTCGAATTGGGAAATAAGAAGTTTCTAATGCCCAAGTAAGTACAGATTCATAACTTACCATATGTTTTAACCATAACCAACCACCTAATTCCTCTTCTTTGTTTACACATTCAAATAAAGAAACATTTGTACCTTGTTGGATAACTTGTCCATTGTTTTTATCATATTGTGGAACTGATGCAACACCAGTTGTAAATTTTACATCTGTAGATTGTTGACCATCATTATAACTTGCACCAGCAGAAGAACCAATTGTCATAATACATTGACCATTCTTAAATGCATCAGAACAATAGTTAGCTCCGAAAGCTGTAGTTGTTGCAATATATCCTTCTTTATAGTTATTTAAATACCATTGCATTGCTGATTTTGATTTAGCGGTATCTTCTGCATTATAACCAAATGCATTAAAACGACCAACCCCGCTATCATCAAATGCAGTATAATTTGCACCATATTGTTGCGTAAATGTAATAAAAAGATTTGCTTCTGAGTCATAACCCATTGCATATACTAAAGATTCACCATAAGTAGCAACAGCTTTTTTATATTCACTAGTTTGTTTCCATCTTTTTGCAATGTCAATTACTTCATCCCAAGTTGTAGGAACATTCCATTTATATTTTGTAAAAATGTCTTCATTATAATACATTAATTCAGTTGATTTGTTAAAAGGTAACGCATAACGTGTTCCTTCTTTATCATAAATTGTGCCTTCGTTCCAAAAGCCTTCAATGAATTGAGCTTTTTCTTCTTCGGTCATACCATATTGTGGATCATCAATATATTTGTCAAGTGATTGTAAAGCTTTACCACTCAAATATAAAGAAACATGGTCAGGATAAGTTTGTGCTGCTGTAGGTGCATCACCTGCTGCAATACTTGATGTAATTGTATCTCTTAGTGTATTGTAATCACCGAAAGAAGTTAATTCAACTACATATTTTCCCTCATACTTCTTTTCAAACTCTGCTTTAATTTTTTCTAAAACAGTCGTTAAGGCAGCTCCATTAGCATGCCAATATTTGATTGTAATAGCATCTGGATTAACTGGTGGTTTGTCGTCTGGATTCTTATCTCCACCACTTGTTTGATTACATCCTACAAAAGTAAATGTAATTGTAATCATTAGCAAAAGAATTGCAATTTTAGTAAACTTTTTCACTTTTTTTACCTCACCTTATATTTTTTTTATTTCTAAAACAGTTGTTTGTTTTAGCCCTTGATACCACTACGCGAAACACCTCTCATTATGTATTTTCTAAGTAAAACAAACATAATTAGAAGCGGCGCAGTTACTACTGCTGCTGCAGCCATCTGTCTACCTTGAACAGAACGTCCCTCTGAATCAGAGAAACCAAGTCTTAAACCGGTAGTAATTAATCGCTTATCGGCACTACGTGTAATCATCATTGGCCATACATAAGCATTCCATGAACCCATTAATTTTAAAATTGTAATCGTAATTAATGTTGGCATTGCAATTGGAACCATAATTTTAATCAAATATTTTAAATCGCTTGTTCCATCCACTTTTGCCGCATAATACAATTCATTTGGAATTTGTCTAAAGTTTTGTCTCAATAAATAAATATAATAAACACTAATCAAGAATGGGACAATCATTGCCCAATAAGAATCTATACCTGTTATACCTAAAAAGTCTTTTGCTGTTTTAGTAACGGTAATATAGTTGGTAATAACCATCATTTCTCCTGGAACCATCATTGTAGCCAAGAACAAAGTAAATAAAAATTCACGTCCTGGAAATTTAATTCTAGAAAAAGCAAATGCCGCCATAACGGTAGTGACTAATGTTCCTATAGTAGAAACAACACCAACAACTAATGTGTTATACATATATCTCCAAAGATCAAATCTAGCTTGGAATTGTTCAAATGGAATAGTTTTTCCAGAAGATTCCCATTGATATTTTGCACTTAATACATATTTATAGTTTTCCCACGCAAATTCTTTTGGAAAAAAGGTTGGCCGAAGTAGACTGATTTCCGCTTCAGTTTTAAGGGATGTAATAATCATCCAATAAAAAGGTAGTAACATAAATAATGCAAAGAAAATCAAAAAACTATATGAAATCACATAACGAATCACTTTTTGTGATTTTTCTCTTTTAATGGTCTCATCAACTGTTTCATAAAAATTCTTACCATCTGAACATCTTTCGATATTGTGATGGTTCCCTTTCATTTTTTTCACGATAACAGCAAGTATTAAACATAAAATTAATATCCACATAAACACTCACCTCTAATAATGCACTTTTTTCTTGCTAACATAACTATTGATAGCCGTAAATATCATGATGATGATAAAGAGAATAACCGCCCCAGCAGCTGCAAGAGAAGTTTGTGGATAACCACCAATAGATTGTTCTTTTGTTTTTTGATAAATATACCATACCACTGTTGCCATATTGTTTTTTTGTCCAACAGATTGTGCATTATCACCAAATATAGCAACAACAGATGTATACTCTTTAAATGCACCAATAAATGAAGTAATTAATAAATAGAAAATTTGTGGAGATAATAACGGAACGGTAATGCGCATAAAAGTTCTTGCTTTAGTCGTACCATCAATTTGCGCTGCTTGATAATATTGTTTATCAATACTTTGTAATGAACTTAATAAAATAAGCACTTTAAATGGAAGTGAATTCCATACAATATAAGCAAGAAGCACAATCATAGAAGTAAACCATTGGGCATTAAAGAAGGAGTGCGTAAAAATTCCCTCTCCTATTAATGCTGCTTTAGTATTACCTCCAAGCCAGTTGATGCTACTTCCACCAAGTGAAGTAATCAATGTATTCATTAAACCTTGATGTGATTCAAACATAACTGAAAATACCATACCAATTGCAATTGTATTGGTTACATATGGTAAGAAAAAAATAGTTTGTAAAAAACGTTGAAGTGGTTTAATTGAATTAAGCGCTACAGCAATCAAGAGTGAAAGTGTAATGGATACTGGTACTGACACGAACACAATAACCATTGTATTAATCAAATATTTAGGGAAGTTATTTCCTTCTGAAAATAGTTTAACATAATTCCCAAATCCCCAACTTTCAAAGTTTTTTTCATTGGTAATTAGGTAATTATATCCTTCTTTAAAGGACATTAGGAACGTATTTACAATCGGATAGAAAGTAAAAATACCTAGTAAAACAATTGCAGGTAAAAGGCATAGCATTCCCTTTAAAAAGTTTATACTCTTTTTTCCTTCAACCATGCTATTGTACTCTCACTTCTGTTAATTTATCAAATACGAAACATTTATTTGGCTTTATGGCAACCTTTATCGTTTCGCCTTCTTTTACTTCTACATTAGAATCAATAATAATACGGAAATTTTCTTTTTCTGATGCAGGGTTCGTTGCAACAATCGATTTATCTCTACCAATATATTCTACTTGTTTTACAACTACTGTCATTTGTGCATCTGGATCAATTTCGAAACCTTCAGGACGAATTCCTATTGTGACTTCTTGGTCTTTCAAAGAGCTTGTACCTATTTTTTCTTCACCAACATATAAGTCGCCGTTTTGAATCTTACCACTAAAAATATTGATTGGTGGAGTTCCTAAGAATTTAGCAACAAATTGATTCACTGGTTGATCGTATACTTCTTGTGGATTACCTCTTTGTTGTTCAACACCTAATTTCATAACCACAATTTCATCTGATATACTCATTGCTTCTTCTTGGTCATGCGTAACAAATACAGTCGTAATCCCTGTTTCTCTTTGAATACGTTTGATTTCTTCACGAGTTTGTAGACGAAGTCTCGCATCTAAGTTAGAAAGTGGTTCATCTAGCAACAATACTCTTGGTTCTTTAACCAATGCTCTAGCGATTGCTACACGTTGTTGTTGTCCACCAGAAAGTTGTTTTGGTTTTCTATTGAGCAATTCCTCAATACCAACTAACTTAGCATATTTTACTGTTCTTTGTAAAATTTCTGCTTTAGGTAATTTCATATTTTGAAGAGGGAACATGATATTTTGTTTTACTGTCATATGCGGATAGAGTGCATAATTTTGGAAAACCAATCCAATGCCCCTTTTTTCTGGCGATAATGTTGTTACATCTTCGTCACCAAAAAAAATTTGGCCCGAACTAGGTTCTAACAAACCAGCAATCATATACAATGTTGTTGATTTACCACAGCCTGACGGACCAAGTAAACCGATTAATTTTCCAGATGGGATGGTAATATCTAAATTATCAACCGCACGCACCTCGGAATTTTTATCGGCAAAAATTCTTGTTAAATTGACTAAGCGAATGTCCATAAAAATTATCCTCCTGATTTCAGAAACGCCCGTTTCCATTCATCATGCTTATTTTACCACAATCTACAATTTTTTGCAAATTATATAGACCTATTTTGTTTTTTTGGTTGCGTTTTCACTATTTTCCATATAAAAACAGTGGGAACAACAAGCTGTTCCCACTGAAATTATTATTCAATTTTTTCCTACTTTCCCAATATTAACCACGCCACCAATAAGATAATAAATACACATGCAACACCAACAACTGTCTTAAGTGCTTTACGAGCTACCCGAATCAATCCAATAATAGAGAGCAAAGCAATTATCACTACCGCAATTAATTTTAAAAATCCTGGTAACGATAAAAAAGGATTCAAAATAATGTCTGAAACTTTTTCTCCTGTTTGATTAAACCAATCAATTATTACGCCTAAATACATATTTTCCCTCCTTTATGATTTACTATTTACTATTGACTCTCGAATCAATCGCTCTTTTAAGTGTAAGTTCATCAACATATTCAATATCTCCACCAGCAGGTAAACCATATCCGATTCTTGAAACAATTACCTCATCCTTTTTCAATATTTTCTCCAAATATAACGCTGTGGTTTCGCCACTTGGCGTAAAACTAGTCGCAAGAATTACCTCTTTTACATTTTCATTTATTCTTTTTTCCAAGTTATCTATATTTAAATCGTCAGGTCCAATTCCCTCTAAAGGAGAAATAAGTCCTTTTAGCACGTGATATACACCATTATATTGACCTGTTTTTTCAATGGCAAATACATCCTTTGTATCTTTCACTACCATAATTTGGGTGTGATCACGATATACACTATTACAGATTTCACAAACTGATTGATTGCTTAAAACACCACAAACTGTACAATGCGTTAGTGTCGATTTGATTTTTACAAGTTCTTTTGCAAATTCATCAATCTCTTCTTCAGTCATTTTTTCAATAATATGGTATGCATATCTTTGAGCTGTTTTTTTTCCAACTCCAGGCAACTTTTCAAGATGTTTCGTTAAGGGATCTAAAAATTTAATCTCACTCATGTTTTATCCTTTTAACATTGGTTTTAGAAACCGCCAAATCCACCTAACAACGCTTGATACTTTTGCATTTTTTCTTCTGTAAAACGACTAATCTCTTCTTGAGTTTGATGTGTTGCTGCAACAATCATATCTGCTAACATTTCTAAATCTTCTTTATCTGTTGCGCTAAAACCTTCTTCAAACGTAATTTGCTTTAATGAATTATCCCCCATCATTGTCACTGTAACAACACCACAAGTAGCTGTAAATTCTGTATTTACAATTTCATCCTGGGTTTTTTTCATATCTTTTTGCATTTGTTGCACTTTTCTAATCATTGCTTGATTCATATTATCTTTCCTCCTCTACTTTCGCTTTTCCAAAAAAGCGTTGGGCTTGATGAATAGTATCATTTTGTCCCTTACTTACTTGATCATAATTGACCACTACCACTTTTAACTCTGGGTTATGAATAGGTGTTAATTTAGGATAACGAATACCTACACCCACTTGTCCCACATATTCAGATCTTTTTTCCTGCCATGTATTTTCAGGAAGCGCCAAAAAGTCATAATCTCTCCCAAAAGCAATTCGCAATACTTGTTTGGCATCAATATGGTTTTTGGGTTCCATCAAATGATTACATATCATTGCAGTAGGATATACGACTATCAATTCTCTTTGACCATTAGCTACTAGTTTTCCATCTAATAAAATTTTAGCCACTGGTTCTAACACAAAACCAACTTTATCCGCAAGCCGATTCCATCCCGCAATCAAGCGTCCTTTTTCTTCACGGCATTCTTGACCACGAGCTTCATGTAATATTCTTTCAATAATACGAACATCATATACATTTTTAATCGTTTGAATTGTTTTCGATTCATTAGTTTCCACTATCTTAGGTTCTTCGACTGGTCTAACATAAGTTTCAGCTGGTACCTTCGTTTGAATAGGCGCCTCCACAGCTGGCTTAGCCGTTTTAGTTTCTAAAGATTGTATTTTATTTTGTACCGTTTGTATCTTTTCATTTTGATCTTGATCATTTTTTTGAAGCACAGCTATTTTATTAGATAATTCCTCTGCTTGTTTTAACACATTAGAGACGTTTTCTTCCATAGTTTGAATTTTGCTCTCTAATTCTACTATAGTATTTTCATCTTTGTTTTGATGAAATTCTTGTAATGCTTTAATAATCGTAAAATAATTATCTTTTAATTCTTCAACCTCTTGCATAATTTCGCTATTTTCTAAAATAGAAGGAGCAACAACAGGGTCAGGCTGAGTAGCGCTAGATTCAGTAATCAATTCAACATATTCTTCTAAAACTTGAAGCCTTTCTTCTAAATCAGTTGTGTGATGAATAGATTCAACGTTTTCTTTTGTACTTTCTAAGTGATTTACTTTTTCTGTTAATGTTTGCATTTGTTCTATTACTGGCATTAAATCCACACTATTTTTCTCTACTAAACCGTCTAATTGCATTTCATCATTATTTTTCATTTTTTCTTCAATGATTTGAATTTTTTGTTCTAACAATTGAATTTGTGCATGAACTTGTTCTAACGAGGCATCTTTATTTTCTTGATTTGGATTTTCCATACGAATTTCTATCATTTGCTTGGCTATTTCTTGTATTTGGTTCTTTAGTTCAATAATATCTTCTGGTCCTTTTTCGTTAGAAGAAGTATCTAATAAGCGAATCTTATCTTCTAATTCATCTAATCGAATTGTCAAATCACCTGGTAATAAACTACTTTTAGAGGATACTTCTTCTATCATATCCATCTTTGACTCCATTTTTTCTTTGAAGTTGACCAAATCTGCTTTTTCCAATTCCATCGTAACTTTTTTAATTTTAGCATCTATATTGTTGATTCTTGTATCATAATCTTGGCTAGCATAATATCCGCCACTAGTATTTTCCCCTATAGCTGACTCTAATTTTTGAATTTTTCCCAGTATATCAATATCTTCTTCAGCTGAATTGATAATTTTTAATATTCCTACTTCTAAATATATTTTTTGTGAATTGGTAAAACGAATCTTATTTTGAATATCTACAAACACATCAATATAATAGAATAGTTCTTTTTCGCTAATTTTAGTAGCAAAAGCAATAAAAGCATCATAATTATATATATTTTTATTTTGATCTACTCCAGAAATATTTTTATATAATAAGGTATCACGGCAAAGCTGAATCGCACCGCCTACTACTCTAGAGACTTCTTTTCCACTATCAATTAATTCATTAACAACAGCAATAGACACACTCGCGTTTTTTTCTTTCAAGGCATTCATTAATTCAATCAACTTATGAGTAGAAATTTTGCCTGTAACACTACTTACATCCTCTACTTTTATGACAGCATTACTATACACATTCGCTTGATCTAGAATACCTAATGCATCACGCATACCACCTTCTGCACTTTCAGCAATAGCACAGAGTGCATCTTCTTCAATTTCGATTTGTTCTTTTTCACAAACTGATTTTAAGTTTTGTTCTATTTCTAGATTAGATAATTGTTTGAAGTCAAATCTTTGACATCTTGATAAAATGGTTTGGGGAATTTTGTGGGGTTCTGTTGTTGCTAAAATAAACATAACATGTATGGGTGGTTCTTCTAATGTCTTCAGTAACGCATTAAAAGCGGCAGTACTTAACATATGTGCTTCATCAATAATATAGACTTTTTTTCTAAGCATACTTGGTAAAAAGTTCACTTTTTCCAAGATTTCTCTCATTTCATCTACACCATTGTTGCTTGCGGCATCTAGTTCAACTATATCTGTTGTTTCATCACGAGCAATAGCTAAGCAATTCCTACAAGCATTACAAGGCTCACCATCAATTGTATTTTCACAATTTACTGCTTTAGCCAATATTCTTGCTATCGTTGTCTTACCTATCCCCCTAAGACCACTGAATATATATGCATGTGATGTTTTTTTCTCCATCACCGCATGTTTTAGTGTTTGTATAACATGTTTTTGACCTACAACTTCTTGAAATTGCTTAGGCCGATAGCTTCTATACAACGCCACATATGCCATATTAATTTCCCCTTTCTACTTTTCTATACTTCTTTTTTATTATACCATAAAACGAAACAAAAAGCAAACTATTTATACAAGTGGTTTGCTTTTTGTTTTGAAGCTTTTTTTCCTTTTCCTAAGCCCACAGGAGGTTCACTTTTAATTAAACACTTCGGTCCATTTCCAATCAAATCCTCCCGGTGTGCTAGTTGGAGTGCCTTTTTCACCAATGCGTAATTACGCGGATTTTTATACTGAATCAATGCACGTTGCATCGCTTTTTCCTCTTTTGTTTTAGCAACATATACTTTTTTCATTGTCCTAGGATCTACTCCTGTATAATACATACAAGTAGCCAATGTCGCAGGTGTTGGATAAAAATCTTGAACTTGTTCAATATATAATCTTTCTTTTTGAATATATTGTGCAAGTAATATGGCATCATCTAACGTACAGCCAGGATGACTACTCATTAAATAGGGGACCAAATATTGATCCTTGTGATATTTTTGATTGATGATTTTATACTTTTGAACAAATTTAACGTACAATTCATGACGTGGTTTTTGCATATAGAAAAGAACGCGATTGCTTACATGTTCAGGCGCAACTTTCAATTGACCTGATATATGATATTGTACCAATTCTTCAAAAAACGTATCATCTGGATCATACATTACATAATCATACCGAATTCCACTTCGAATAAATACTTTTTTCACTTTATCCAATTTTCGAAGTGTACGCAGAATGTCCAAATAATCATCATGAGAGATTTCTAAATTCTTACACTTTTCAGGATGTAAACATTGTTTCTTAGGACAAGTACCGTTTTCTAACTGTTTTTGACAGGAAGGATGGTAAAAGTTAGCAGTAGGTCCTCCTACATCATGTATATAGCCCTTAAATGACTTTCCTTTGATAATTTTCTTAGCTTCTTCTACAACAGATGCTTTGCTTCTAGATTGAATAATCCTACCTTGATGCATTGTTAAAGCACAAAAACTACAACTTCCAAAGCATCCTCTATTAATAACAATACTATTTTGTACTTCTTCTAAAGCAGGAATAGGGTGCTTATCGTATATAGGGTGATACGTTCTTTCATAAGGTAAACTATAGGTCCAATCCATCAAATCCTGCTCAAGTGGTAATGCTGGCAAATTTTGTACAACGTATATATCCCCATAGGATTCAACAAGTGGTTTGCTACGAAATGGGTCAGTGTTTTCATATTGAATAAAAAAACTTTTTGCATAATTGAGTTTATCTTGTATCAATTCTTGATAAGTAGGTAGCATAATAGCATCACTTGGTAAATAACTCTGATCTGTAGTTTTCCATACACTTCCTCTAATATATATTACATCTTCGATTGCCAATCCAGCAGATAAACTATCTGCCATTTCTACAATACTTCTTTCACCCATACCATATAATAATAAGTCCGCTTGAGAATCTAAAAGAATAGACTGCATCAATGTATCACTGATATAATCATAATGAGCTAATCGCCTAAGTGAAGCCTCTATTCCGCCTATAATAATAGGAATATGTGGATGTGCTTCTCTTAATTGTTTACAATATGTAATTGTTGCATGATCAGGTCTACGCCCCATTATCCCATCAGGCGAATAGTTATCCTTTTCCCTTCTTTTCTTACTTACATAATAATGATTAACCATCGAATCAATATTGCCAGCAGTTACAAGATAAGCTAGTTTAGGAATACCTAAAGCATCCATCCATCCTTTTTGATGAATATTGGGCTGTGGTAATATGCCAATCGTATATCCATGTGCTTCTAAAACACGACTGATAATGGCATGACCAAAAGAAGGGTGATCAACATAAGCATCCCCTGATATATATACAAAATCTAGTTGTTCAATATTTCTTTCTATTAAGTCTTGTTTGGAAATAGGTAAAAACATCTTTTTTATCTCCTTTTGATTCATTTTACCATATAATCAAAAAAAGAAAAGTGCTTTTACACACTTTTCTAATAAAAATATGAGGTAAGGCTCTCTACTTTATTTTTGATTATCTTTTATAATTTCACTAGCGCTCATAGCAAGACCCGCTAAGCTTTGTAATTCAGATGGAATTATAATCTTTGTTGCTTGACCATCCGCTACTTTTTCAAGAGATTCATAAGCTTTAAGTGTTAATACACCATGATCAACATTCACATTCTTGATCATTTCTAAACCTTGCGCTGTGGCTTCTTGAACTTTTAAAATGGCCTCTGCTTGCCCTTCAGCTTCTCTAATCATAGCTTCCTTTTTTGCCTCTGCACGTAAAATTTCAGCTTCTTTTTCTGCTTGCGCCCTTAAAATTTCTGATTCTTTGATACCTTCTGCTTTTAAAATAGCTGATTTTTTTTCACCTTCTGCAAGCAAAATGGCCTCACGTCTTTCACGTTCTGCACGCATTTGCTTTTCCATCGCTTCACGAATATCCTTTGGTGGCATAATGTTTTTGACTTCTACACGGAACACCTTAATTCCCCAAGGATCTGTTGCTTCATCTAATATTTCTCTCATTTGCTCGTTGATAATATTTCTACTTGTTAATGTTTGGTCTAAATCAAGTGATCCTATAATATTACGAATCGTTGTTGTTGTCAAGTTATCTAACGCTTTTAATGGTTTAGTTACCCCATATACATATGACTTTGCATCACTAATTTGATAATAAATAACGGTGTCTATTTGCATTGTAACATTATCTTTTGTAATCACTGGTTGAGGATCAAAGTCAATTACTTGTTCTTTTAAATTCACTTTTCCAATAACGCGAGGTGTATCTAATTTTCCACCACCAAGTGCAGGTGCACTGGTATCTATTGCAATGTGATCAATAAACGGCACTAAAAAGTGCACACCTGTCCCCCACGTTTTATAGTACTTCCCAAATCTTTCAACTACATAAGATTGCGTTTGTGGAACAATCTTAATGCCATTTATAATAATGGCCACAAAGATCACAATAAAAACACCTAATACAATAAGTGCAATTTGACCACCAGTTATGGTAGCCATAAAATTATACATGTTTCTCATTTTTTTATCTTCCTTTCCTTTTTAAACATCTATTTCTTCTATCCCATCTACAATCATTTTATTTCCTGATATTTCTACAATGACTACACGCTCCCCTGCTTGAAAATACTTATCTTTCTTAGTAACTGCTGTCCATTTTTGAAATTCAACTTCAATTTCACCTTTTCTATCCATTTCAATTGGTTTGGTAACTTGAGCAACCATACCAACAAAGCGATCTACATTCGTGAGAATCGTTTGATTATCGCTTATTTTCTTTACAAATGGTCTTGTTCCTAAAACAAAAACAGCACTCACAACAGCAAACAATAAAAACTGTAACCAAATAGGTTGTTCTAATACTGCACATACAGCTCCTGCTATTGCTCCACCAGCAAACCAAATTGAAACAAGTTCAACAGTTTCAAATTCAATAACAATAGCGGCCACAGCAACGATAATCCAAATCACAATCATAGAGATTTGCATGCCAGATAACGACATTACATTAATCATCTTTACTAACCTCCTTTGTATCTATTATTAGCATTTTTAAGCCAGTATTCCATTTTGCGGTAAATTTATATGATTTTTTTTCTAAGAAATTCAAATCCAAGTATTTTGATAATTCAACAACCATCTTCTTACTATTGATTCTTCCAAAACTGGGTTTCATTGATAAGGCATATATATCTTCTTTATCAATATCTTTGTTTAACACTTCTTCTTTAGTAATTTTTTTCATTACAAGTTGTTTGGTTTCTGTATCAAATCCTACAGCAACGCCATAAGCATTATCAAAATAATTAGCAGCTTGTTTACTTAGCGTGATATTGTTATCATAAATTGTGACTGCACTATTATTTTTATCTTGCGTAATCCATTCTATTTTCATAATTATAACCTCCTATATCATTATTATACTTATTTTATGTATAATTGTCAATACAAAATGTAAAAAATGTTAAAAATGTATTTTTTTGTTTTTGAACTTTTAGTGAAGAAAAGCTTATTTTATTGATAAAAGCATTTTTTTTTGCTATAATATTTTCATATATAGGAGGTCTTATGAAATCAAAAAAAGCGAAACACACGCTAATTGTTGTAATTGTATGTATATGCATTACAGTTTTAACAACATTAGGCGTAGGTTTTTATAACTATTATGGCTATGTAGCTTATAAAACTCAATTTTTAGATGAATACTTTGATATTCACAACAAGAAGACTATATCCAATCAAGAAAAAATTGAAAATGCATTAAAGTGGGAAAGCGCCTATTACATTAAAAATCCTGGAAAAATAACTTTCAGAGACCCTGGTGTAAACCCTTACCCTACAAAAACCCCGATTGGAAGTGAAAAATTAGATGGAGATGTCCTCAATGTAAACGCCTATTTTGATGGTGAAACACTACATCTTCCTAATTATTTTGATGTCAATTTTTATAGTCAATACGTAGAATTTTTAAATGCGGAAGATTCAGAAGAAAAAGCAAAAATCAATTATTTTTTCTTTTTCTCGAATATCAATTATAATACGATTCCAAATTTTGATCCTGATAACATTCACGCTACATTTGTAGAAGGTATTGGCGAAGAAAGTGACCAGTTACTTCAAGAAGCAATTGAGGAGACAATTGATACCGATGTTTCAATTGGAAATATGTCTTCCCCTTATCATTATTCTTATTTAGCAGAAAACCAAAAAGATGTTCTTGCTACTTATACCTTAAAAGACACTGCACAAGTTGTTGACAAAGATGATAAAGAGGATACCCCTTATTATATTTATCGCAATAGCAATAATAAAAGTTATGACAACAAAACAACTTTTGGTTCATCAAGTGGTGTAACATTTTCAATTTATTATATTGGAAAAGATTCAAACAATTCATCTGTAATGATTAACATCTTAGAAGGAACCTTTGAGCCAGAAATGTTTGACGAAAAACCAGTAGACACAACCAATTATTTACAACAAAAAAATGTATTCACTGGCTATAGTGAATCTTACAATCAACCTGACTACAACACTTTTGTTAAACCAAAGATTATTACAAGTTGTGCCATTACATTTGTTGTAAGCGCTCTAATTTCTGCTGTATTAGGTATAATTTGGACATTTGAACCTAAACAAAAAAGATAGAAAATTATTTCTATCTTTTTATTTTTTTTAAAATTCACAATTTTTTGGTGTTCTTGGAAACGGAATAACATCTCTAATATTTTCCACACCTGTTAAATACATAATTAGTCTTTCAAACCCCATACCAAATCCAGAATGCACACATCCACCATATCGACGCGTATCTAAATACCAATCAATGCCTTCTTGATCAACGTGCATTTGCTTCATACGACTCAATAAGCGATCTAGATTTTCTTCTCTTTGAGAACCGCCCATTAACTCACCAGCTCCTGGTACAACTAAATCTACTGCAGCAACCGTTTTACCATCTTCATTCACCTTCATATAATAAGCCTTAATATCTTTAGGCCAATCTGTTATAAATACAGGACCCTTAAAATAGTCAGTAATGTACCTTTCGTGTTCTTTAGAAATATCCTCATCATATCCTGGTTCAAACTCCCATTTGATGTTGGATTGTTTTAAAATATCTACAACATCATGATGAGAGATGCGTACAAATTGACTCTTTAATAAAGAAATAATTCTTTGTTTTAATCCTTTTTCTACAAATCTATCAAAAAATTCTATTTCTTCTTTACAGTGATCAAATACATATTGAACTACAAATTTTAACATTTCTTCTTCAATATCCATTAACCCTTCTAAATCACAAAATGCCATTTCTGGTTCAATCATCCAAAACTCGTTAGCGTGCGTTTTCGTATTAGAATTTTCGGTTCTAAAAGTAGGTCCAAAAGTATAAATGTCCCCAAAAGCCATAGCAAACGTTTCTCCTTGAAGTTGACCAGACCCTGTAATAAAAGCTTGTTTTCCAAACAAATCTTTTGTATAGTCCACACTTCCTGTTTCAGTAAATGGTAATTGATCCATTTTTAAAGTGGTAATTTTAAACATTTGATCAGAACCTTCACAATCAGCACAAGTAATGAGTGGCGTATGTACATAAACATAGCCTCTTTCTTGAAAATAAGTATGAATTGCATATGCAGCTACACTACGTACACGAAATACCGCAGAAAACAAATTGGTTCTTGGACGCAAATGTGCCACTTCTCTTAAGAACTCTCTTGTATGCCGTTTGGGCTGTATAGGATACGTTTCTGGACAATCCCCTAACATTTTCACGGATGTTGCGTGAACTTCTAAAGGTTGCTTCATTTCGGGCGTTAAAACCACAATTCCTTCAATACAGACAGATACTCCTACACGATATTTAGAAATTTCTTCAAAATTTTCTATTTTTTCATCATATACTACTTGTAGATTGTCCAAATAAGATCCATCATTGATATTTAAAAAACCAAATTGTGCTTGAGCTCTATTGGTTCTAACCCATCCACACAAAATCACATTTTGATTTTGATAGTATTGCTGCTTACTAAATAATTCTTTTATTTTTGTTCTTTTCATATTTTCCTCCTAAAAAAATCCTTAGGCCACAATAGCCTAAGGACGAAATATTCGCGGTACCACCTTAGTTCAAAGAAAGACTCTTTGCACTTTTTTGCCTTTTAACGCAAAGCCAAACGGATAGTTCTAATTAGATATATATACATACCCTTTCTTCTATCTGCTAAGAGGTGTTTTTCAATTTGAGAAATGCCTAATTTTTCACTCCCATTAAGTCACTTGTTTCATTCGATTCAAATTTACTCTTCTCTTCAAACGCATTTACAATTTAATTATATACTATTTTCATATAATTGTCAAAAATAACCTACTTACCCAGACAAAATTTTGAAAACAATTCATCTAACAAGTTATCTGTACTCGTCTCTCCAACGATTTCTCCCAAGTATAGCCACGCTTTTCGAATATAAATATCCACAAAATCAATTGTTTGTTCAACTAAAATCGTATCAATTGCTTCTTCTATAGCTTTTAATGCCAAATTCAGTTTCTCAATTTGTCTAGCGTTACTAATATAGGTAATATCTTTATTCTGGAGTTGATGAATAGCTAGCACTTCTATTATTTTTTGTTCTAAATTAGAAATAGAAGCATTATCTTTTGTATTCATTGAAACAGCATCTACTGTAGATACCCATTTAGTTGGTAAATCATTTTTGTTGATAATGACGATATGACACTTATTTTTCACCATTTCCAATAATTTTGCATCTTCTTCTGTAAAATCATCCGACCCATCCAAAACAAGCAAAATCAAATCCGCTTGTTCTAATGCATCATAAGACCTTTTTACACCTAGTTGTTCTACAATATCGCTTGTTGTACGAATACCTGCTGTATCTAATAAATGTAATGTAATATTCCCTAAATTGATACTTGCTTCAATGACATCTCTAGTTGTTCCAGGAATATCGGTTACAATTGCTTTATTTTCTTTTAATAAAGCATTTAGAAGACTA
>JAMPAL010000017.1 GCA_023667245.1 Anaeroplasma bactoclasticum
CGAACAAATAATGATCACCAAAGAAAAAACTATTATAGTCACCTTGTTTTAAAAAAGAAGGATAATTCACTAGATTTAAAGTATAGATCATATTATGATTGTGTTGATAAATTTGTTCATATTGCGCATATAAAGCAGGTTGAAAGCTACTATACTGAGAAATTTGTGCATAAAATGGGTCTGCTTTTTCTTCTTGCCAAAAGGAACACTGTTGTAATCCAAAGAAAGTAAAACCGATTAAAATAAAAAAACTACTTTTAAATAGTTTCATTTGATCACCTCTATATTAGTATGAAATAAAAAAATACTAATATTCTATATTTTTTTCGCATTTTGTGGTAAAATAATAAAAAGAAGATAATAAAAGGAGTTGTAGCAAATGAATAAGATTGTACTGCTTGATGGAAATAGTATTATGTTTCGGGCATATTATGCAACTGCATATACAGGAAATTTAATGAAAACGAGTAATGATTTATATACCAATGCCATCTATGGGTTTGTCAACATGATGCATAAAATTTTAAGCACAGAAGGAATGACTCATATTTTTGTTGCTTTTGATAAAGGAAAGAAAACATTTCGCCATCAAGCTTATGCTGAATATAAAGGGGGACGTAAACCTATGCCTGAAGAATTTGCAATGCAAATCCCCTATATTAAGGAATATTTACGGATCTTAGGTGTAAAACAATGGGAAACGGATGAATATGAGGCAGATGATCTAATTGGTTCTATGTCTGAAAAGGTAAAAGATGCATTTGATGAAGTCATTGTAATTTCGGGCGATAAGGATTTGTTACAACTGGTTCGAGAAAACGTAAAGGTATTTTTAACCAAAAAAGGCATCACTGATTTAGAGGAATATAATATAGATAATTTTCAATCGATTATGGGATTTCAACCTCATCAAATGACCGATTATAAGGGCTTGATTGGCGATAATTCCGATAATCTACCGGGATTATCTGGAGTAGGCCCTAAAACAGCAGTTAAATTATTAGAACAATATCAATCCTTAGAAAATTTAATTGCACATGAAGAAGAACTAAAAGGAAAACTTAAAGATACACTTGCTAATGAAAAAGAAATTGCTTTACGTACAAAATCTTTAGCAACAATTGTTATGGATGCGCCTATTGCATATACAATAGAAGATTTGCAATATAAAGGAGCAAATGTAATAGAACTCAGAAGTTTTTATGAAATGCTTGAATTTCAATCGTTTATTAAAAAAATGAACTTTACAGAAGAAGTCAAAGAGGAACAAAAGTCTATTGAAAAAAAATATCAGTATCATTATAATGAATTAGAACCAACATTAGTGGCACTTGAACAATATGAAAAATGGAGTATAGAGGTAGAACTCAATCAAGAGAATTATCATAAAGGGCATATTTTAGGAATTGCTTTTTTTGTGAATCAAACAGGATATTATCTAGATGAAAGTTATTTAAATGATATTCGGTTACAACACATTTTGGAAAGCAAAAAGACAATTTATACCATAGATAGCAAAAAGGTGTATGTTGCATTAGCAAGAAGAGGTATTTTTATTGAATCATTTGCTTTTGATTTTGTCCTAGCAAGTTATGTTATTGATCCATCATACGGAGCATTAGAAATCAAATCAATGATGGAAAAATTTCTACCTACTCGCTTTGCTTTCATAGAAGAAATCTTTGGCAAAAAGAGTATATATGATGTGCCAGAAGAAAATGTATATGCTACCTATATGATGGATAAAATGAGTTATTTGGAAGTGTTAAAAGAAAAATTAGATCAAGTATTAGAAGAAAGAAACCAAATGGAATTGTTATATGACATTGAAATTCCGCTAGCCATTATTTTAGGAAAAGTTGAAATGACAGGCTTTAGGGTAAGTAAGAATCGTCTTCAAGAGATTGGGGGTTATTTGCAAGAACAAATCCAAGAAAATGAAAAAGCTATTTTTGCTTTGGCAGGGCATCCATTTAATGTAGCTTCTCCCAAACAACTTGGAGTAGTATTGTTTGAGGAGATGCATTTGGGCAAGGGGAAGAAAACAAAAACAGGATATTCTACTTCCGCAGAGGTATTAGAAGGGCTTGCTAAAGTGTATCCTATCGCTTCTTATGTATTAGAATATCGTAAATTTGCGAAGTTATATTCTACTTATGTAGTTGGATTACTTGCGGAAACAACGGAAACTGATGATCATGTGCACACTATTTTTAAACAATCCTTAACATTAACTGGAAGGCTTTCATCTACAGAACCCAATATTCAAAATATTCCAATTCGAACAAAAGAAGGAAGGATTATCCGAACAGCCTTTATTCCAAGTTGCGATGAACATTATTTATTAAGTGCAGATTATTCACAAATTGAACTACGTATTTTAGCCTCTTTATCAGGTTGTAAGGCAATGATTCAAGCCTTTAATGAGGGCATTGATTTACATGCTTTAACAGCATCTAAAGTATACAATATTGCATTAGAACAAGTGACAAAAGAACATAGAAGAGTAGCAAAAGCAGTTAATTTTGGAATAGTTTATGGGATGAGTGATTGGGGTCTTGCGGAACAATTACATATTTCACCATATGAAGCGTCAGATTTTATTCGCAAGTATTTTGATATCTATCCAGAAATTAAAACCTATTTGAATCAATGCGTAGAAGATGCCAAAAAAGAAGGATATACAACTACCAAATATAATCGAAGAAGATATATGAAAGAAATCAATAGTAGCAATGCTGCTCTGAGAAAGTTTTCAGAGCGCGCCGCAATGAATGCGCCTATTCAAGGTACAGCTGCAGATATTATGAAAATTGCTATGATTAAAGTACAAGATGAATTAGAAAAACATCACTTTAAAAGTAGAATTGTCGCACAAGTGCATGATGAATTGATATTAGATGTTGTGCCAGAAGAATTAGAAGAATTGAAAGTTATTGTCCCTAAAACTATGCAATCAGCAGTATCTATGGAAGTGAAATTTATTGCTGAAGTGGCATGTGGAAAAACATGGGATATGAAATAGGTGAATTATGCCTGAATTACCAGAAGTAGAAACTGTACGAAGAACACTTGCTTATCAAATTCTTGGAAAAACGATAACAGATGTTGCTGTATATTATACACCAATGATTGAAAATGTCGGATTCGATATTTTTATTGAAAAGTTAAAGTCTGAAACATTTCGAAAAATAGAAAGATATGGGAAATATTTACTCTTTATTTTAGATCATTATACGATTATATCTCATCTACGGATGGAAGGAAAATACTTTTTAAAATCCATAGATGAACCTAGAAATAAACATGAACATATTGTGTTTACTTTAGATAAGCAGATTAGTTTTAGATATCATGATACACGTAAATTTGGAAAAATGGCACTTATTGCATCAACGGATTTAGATGAAATTATGCGATATCCTTCACTCGCCAAATTGGGGAAGGAGGCCATTGATCCATATTTTACCAAAGAGGAATTGTATTCACGCCTACAGCACACACAAGTTGCCATAAAAACAGCACTATTGAATCAAGAGATAATTTGTGGTATGGGAAATATTTATGTTGATGAAGTATTGTTTTTAAGTAAAATTCATCCAGAAACCATAGCCACTTGCTTAACAATGGAAGACACCTCTCATATTTTAGAAAATGCCCAGTTTGTTTTAGAAAAAGCCATTCAAGCAGGCGGAACAACTATTCGAAGTTATACAAGTAGTTTAGGTGTTACAGGATTATTTCAATTGGAACTACTTGTGCACCAGCAGGCAAAAAATCCTTGTCCAGTTTGTCAAACGACGATACAAAAAATCAAAGTTGGTGGAAGAGGAACCTATTATTGTCCTCTTTGTCAAATTAAAAAAAGACCAAAAATCATTGGTATTACGGGATCAATTGCAACGGGAAAGACAACTGTAACAAAGTATTTACGAACACTTGGATATAAAGTCGTTGATGCCGATGAGATTGTAGCAGAATATAAAGCAGTGGGGAAAGCGATTTATTGCGCTTTGACTCGTGAATATGGTAGGAAAATATTGTTTGATAATGAAAAAATAGATGACAGCCAATTGGCAAAAATTATTTTTGAAAATGAAGAAAATAGATTGAAAGTCAATCAAATGGTTCATCCTATTGTGCAACAAAAAGCACTTCAAAAAATCCATAGTATGAATGATTCCTTTGTATTCTTCAGCGTTCCTCTATTATTTGAAGCAGGATTTGATACACTATGTGATCAAATTGTGGTAGTATATGCGGATGATGAAATTCAACTTGAACGATTAATCAAGCGCAATCATTTATCAAAAGAAGATGCTAAGCGTCGGATTCAAACCCAACTGCCTCAAAAAGAAAAATGTCAAAAGGCGGACTATATCATTGATAATTCAAGGGATTTATGTTATACTATAGAACAAATACATGAAATGATAAAAGAGGTGAAACAACATTATGGCAATTAGTGATATGTTTAGAAATAGTTTTGAAACATCTAGTACAAGTAGTAATCCAAAATTACGAACAAGGTATTATGGAAACGATTTACAAACAACGCAGACACGAGTAACGAATGTGCTTAAAAATGCAGGTTTTCAAATGATACATGTAGATAATTATT
Source organism: Anaeroplasma bactoclasticum (assembly GCA_023667245.1). GTDB lineage: Bacteria > Bacillota_I > Bacilli_A > ML615J-28 > CAG-313 > CAG-313. The sequence goes on from JAMPAL010000017.1 coordinate 4,622, forward strand.
ATCATGAACTTTTGTTTGAAGGAAAAAGAAAACAAATTATTGTGACTTTATCTGAAATGGGTTTATATGAAACTGGGGTGTTAGTAAAAGTGAATACGCATTATTTCCTTCCATTTGGAAGAGGAATAAACTTGATTCAAGCCATTTATGATGCCATAGATAAAGTATTAATTTTAAAAAGTAAGGGATATCACGATGAACAATAATTATCCACTGTCACATTTAAGTGATTTTGAAGTGATGATAGTTGCCCCATTATCAAATTATGAGCAGAGGGTATTATTACAGCTTTATATGCCTATAGTAGGAGATAAAGTGATTTCACTATATCAAGCTTTATATTCCTTGGTAGCAGAAGGTTGTAGTGAATCAGATATAGAGCAGCATGAAAAGATTGTTCGTCTAATGCATTTACGCTCTATTGAACGGTTTTCGGATATTCGCAATAAATTAGAAGCGATTGGATTAATGGATACCTATTATAGCGATAATTTATATGTCTATGTGATGAAAAAACCATTAGATGGCATTGCCTTTTTCGAAAATATAGAACTAGCCACTTTACTAGAATATCAAATTGGTCATGATGCTTACTTTAAAACTTATTGTGAATTTGTCATGAGAAAATTGGATTTGAGTAAGTTTGAGTGCATTAACCATAGTTTTGATGATGTATTTGAATTAGAACTATCAGATAGTATTCTTGTTTCACAACATATATTTACAGGAAAGAATAATGGTATTACACTTTCAGAAAAGGCATTTGATTATGCCTATTTTAGTGTTTTGCTGAGTGCTCATGATGTGATAAAACCAGAAGTATTAACGAATCAAGAATTTATTGATACCATTACAAGATATAGTTTTTTGTATCAACTTTCTCCTAATGAAATGAAAGATGTAGTGATTTTATCTTGTAATGAGAAAAAAGAGGTCCATTTAGAAGAAATTGCTACCTATGCAAAAAAGGCGTATGAAAAAAAAGGAAAGAAGTTAGGGGTTATTCCTAAAGTAACGATGCATCCTGCTGCGGGAGAAAATGCGAAACTTATTCAGTTTTTAGAATCTGCTAGTCCAAATGAATTTGTGAAACAAAAAACAGGCATTGCCTTAACTGCTTCAGAAATTGATATGTTTGATCAATTGTTAAAAGATACGGGTATTGGTATTGGTGTATTGAATGTGATGATTGGTTATGTGTTAGAAGGCTTAAATGGTCAAATTCCAAGTTATAATTATTTTTTAAAAATCATTCATACTTGGAAAAGAGCAAAAGTAAAATCGACATTAGATGCCATTCAGTATATTCAGAAAAAGCCAACTTCATCAGGGCATAAAGGAAAAACAACAAAAGGTGTTCCTGTTTGGTATGAAGACTATCAAAAGGGAATTTTAGAGACAAAGCCAGTTGAAACATTGACACCAACAACAAGTCAACTAGACGAATTAGATGATTTCTTTAACCCAAATAAAAAAGAGGAGAATAAAAATGAATAATAGTCGCAATGAATTGCTAAAAAAAACACTAAAAGATGATACAATTCGGCAAATAGTCAGCCAAAATAACCTCACCTTAGAGGAAGTGGATAAAGATTTAAATGTATTACTAGCGTATATTCTTAAAAAAGAAAAGTGCTGTCATTGTCAATCCTTATCACAATGTGTACAAAATAGTCGTGGATATCAACCACAGATTAGTTATAACGCCATTCATTTTGAATTAAATTATGTTCCATGTTCTTACCAATTGATTCATCAGAATGAGCAGTCTAAAGAAAAGAATCTAATTTTACTTTCTTGTTCTTTTCAAATGTTTAATTTTGATCAGATTTATATTAACGAAAAGCGAAAAAGGTATTAGAAACAATTAAAATATGTATTAGTAAGTATGAACAAAATGAACCGGTAAAGGGAATATTTCTTCATGGTGCATACGGATGTGGAAAAACCTATTTATTGGCATATTTGGCAAAAAGATTTTCTGAAGCTGGTCATCAAGTTATATTTGCATATTACCCAGATTTGGTTCGTTCGATTAAGAGTGCAATAGGTAGTGGAGATTTAGAAACATTTATTGAAGAGTTAAAAAATGTTGAAATTTTAATTTTAGATGATTTTGGTGGTGAAACAAGTAGCAGTTTTATTCGTGACGAAGTTTTAGGAGCCATTCTTCAAGAAAGAATGACAAAAAAATCGCTCACCTTTATGAGCTCCAATTTAGATGCAGTACTTTTACTAGAGCATTTAAAGGAAGGAAGCAAAGATGTAGATGTATTGAAAGCGGCTAGAATTTATGAACGTATTCGTACTTTAATGGAATTCATTGAATTGAATGATCAAAATTATCGGGATGAATAGAAGAAATAAAAAAAGGGTATTGAAAAAAAATATTTCTAGTAGTATAATAAAGTGCAAATAAAAAAATAGAAAGGAAAGATTATGAAAAAAAGATATTTTATTTTGTGTATCACTATGACACTTGGTCTTTTTTTGGTATCTTGTCAAAAAAAAGTCAAGGTGACATTTGGTAGTGAAGGTGGAACAGCGGTTTCAGCAGTTGAGACCAAGAAGGGCACAACTATTCAAGCCCCAGCAGATCCAACTCGTGAAGGATATGTTTTTCTGTATTGGACTTTAAATGGTGAAAAATTTGATTTTTCTACGAAAATCAATGATAACATTACACTGCTCGCCAAGTGGCAGGATGAATCTGTTCTCCCCGCAATGCCTACCCCAACTCATGTTAGAGTAGAAGAAGGTACAGTAAAATGGGATGTGGTTGAAAATGCAGGTGGATATTTAGTATATGTAAATGGAGTTTCTCATTCGGTTACTACCAATGCTTATGTTTTAGGAGATATAGAAAGTGCCATTATTTATGTTGTAACGTTGCCTCAAACAACCGATTACAAGAAGTCTATGGCATCAGAGGAAATTCATTATGTTATGGGACCATCTGAAACAGAAATTGCAGCTTGCCTGGAAGCGTTTGGTTTAGATGAAACAAGAGTAAACGATGCAACCACACTTGCGTATTGTTTGAAAAAATATGGGTTAACCATTCAAGAAGTACAAACTATGATGAATGCAGGAGAAGAGGGCCTTCTTCAAGTTTTAGAAAGTAAAAAATTAAATGCTTATCTTGCTTTGGGGTTAACATATCTTGATATGAATATGCGTTATCAAGTGATAAGTAATCAAGATGGATTAGAAATGGACTTAACTGAAGATGAAAAACAAAGCATGCAACAATTATTTGATAAGTTAGTTCAAAGTGGGGCATATACTTCTACAGTTCAATCTGTGTTTGATGATGAGGCATTTATGAACTTAGTTGCTCCAAACTTATTGCTTTCTCTCAGCATGGGTGTTACTTCTTCTAATCCTATTTTTACTTTAGCATCACAGGCATGCTCAGGTATGATGCCTTATCAAATGAGAAGAAATGAAGAAACAATTACATTTACAAGCGAGATATTTGGAAAAACATATACGCTAGATTTGAATGAAATTGTTCTTCTTTTGAATGCACCACTGACCCTAGATGATTATAATACGTTATATTTGTTCTATCAAAAGCAACAATCGTCAATTTCTAAAATGGCTTACGAAAAAGCACTGAATGCCCTTGAAGAAAAAGATGGACTATTAGATGCCTATTTAGAACAACATCTAGAAGGGTTAACTACTTTTGTGAATAAAAGTTATGCAAAGTCAAAAACATTGTTTATGGTCATTCCTCAACTTGTTGGTTTGATTCAACAATTGCCTAATGTAACAGATAGTACAGAATTTTTAGGCACACTCAATCAAATTTTGATTTTAAAAAATCAAATTGTAGATGTTATTAAATCGATTTTGCCTACAGATGCAGAACTTGTTGTCATAAATGATTTATTGGACGTATTCCCTTATGAGGCATTATTTATCAGTATGAATCCAACTCTTTCTGGAATGATAGGAAATACTTCTATTGAGATTACGAAAGAGAATCTTGCAGTCATTGAGGATGTACTTGATTTTATTAAAAAAATCGATACCAAACATTATGATTTAATGGCGATTATTCAATATTTTGTTTTTGGTGATGAAACAAAAGAAGCTAATGCAATGGAAGAAGTAGGCAAACTTGTTCAAGACTTAGCTGTTTTGGTATTGGGAAATATTCAAATTAATGGTGCGGAATTAGATACTTATTTGGATGCTATAATAGACAAATTAAATACATTACCTATAGATATTCCTTCAGCTTTTAGTTTGTTCTTTGGATTTGAGTTAGATAAAACTGTATTAAAGGAACTAGCAGATGAAGTAGTGGTATTGGCAAGAACCTTGTCAAAAGTGGAATTAGATGAGGCTTTTGTAATAGCCTTTATCACCAATATTGCAAATGGTGGTACACCAAGTGCTGAAGAAATGATGTATTTGATAGAAGCAGTATCTCCAGTTTTATTTGATTATATTGACGCTTATTATATTTCAACTCATGAAAAATATATCAAAGGTGCCTTATTTAGTTTAACCTATGGTAATCTTCCAGAAGGTGTCACTGTAAATCATATTTATCAAACTATTTTTGAACATTTTGACGGATATAAGCAATATGTACGTATCTTATTACAAAATGAGATGATTCAATCTAGTGGTGCTGCAGATGGAGAAAAAAATTGTTTAGAAAACTATTTGACTTTTGTTCAAAGTGCTAAGGCAGTAGAAGATGTTAAAGCTATTTTAGAAATGATATCTACGTTGCAAGGCTTAGATGCAAATGACAATGATTTATATGTGTTCTTCAGTAACCAGCCAGCACAACAAATTCAAAATGCATTGAATATATTGGCAAACGAAATGCCGACTGATGAAGAATTGATGCAACTAGAAGAATTACTTGTCCTTTTGGCTATTCGTGATTACACACCAGAAATAGAATAAATAATTCATTTTTACTGAAAAAAATAATATTTTATTGTATAATATAGATAAGTTTAAGTTAGTTTAATGATTATAAAGACAAAGAACAGGATATGACAGTTAGAAACGAATTGATTAGTGAGGTTGGATAGTGGGAACAACTCAAGTACGCCTAATTGTTACTCCCTGGGAGTTGCTGCTAGAAATAACAGACGTTGTTTTCCCGCGTTAAGGGAAGAAAGTTGCAAAGAGAGAAATCTTTGAACTAAGGTGGTACCGCGCGAAGCAATTCAAAAGCCGTTGCTTTTTCGTCCTTAGAAAAACGTGTGTAAATGCACGTTCTTCTAAGGCTTTTATTTTTTAGAAAAGGAGAAAATAAAATGATTCAAATTACATTTCCAGATTTATCTGTTAAAACATTTGAAGAAGGAGTTACTCCCCTTCAAATAGCAAGTGGCATTTCTAGTGGACTTGCCAAAAAGTGTGTGATTGCTCGATTCAATGATCAATTAATTGATGTATCTAAACCACTTTATGAGGATGGGAAGATTGAATTGATTACTGCTGTATCAAATGGATATGAAGATATATTTAACCATTCTTGTGCCCATTTATTGGCTCAAGCTATCAAAGCATTGTATCCTCAGGCTATGTTTGGTGTAGGACCAGCAATTGAAGAAGGTTTTTATTACGATATGGATTTGGGTGACATTCAATTGACTGAAGATGATTTACCAAAAATTGAAAAGAAAATGCAAGCATTGGTTGCCGCAGGTGAGCCCATCACACGTTATGAAGTGTCTAAAGAACAAGCTTTGTCTTTATTTCAAGAAGATATTTATAAAATAGAAATTATCCAAGAACTAGAAAATGATGCAGTTATTACGATTTATGAACAAGGTGATTTCCGTGACTTGTGTAGAGGACCTCATGTATCAAGTACAAAATGGTTGAAACACTTTAAACTATTGAGCATCAGTGGTGCTTACTGGCGAGGAGATTCATCCAAAGCACAGTTACAAAGAATATATGGAACTTGCTTTGCGAGTGAGGAAGCTTTAAAACAACACCTGCACAACCTTGAAGAAAGAAAAAAACGCGATCACCGTAAATTAGGAAGAGAACTTGATTTATTTATGATTAGCGAATATGGTCCTGGACTTCCTTTTTGGTTGCCTAACGGATATATTTTGCGCAGAACACTTGAAGATTTTTGGATTCAACTTCATCGTGAAAAGGGTTATTCGGTTATTAATACCCCAATTATGTTAAACCGTGAATTATGGGAAACATCTGGACATTGGGATCACTACAAAGAGGATATGTTTACAATCGATGTGGAAGATGGTACTTATGCCATTAAACCAATGAACTGTCCAGGGGCTATTTTGGTATATAATAATGGTTTACACTCCTATAAAGAATTACCACTTCGTTATGCAGAATTAGGTAATGTTCACCGCTATGAGGCAAGTGGAGCTTTAAATGGTTTATTTAGAGTAAGAGGGTTCACGCAAGATGATGCGCATACATTCCTTCGTGAAGATCAAATCGGCGAGGAAGTAGCAAAGATTATTTCTCTATATGATGAAGTATATTCTGTATTTGGTCTAAACTATGCAATTGAACTATCTACTCGGCCAGAAGATAATTTTATTGGCACAGTTGAAGTTTGGGATGAGGCTGAAAAGGCGTTAAAGGAAGCCTGCCTTGCGACGGGTCACGATTTTAAAATCAATCCTGGAGATGGTGCTTTTTATGGTCCAAAATTGGATTTTAAATTGCGGGATTCAATGAACCGGATTTGGCAATGTGGTACAGTGCAACTGGATATGCAACTGCCTGGCCGATTCAATTGTAAATATATTGCAGAAGATGGATCTAAACAAACGCCAGTAATGATTCACCGCGCTTGTTTTGGTTCATTAGAAAGATTTATTGGTATCATTACCGAACATTTTGCTGGTGCATTTCCACTTTGGCTTGCGCCAAAACAAATGGTTATTATTCCTGTTAATTTAGAAGCACATGGTGAGTATGCTAAAGAAGTAGAAAACTTGTTGCATCAAGTAGGCATTCGTGTTTCTATTGATGAACGTGATGAAAAAATGAATTATAAAATTAGAGAGAGTCAAATGAAAAAGATTCCATATACACTTGTATTAGGAAATCAGGAGAAGGAAAATCGCACAATTACGTATCGCCACCACGGCTCAAATGAGTCCGTTACGATGGAATTAAATCATTTTATTGAGATGATATTAACAGAAATCAAGACTTTAGGAAGATAATAATTTAGAAACAAAGGGCTATTTTTATGTACAAATGAAATGCCAAAAAGCAACAAAAACGTCTCACTTCTTTGAGACGTTTTTCCTTTACAAATTTATGTCGCTTATGGTATTATATTATGGTAAATTTGCTTATAATTTAGATTTTTGCGATGCATTTTATCTTCTTGTTTTATGCGAATTCTTGGCTATTTAGAAGCGGTAAAATGATTAAATTCAATTTTCTTAGATGGCAAATGAGGCATATTTGTTGAAATGAATAGTGAGATTTTGTCGCATTTATATCCTGACAGGATTTTATTTTTTGTTTTTTAGACAAATTTGTCAAAAAATGTGTAACAAAAGTGTCAATTGCTTGCGTAAATAGGACAAATTTGTTATAATGTTGTTGTAAAGTAATTTTACTGAGGACAACTAGTGGGCTTCCCTGCTCTATCTTTGCCTAGTTGTTCTCACTAAGATTGCTTTTTTTTCACCCTTTTGGACTTTTTGCATATACTAAAGTTGAGGAGGGGAAAGAATGAATAATTTTAATAACTATGGAAAACGAATTGATTATATGGAATATACGGTAAAAAAAGGGGATACACTTTACAATCTTGCTAAAAAGTATGACACCACAGTATCTGATTTGACCGATATCAATATGCTCACATCATCAACAATATTTCCAGGACAAGTGTTGATTATACCAAAGCAAAGTGCTAGTGATGATGATTATTATTTTGAAAATTATACTGTAAAACCAGGGGATACCATAGATGTAATCGCCACTAAGTTAGGTGTAGATCCAATTCTTTTGGGATTATATAATGATTTTGCAGGATTCCAAATTATGCCTGAGCAAGTTTTAAAAATACCTCGTAACAATACCTATATTGTCAAACAAAATGATACAGTAGATACTATTTTATCTTCAACCAATCGTACGGCAGATCAGTTACTTCGAGCAAATGCTGGAACATGGTTAAAATCTGGAAGTAAAATCTATTTATAAAATATAAAATGCTTCAAAAGAAGCATTTTTATTTTTTATTGTCAATATGGTTAACGATGGCGTCAAATGTTACTTCACTCAGATCATGTTCAATCTTACAAGCATCCATTTTAGCAATTTCGTAAGGGACACCTAACTTTACGAAATAGGAAGTCAGCAATGTATGTCTTGTCAACATTTTTTCCGCAATTTTATAACCTTCTGTGGTAAGTGTGATGATACCAGAGGAAGATATCTCAATTAATTGGCTTTTCTTCAAATTGTTGATGGCCCTAGAGACACTAGCTCTAGAATAGTTGAAGGACTGAGCAATGTCAATTGATCGAACATTTTTTCCTTCATTTTGCAGCATCAAAATTCTTTCTAAATAATCTTCTGCAGATTCATACAATTGCATAAATTCACCTCACTGATACTTTATTATAGCATAAAACCAATTGTTGTTCAAATAATATAATTTGTTACCTTTTGCTAACAAAAAAGTGTATTTTTGTTGCAATTGGTCTATCGTTAGCGTATAATATAATCGATGTTAGCTTAGGCTAACTAAAATTAATCAATATAAGTTAGCGATTGCTAACAGAAAGGAAAGTATGATTCCCCTTATTATTGCTGAACAGGAAAAACATTTATTTGTAAAAAAGGTGGTTTCTGATGATAAAACAAAACGACATTTAGAAAATCTAGGAATTTTGAAAGGCTCAGAACTCACGCTTATTCAAAGTAACCATGGCAATGTGATTGTCAAGGTGAAAGAAGGAAGATTAGCTCTTAATCAAGAACTAGCTAGTCGCATTTATGTAGAATGAAGAAAGAGGTAAAGTATGGAAAAGTATTTAAATGAATTACAACCTAAAGAATCTGGAACAGTTAAAAAAATTGTTGCAGAGGGTAAAATCAAGAGAAGATTATATGATATGGGGGTAACACCAGGTGCAAACATTATTGTTAAAAAATTTGCGCCAATGGGAGATCCGATAGAAATTACAATTCGTGGATATGAATTAACTATTCGTAAATCTGAGGCACAAGCAGTTTTAATGGAGGTATTTAAATAATGAAATTTGCATTAGCGGGTAATCCCAATTGTGGGAAAACGACTTTATTTAATGGTCTTACAGGAGCAACTGCGCATGTTGGAAACTGGCCAGGTGTTACTGTAGATAAAAGAGAAGGGGTTTATAAAAAATTAGCAAAACCAGTACAAATTGTTGACTTGCCTGGAATATATTCACTTTCTCCTTATACACCAGAAGAAATTATTTCAAGAAATTTTATTGTTGATGAAAAACCAGATTGCGTAATCAATGTAATTGATGCTACTAATTTAGAAAGAAACTTGTATTTAACTACACAGCTTCTTGAAATTGATGTTCCCGTTGTCGTTGCATTAAATATGATGGATACAATCAGAAAAAATGGTGATGTCATTCAGGTTCAAGAATTAGCGAATATGCTCCATGTCCCTGTTATTGAAATTTCTGCTTTAAAGAATGAAGGTATTAAAGAATTGATGAAAACAGCTTATGAAGTGGCAAGTCAATCTAGAAAAGGAAGCAGTATTTTATTAGAAACAACTATGGGAGCAATCATAGAAAAAGTTCGGAACGAACTTGCTTCACAAAAGGTTGAGAGTCCATTGTTTCATGCCATTAAACTCATTGAAGGAGACAGTGTAGAAAGGGCATTACATCCAACACTTGTAGAAGATGTAGAAAGGATGAAAAAAGCGATAGATGCTAGTGCTTTTGATGGCGACTTTGAAGGAATGATTGCTGATGCAAGATACAAATATATTGCAAAACATTTTGTTAAAACAGTAAAAAAATCAAAAACATTTGATCAAAGCACAAAATCCGATAAAATTGACAAAGTATTGACACATCGCATTTGGAGTATACCACTCTTCTTACTCGTAATGTTTATCGTCTTCCACTTTGTTTTTAGTGAAGATTTATTGTTCCTAAATGGTCTATTTGGTATTGAAATATCTAATCCTGGTTGGATTAACTTCTTCACAGGAATGGGATATGAAGATATATTAGCAGAAGCAATAGAAAATGGAGAGGCAGCAGTTCTTGCAGGAATTCCTTCTCTAGGCGTATTTTTACAAAGTTGGATGGGATGGTTAACTGGATCCATTATTGATTTGGTTTCAAGTTTTATGCCTGAAGGAACTTGGTATACAGGCCTCATTTGTGATGGTTTACTTACAGGGTTAGATGCTATTTTTAGTTTCTTACCACAAATTCTATTATTATTTTTATTTATTTCTATTTTAGAAGATTCTGGTTATATGGCGCGTGTTGCATTTATTATGGATAGAGCATTTAGAAAGTTTGGCCTATCAGGTAAGGCTTTTATTCCGTTGCTCATGGGATTTGGGTGCTCTGTTCCAGCGATGATGGCAACGAAAACGCTAGAAGATGAAAAAGAAAGAGATTTAGCAATTCGCCTTTCACCTTTCTTTAGCTGTGGTGCAAAGGCTCCGATTTGGGCAATGCTTGCTGCAGTAGTTGCGGGTAGCTTTTTAGGTGATATATTTGTTTTTTCAATTTATGTATTAGGTATTGTGGTAGCGATTTTATCGGCACTTATCATGAAGGCCTTTGGTAAAAATTCTGATGTTCCTCCTTTTATCATGGAATTGCCTTCTTACCATATGCCACAATTTAAAAATTTAATGGCACATTTATGGGAAAAATTCAAACATTTTATCTATAAAGCTTCCACAATTATCACAGCTTCTATCATCGTTATTTGGTTTTTATCTAATTTCAAATGGGCATTTTGGACAGGCATGGTAGATGACATTAGTGAAAGTATATTAGCTGATTTAGGTAGAGTGCTTCAATATGTATTCTATCCTTGTGGATGGAGTATGGGACAAGAAGGATGGAAGTATACTGTAGCTTCTATTACTGGATTAATTGCAAAAGAAGATGTGGTAGGTACAATGAGTACACTAGGTTTAACTGAAGATACCATTGCTTTAAGCAATGCGGCTATTTATGCTTTTGCAGCTTATAATCTATTTACATTACCATGTTTTGCTGCAGTTGCTACTGCAAAAGGTGAAAGCACGAAAAAAGGCTTCTTAGTAACTATGGCTTGGTGGTTAGGTGCATCATATGTATTATCGATGGCTATTTTCTGGATCGGTAGACTCTTTGAAATTGGGTGGTATTTTGGTTTCCTTGTATTAATTATTCTTGTTGTTGCAATGGTATTCCTTGGCAGGTACGTTGCAAAAAAACGGAAGACGTCGTAGTATATCAAAAAGAAAGGAGGCAATCCAGTAGATGAAATGGTTTGAATATCTTATTATTGCAATAGCTATAGTACTTGTATTATTGCCGATTTTTCTAAAATTAAAAAATCGTAAAAAGGGAAAAATAGGGTGTGGCTGTGGTTGTGATGGCTGTCATCAAGATTGCCCACTGAAGAAAAGATAAACTAAAGCATTATATATTGGGATAATTATTCATAGATAAAGTTGGTTGTCTATAAAAAAATTAAAGAAACACAGTAGATGAGGTAATATATTGCAAATTATCCAAAACTAACTGTGTTTTTTTGTTGATTTTAGGGCGTAATCTTTACAAAATAGAGCGTTTTGTGGTATATTATATAAGGAAAGAACTTCTAATTAAAGAACAATGAGATGAGTATCTTATGTTCTATTTCGAAATATAATGAAAAGAGGGAAGTTATGAAACATCTAAAAAAAGGTCAAAAAGGGCATTTGTCAGATTTAACAATTGGTCAAATAGCGCGTGTAACAGGATTGCATAATGACAGTAGGGCAGTACGTAGAAGACTTTTGGATATGGGGATTACAACAGGAGTAGAGGTAAGAGTAAAAAAAATTGCTCCATTAGGAGATCCTGTAGATATCGAATTACGGGGCTATGAACTTTGTGTTCGAAAAAAAGATATGGAAAATATTGACATTGAGGTAATAAAATAATCATGAAGGTAGCATTGATTGGAAATCAAAACAGTGGGAAAACAAGTCTATTTAATATACTGACAGGAACCAACCAAAAAGTTGGGAATTGGCCAGGTGTAACAATTGAACGAAAAGAAGGAAAAATCAAGGATACGGATATTACTATAGTAGATTTACCAGGTATATATTCTTTAAGTCCTTATACGGCAGAAGAAGAAGTTTCTAGACGATATATTTTAGAAGAAAAGCCAGATGTGGTGATTAATATTGTGGATGCCACATCAATCGAGAGAAGTTTATACTTAACAACTCAATTACTAGAGTTAGATACAAAGGTTATTATTGCGCTCAATATGGCGGATATGTTAGAAAAGAAACAGATTCAAATTGATGAACAAAAATTAAGTGAATTATTGCATACCTCTATTGTGAGAATTTCTGCCTTAAAACAAACAGGAATTGATGAACTGATTCGCTTGATTACGAGTCAGTCTATTTTAGAGAACAATCATCAAAAAATCTATGCGCCTAGTGTAGAAGATATTCTTGATTATATTATGCGGCATAGGGGATGCAATCGTTTTGAGGCAGTTAAAATTTTTGAAAAAGAGGAACGATACCTTTGTTACGTGACTGATAGTATTTTATATCAGATTGATCAAATAGAAAAAAGTTATCAATATGATACAGAGCAGATTATTGCGAATGAACGTTATAATTTTATTACCGATATTAAAAATCAGTGTGTAACACAACCAAAAAATGTGGTAACCATTACGGATCAACTAGATAAAATTTTACTTAATAAATGGTTAGCTATTCCTATCTTCGCTTGTATTATGGCACTTATTTATTATTTAGCAGTTGGTGTAGTAGGTTCATGGACAGTGGACTTAGTTGATGGAGCCATTCATTCTTTTTCAGGATGGGTTGCAGAAATGCTGAATCGCCTTGGTGCAAGCAGTTGGATCATTAGTTTGATTTGTGATGGAATGATCAAAGGAGTTGGTGCAGTATTGAATTTTGCTCCCCAACTAGTCATTCTTTTTTTATGCATTGCCATTTTAGAGACGAGTGGATATATGTCAAGAATTGCATTCTTTTTAGATAAAGTGTTCAAAAAATTTGGTTTAAGTGGCAAATCACTGATTCCCTTCATTGTAGGATCTGGATGTAGTGTGCCAGGTATTATGACTGCACGAACAGTAGAAGATGAGGATGAACGGGCAATTACGATTGTATGTACACCATTTATTCCTTGTTCAGCAAAATTACCTATCATTGCAATGTTTGCAGGTGCTTTTTTCGATCAATATAGTGGTTTAATTACGGTATCCCTTTATTTTCTTGCGATTGTGATTATTTTAATTTCTGCGGTCATTCTAAAAAAATTCTTTTTCAAAGGTAATCCATCTTCTTTTATTTCTGAACTTCCAGAATACAAATTACCATCTATCAAATATGTATTGCGTGATGTTGGTGAAAAAGTTATTGCCTTTATTAAAAGAGCAGGTACTGTCATTCTAATTTGTTCGATTGCTGTGTGGTTTCTACTATCATTCAACTGGAAATTGCAATATGGTGTGAATGTAGAAGATTCTATTTTAGCATCAATTGGTAATGTATTTGCTTGGATTTTTTATCCAATGCTTGGAGAATGGTCCTGGGGAGCAACAGTTTCAGCGATTCAAGGGTTAGTAGCTAAGGAACAAGTCGTATCGAGTATGAACATTATTGCAGGACTTGCAGAAGAATCGCAAGATGTAACTGCTTTATTTGGTAGTGGTGTATTTGGATTTTTTAATCCAGCTAGTGCTTATGCATTCTGTATGTTCAATTTATTTTCTGCGCCATGTTTTGGTGCTATTGGCGCAATGCGTAGAGAACTTGGCTCAACCAAACGTATGTTTCAAGCCATTTTATTTCAAACTGGACTTGCATGGATACTAGGCTGCCTTGCATTTGGAATTGGTTCTCTTATTTTACATTTGATTTAGGATAAATATATGAAATCTATAGATATTATTATTTTAATAATTATTATTGCAAGTGTGATTGCTATTGGTTACTTTACATTTTGGAAACATCGTAAAGATCCATGCAGAGGATGTCCTTACGCAAAACATTGTAATGAACCTTGTGATAAAGAGGAGATAAAACATTGAAAAGGTAAAATGCTTGCAACTGAAGAAGAAAAAATAAATTATATTAATCAAGCTATCAACTCGTTAGGCGATGGGCAGAAAAGAAATATAGTTGAATTATTTCAAGTCATTTATGACTATTTGTATATTGAAATCAGATGATCAAGAAATCTATTTATAAATCGTTAGTTCAAGGATTGAACTAGCGATTTTCTTTTCAAAAAAAGCAAAATATGGTATACTACAATCAAAAGGATAGTGATAAAATGAAAGAAGTAACAATTATAGGAGCAGGACTTGCCGGAAGCGAAGCTGCCTATCAGCTTGCGAAAAGGGGATATGATGTCAAATTATATGAAATGCGTCCTCAAAAAATGACTAGTGCACATCAAACTGGTGGTTTTGCGGAACTTATTTGTAGTAATTCATTACGCGCAGCTGGAATTGAAAATGCGGTAGGACTATTAAAAGAGGAAATGCGTCTAATGGATTCTTTGATTATTCGGGCAGCAGATGCCACCAAAGTAGAAGCAGGTGGGGCTCTTGCTGTAGATAGAGATGCTTTTTCTAATTATATTACAGAAACACTATCGACAATGGAACATATTGAAATTATTCGAGAAGAAGTTAAGACCATCCCCAGTGGTCCAGTAATTATTGCTTCTGGTCCTTTGACTAGTGATAGTTTACACCAAGAAATTGGAAAATTATTGGGCACATCATATATGTATTTTTATGATGCTATTGCCCCCATTGTGACATACGATTCCATTAATCATGATAAAGTATTTTTAGCTTCACGCTATAATAAAGGAGAGGCGGCTTATTTAAATTGCCCGATGACAAAAGAGGAATTTAATGCCTTTTATGATTTTTTGATTCATGCTGAAAAGGTAATACCACATGATTTTGAAATGAAAGTATTTGAAGGATGTATGCCAATTGAAGAAATGGCTATGAGAGGAAAACAAACCCTCTTATTTGGACCTATGAAACCAGTAGGTTTAGATGATCCAAAAACGGGAAGATGGCCATATGCTGTTGTGCAACTTCGACAAGACAATTTAGCAAAAAGTTTATATAATTTAGTTGGATTTCAGACCCATCTTAAATTTGGTGAGCAGAAAAAATTATTATCACTCATACCAGGGTTAGAGAATGCCAATATTGTACGTTATGGTGTAATGCATCGCAATACCTATATTCATTCCAAGAAATTACTGAATAAGGGATATCAGTTGATAGAACATCCACATATTTTCTTTGCTGGTCAAATGACAGGAGTAGAAGGATATGTTGAATCAGCCTCTAGTGGATTAATAGCAGGGATAAATATGGCAAGATACTTGGAACAAAAGGAGATTTTACCTCTTGATGCCACTACAGCAATAGGAGCATTGGCAAACTATATTTCCTATCATCCTGAAATTACTCCACCTGATACCTTCGACCCAATGAATGTTAACTTTGGTATTTTTGAGAGTTTATCAGGAAAAATATATAAAAAGGAAAGAAAAAAGGCATATGCTACAAGAGCACTTGAGCAGATCAAACAATTGATTAATGAATTAGAATAAGAAGGAGATGAGAAACTTGGCACTAAAAAAAACAGTTAGAGGAAATGCAAAACCATCCAAACGCTCTAGTTTAGGAAGAGGTGTCCAAGTAGATACAAGTAGGGAAAAAGTAACTCAAGCCATAGAAAAATACCGAATGTATTTAGAAGCAGAAAAAAATTATTCACCATATACTGTTCAGAATTATTTAAAGGATATTCATGATTTTTCATCCTTTTTGGAAGCGCAAAAATATGGTCATTTGTTGCGCATTCAAACAGAAAATATTGCTAGATATTATATTTCTCATTTAGTTGCCAATAATTATAGCCGTAAAAGTATAGCTAGAAAGGTGTCTAGTTTGCGTGCCTTTTATCGTTATTTGGTTGTAGAAGGTATTTTAGCCGTATCTTATTTTGACAATGTTGAAACAC
This sequence comes from Anaeroplasma bactoclasticum, assembly GCA_023667245.1. Classification (GTDB taxonomy): domain Bacteria; phylum Bacillota_I; class Bacilli_A; order ML615J-28; family CAG-313; genus CAG-313. Next base: position 20,907 of record JAMPAL010000017.1, read on the forward strand.
CTAAGATTGAAAAGCAGTTACCTCATTTTTTATATCAAAACGAAATTGAGATGATGTTTGCTTCTATTGACAAGACCAAACCTTTGGGGTTAAGAGATTATGCATTACTGGAACTATTATATGGATCAGGACTTCGGGTGAGTGAAATTTGTACTATTACCGAAAAAAATTTAGACTTTCCAAATGAGATGATTAAAGTATTTGGAAAAGGGCATAAAGAACGTTATGTCCCTTTAAGTGATAGAAGTATTCAGTCTTTAAAAGAATATATGTATATAGCACGTCCTGCTTTGATTCGAAAAATTGAACAAAATGCGACTGATATTTTGTTTGTAAATAAGAATGGTGGACCACTTACTCCAAGAGGAGTACGAGTTATTTTGGATAATATTATTGATCACACTGCAGAAGTAGGGCATGTATACCCACATATGATTCGCCATACTTTTGCTACCCATTTATTAGATGGAGGTGCTGATCTAAGAAGTGTCCAAACCATGTTAGGTCATGAAAATTTATCGACAACTCAAATTTATACTCATGTTTCAAAGGAACAAATCAGGGAAACATATATGCAGAATCACCCTAGACAAAATAGGAAATAATTGATAAATAATAAAGGAGAAAATATGATAATAATGGAAAAAGCATCCAAGGAGGATGCAAAGCGTTTGTTGCAAATTCAAAAAGATGCATTTGCTGTTTATGCCGAAAAATATGGAGATTTTGAGAGCAATCCATACCATATGGATTTACATAGAATGGAGTTCAACATTCAATATCGATTTGGGCAATACTATAAAATATTAGATGCGAATACACATCAATTGATAGGTGGTCTATTTTGTTTTGAATTAGATGATAAAGAAATGATGAAAATTGCTCAATTTTATTTTATGCCAGATTATCAGCATTTAGGATATGGAAGTGTTGTACTTAGTCAATTGTTCAAACAAAATCCGAATGTCAAAAAGTGGTTTGTAGATACCATTTTACAAGAAGAATATAATGTTTCTTTTTATCAGCATATGGGATTTGAAATCATTGATGAAGAAGAAGAGCATGAAGGGCTCAATTTTGTTACATTGTTGAAGAAATTTGAATCTATCCAATAATTTAATTGATTGTAAAATATGTAGTTATATTGTTTGATAAAAAAAATAAATTGTGTTATAATAAGAAACGGCAAAAAATACACATAGGAATGGAGTAAGCCGTCGCGTTTATCAATTGGCGTGCTGTACAAAGAAGTTCTTAGAGGCCAAAACAAAATAAAATGGAGGATATTAAAACATGGCTGTAATTACAATGAAGCAATTACTAGAAGCTGGTGTTCACTTCGGTCATCATACTCGCCGTTGGAACCCTAAAATGAAAGAGTATATTTTTAATGAAAGAAATGGTGTATATATCATTGACTTACAAAAGACTGCAGATAAGATTGAAGAAGCTTATGCTGCAATGGTTAATATTGTAAGAAATAACAATAAAGTATTATTTGTAGGTACAAGAAAACAAATTCAAGACATCATTAAAGAAGAAGCAACACGTGCAGGTCAATATTATGTAGATCAACGTTGGCTTGGTGGAACAATGACGAATTTTAAGACACTTCGTAAATCCATTGCTAAACTTCACAAATATGAAGAAATGGAAGCAGATGGCACATTTGAAGTACTTCCTAAAAAAGAAGTCATTGCTATTCGTAAAGAAATGGAAAAATTAGAAAACTTCTTTGGTGGTATCAAAGATATGCAACAATTACCAGGTGCTCTATTTGTAGTAGACCCTAAAACTGAACATAATGCAGTTGCTGAAGCAAGAAAATTACATATTCCTGTATTTGGTTTAGTAGATACAAACTGTGATCCTGATGATGTAGACTATGTTATTCCAGCAAATGATGATGGCGTAAGAGCTGTGCGTTTGATTGTAGGTGTAATGGCTAATGCAGTACTAGAAGGTAATGGTGAAGCGGTAGAACCTTATGTTTTACCTGAAGAAGAAAAATCAGATGAACCTCAACGCCCTGCTAGAGGACAACGTCAAGATCGTTTTGAAAAAAGACCAAGAAAAGAAAGAGCTCCTCGTCCTGCTAAAGTAGAAGAAGCTCCAAAAGAGACTACAGAAACAGTAACTGAAACTGCTACAGTAGTAGAAAAAGCTGAATAATTGAATTAACCAAGGAGAAAAAATATGATTAGTGCATCTTTAGTTAAAGAATTAAGAGAAAAAACTGGCGCTGGTATGATGGATTGCAAAAAGGCGCTTACAGAATGTAATGGTGATATTAACGCTGCTGCAGATTGGTTACGTGAAAAAGGAATTGCCAAAGCCGCTAAGAAGGCAACAAGAATTGCTGCAGAAGGGTTATGCGATGTTGTTATTAATGGCAACAAAGCATACTTATATGAATTAAATTCTGAAACAGATTTCGTTGCTAAAAATGAAAAATTTATTATACTATTACAACAAATTGGTGAGGCTTGTGTGGCTAATGATACTGCATGTGAAAAATGTGCACTTGCTGCGAAATGTGGTGACCAAACAATCGAAGAATTGATTGTTGCCGCAACAGCTACAATTGGTGAAAAAATTAGTTTACGACGCGTAGTAAAAGTAGAAAAAGCAGACGATGAAGTATTTGGTGTGTATAAACACAATGGTGGTAAAATCGTTGTTTTATCTGTTATTAAAGGAACTGATGCTGTAGTAGCAAAAGATGTATGTATGCATGTTGCAATGTACAATCCACGTTATTTAGATGAGTCTTCGATCAATGCCTCTGATTTAGATCATGAAGCAGAAGTAATCAAAGCAGAAATCGCTAATGATCCTGCAAATGCTTCAAAACCTGCAAATATTATTGATAAAATGGTTATGGGTCGTTTAGCTAAATTCAAAAAAGAAATTTGCTTAGTAGATCAAGCATTTGTTAAAGATCCTAGTGTAACAGTTGCGCAATATTTAGCAAGTAAGAATACAAAAGCAGTAAATTATGTACGTTTTGAAGTTGGTGAAGGTATGGAAAAGCGTAATGATGATTTTGCTGCAGAAGTTGCTGCTGCCGCTGCCGCTGCTGCCAATAAAAACTAATCCAAAAGATACAATAGGAGGATACGATGAAAGATACAGTGCTATTAAAACTATCTGGTGAAGCTTTGGCCAAAACAAATGGCATTGGCATCGATATGAAAAAAGTAAATGAAATAGCAACTGAAGTGAAATCTTTGCTTGATACAGGTGTTTCCATCGGTATTGTAATTGGTGCAGGAAATATTTGGCGTGGACGTGATGCATTAGAAAACGGAATGGATAGGGTTTCAGCAGATCAAATGGGAATGCTTGGAACTATATTGAATGCATTAGCATTTGCCTCTGCTTTGAAACAATTGCAAATTGGTACACATGTGATGAGTGCTATTCCTATGGGGAATATGGTTGAACCCATGCAAGTTGAGCATGCAAGAAAAGCACTTGAAAGAGGAGAAATTGTTCTATTTGCTGGTGGAACAGGGAATCCGTATTTTAGTACTGACACCACTGCTGCATTAAGAGCTGCTGAGATTCGAGCTAGTAGTATTTTAATGGCAAAAAATGGAACAGATGGTATTTATGATGCTGATCCAAGAAAAAATCCAAATGCCCACCGCTTTGAAACGATTACGTATCAAGAAGTATTATCTAAGCATCTTGGTGTAATGGATTTAACGGCAGTTACACTTTGTGAAGATTTAGGTATCAAAACTATTGTATTTGATATGGGAGTAAAAGGAAATATTAAGAAGGTAATGCAACACCCTGAAATAGGTACAGTTGTTACCAAATAAAAAATAGAAATGGAGAACTGGAATATGCCAAAAGAAATTATGCGTCAAGCAGAAGAAAAAATGCAAAAAACAATTGATGCTGTAAAAAAAGATTTTGCAACAATTCGCACAGGGAAAGCTAATCCAAGTGTTTTAAATGGTGTTATGGTGGAATATTATGGATCACCAATGCCGATTCATCAAATCGCAAGTGTTTCTGCTCCAGAACCACAAATGATTATGATTAAACCTTATGATAAGTCCATTTTAAAGGGAATTGAAAAGGCAATTCAAACAGCAGGATTAGGATTAAATCCACAAAATGATGGTGATATTGTACGAATTCCTATTCCACCTCTAACTGAACAAATCCGCAAGGATTTAGTCAAAACGGCGAAGAAATTAGCAGAAGACAATAAAGTTGCAGTACGCAATATTAGACGTGATGCAATGGATCAATTGAAAAAAATGGAAAAAGATTCACTCATTTCTGAAGATGAATTGAAACGTCGTAGCGATGAAGTTCAAAAATTAACGGATAAATATATTGAACAAATTGACAATCTTGCTAAAACAAAAGAGCAAGATATTATGGCTATCTAATATAAGGAGAATGCTATGCTTAAATCTAGTGCAATTAAAAATATGACTGCATTAAACCAACTACTAGGTATTCAACAAGCAGAAGATACGCTTTATGGGGAATATGCGGGATATCGTTATTCAATAAATATAATGAGTAATGGTGGTGTATTGATGTACCAAATGTCAATGTTAGTAAGTAATACTTTAGATAAGGATATCGTAAAAGCTTTACAAAAAGAAATTAAAGGAACCATTTCATTTTCTGGAATAGATCAAATGGTAGCTCTTCAAGTCTTGATGAATTTCCCTATTTCAAAGGAAAAGAAAAAGGGTTATTTTGATCATTTGATGGAAAAACTAACAGAAGTATTACAACAAGCCAATATTCAAAATATTGAATCATGTGGTTTTTGTCACTTAGAAACAGAAGAAGATATAGATTGGGTAGTATATCGTGGCTTATATGTGCCTGCGCATCTTTCTTGTGTATCGTCTGCCTATGCAGAACAAAAAGCTGCAATTGAAGCTGAGGATGCCAATAAAAAGAAGTTACCTATCAGTATTGGACTTTGTATTGTTGGTGCTATTATTGGTATTTTACCTGGCGTATTGATTATGCTTTTTTCAGGATGGTTATTTGCGATAGCATTTGCTTTATCTCCAGTTTGTGCCTTTTTTGGCTATAAATTGGGCAAGGCTCCTCTTCGCTGGTATGCCACGCTAATCACTATTATCACTTGTCTTGTTATCAGTTTACTTGCAGTAATTGGAATGTATGCTGGATTAGCCGCACTAAGTGGGATGAGTTTTAGTGCATTCATTAGTGATCCTGATACAGGATTTGCTGTTACTTTGTTACAAGTATTTTTGTTTACCGCATTAGGTATTGCAGTAGCATGGGGCTATATTCGTAGAATTAATCAATCTAGAGTTGAAAAATAAAATCAATATTATAAAATGGTGAAAACAGGTTCTTGTAACCTGTTTTTATTTGGTTAGAGTATTGATTGATGTGAGGAGATTTATGCATATATTTTAGACTTGATAGTATAGAGAAGAAGAAAATATGTAATTATTTGGTCGAATCAAAGAAATATGTTATAATATCTAAAACATAAGATGGTCCTAAAAAATATTGTAAAGGAGTTAAAAATAATATGGAATATAGAAAACTACCAAGAGGAGACGAAAATATCAGTGTATTGGGGTTAGGTATGGGAGGTATTCAAAATAGTTCACCAAAAGAAATACAGTCGGTGATTGAATGTGCTATACAAAATGGAATCAATTTTTTTGACTTATGCGCAGGCGGAAAAGTCGTATATGAACCATTTGGAAAAGCCATTTTCAATAAGCGAGATAAAGTATATTTGCAACTTCATTTTGGAGCAGTATATAATGAAAATGGTGAATATGGCTGGTCACGTGATTTAAACCTAATTCGACACACTTTTGAATGGGAAATGAAAGTGCTGGGTACAAATTATATTGATTTTGGATTTCTTCATTGCATTGATGAGAAGAGCGATTTTCAAGATATAAAGGACAAAGGCATTTTGGATTATGTCAGAGATTTGAAAGAAAAAGGAATAGTTCGTCATATTGGTTTTTCATCCCATACACCAAGTGTAGCCAATATGGTTTTAGATACAGGAATTATAGATATAATGATGTTTTCCATTAACCCAGCGTATGATTTAGAGTGTGGGGATGAATATGGTATTGGTACAACAAATGAACGTGCCTGCCTGTTCCGACGTTGTGAAAAAGAAGGTGTAGGAATATCAGTAATGAAGCCCTTTCATGGTGGACAATTGTTGGCTACTAATACTTCTCCTTTCCATCAAGAATTGACAAAGAATCAGTGTATTCAGTATAGTTTAGACCGACCAGCTGTGCTTACGGTTGTTCCTGGTGTAAGAAATTTAAATGATTTGTATGAATTGTTGGAATATCCCTTCTCATCGCAAGAAAATCGTGATTATTCAATCATTGGGGGTTTTACACCTGAATCTGCGATAGGGAATTGTGTATATTGCAATCATTGTCAACCATGTCCAGCAGGAATTGATATTGGCATCATTAATAAATATTATGATTTATCACTTGCGGGAGATAGAATGGCGCATAATCACTATGATAAATTAGCTGTTAAGGCAGATGCATGTATAAAGTGTGGACATTGTGATAAAAGATGTCCTTTTCAAGTAAAACAACAAGAAAAAATGGCAAATATCAAAACATATTTTAATCAAAAGCAATAAAAGGAAAAAACAAAATACCGTTGCTAGAAAAATTTTTCGTATCAATTTAAGATAAACTTATCAAAAATAATTTATACACTTGCAAAAAAGGACTATTTTTTTCAAAATATGGTATAATGAAACAAATAAAGGAGGAAATGAAGCAGATGAAGTTATTAAAACAAGGCTACTATACTGGCGAAAGAGCGCTTTATCATGAACAAGATTTAATGATTGAAGATGCTACATTTGATGATGGAGAGTCACCTTTAAAAGAATGTAGAAATATTGAATTAAAAAATAGCATTTTTAAATGGAAATACCCTCTATGGTATTGCCATCACATTCGGGTAGATGAATCTACCTTATTGGATACAGCACGTTCAGGAATATGGTATACAGAAGATATTCAAATTCAGCATAGTATTATAGAAGCCCCTAAAACGTTTAGACGTTCAAAGCAAATTTATTTGAAACAAGTATACTTGCCTAACGCAGATGAAACACTTTGGAATTGTGAAGATATTACGTTAGAACAAGTAAGTGCAAAAGGAAACTATTTTGGTATGAATGCTCAAAATGTGAAAATAACCGATTTTCAATTGGATGGAAACTATGCTTTTGATGGAGCGAAACACATTGAAATTCATCATGCTAAAATGTTGTCGAAAGATTCATTTTGGAACTGCGAAGATGTGACGATTTATGATTCTTTGATTGTTGGAGAATACTTAGGCTGGAATTCCAAAAATATAACTTTGGTCAATTGTACAATTGATTCTTTGCAAGGAATGTGTTATATGGAAAATCTAAAGTTAGTCAATTGCAAACTCATCAATACCAATCTAACGTTTGAATTTTCAACAATAGATGCGGTAGTTACTTCGAAGATTGATTCAGTAAAGAATCCGATTTCAGGTCGCATTGTGGCTAAAGAAATTGGAGAAATTATTATGGATGAAAAATGGATTGATTCACGAAAAACCAAAATTCAAGTGGAGAAATCATATGAAGTATAATTTTGATCAAGAGACCAATAGAACTCATACCTATTCTTTAAAATGGGATGTATCTGAAAATGAACTGCCTATGTGGGTAGCCGATATGGATTTTAAGACTGCTCCTTGTGTGCAAGAAGCCATTCAATATAGAGTTAATCATGGTATTTTTGGGTATTCTATTGTACCTCCTGCTTATTTTGAAAGTATTCAACAATGGTGGGAAAGGCGTCATCAAGTCAAATATGATCCATCATGGATGATATTTACAACAGGTGTAGTACCAGCTATTTCATCCATCATTAGAAAAATTACAACCCCTGCAGAAAATGTATTGATTCAATCCCCTGTTTATAATATTTTTTATAATTCAATCTATAATAATGGTCGCAATATTTTATCCAATGATCTGATTTATCAAAATGGTGAATATACTATTGATTTTAACGATTTAGAACAAAAGTTAGCTCTTCCTCAAACTACATTGATGATTCTTTGCAATCCCCATAATCCAATTGGCAAAATATGGTCAAAAGAAGAATTAGCACAGATTGGTGATTTGTGTGCGAAATATCATGTTACTGTTCTTTCCGATGAGATTCACTGTGACATTGTAGAACCTGGTTATCACTATACACCTTTTGCAAGTGTCAATGCAACTTGTCAGCAAATTTCAATTACTTGCATTGCTGCATCTAAGGTATTTAATTTAGCAGGATTGCAATCAGCTTGTGTCATTGTACCCGATGCCTTTTTACGTCATAAAGTAAATAGAGGTTTGAATACAGATGAAGTGGCAGAACCCAATGCTTTTGCTATAGTCGCAAATATTGCTGCATTTTGCTATGGTGAAGAATGGGTTGAAGAACTCAATCAGTATATTGACGAAAATAAGCAGCTATGGATGAATTATATTAAGCAATATTTGCCAAAGTTGCATGTTGTACCTTCCCATGCGACCTATTTGATATGGATGGATATATCATATTATAGTAGGAATGCAGATGACTTTGTAAAAGAACTCAGAAAACAAACGGGTTTATACATAACCAGTGGTAGCGAATATGGAAAAAATGCTAAGACATTTGTGCGAGTAAATCTGGCAACGCAGAGAAAAAATGTTGAAAAAGCATTAAGATTACTTTTCCAATTTTTAAATGAAAAGGAAATATAGTATGGATCGATTTAAACGCTTGGAAATGTTAATTGGAACAAAAAAATTTATAGAATTACAAAAAAAAAGAGTGGCTATTTTT
>JAMPAL010000018.1 GCA_023667245.1 Anaeroplasma bactoclasticum
ATAATTAACAAGATTATAGAAAATCATGAGAGGAGATGCAAAAATGAAATTTTTTAGAAAAACTTTAATCATATGCGGATTTATTTGCGCTCTATTTATTATAGGGTGTACAAAACCTGCTGATTCTTTAGAAAATTCTAAAAATCCAAATCATAATGGCACATCTGATTCATTAAAATTAGATGTGAGTCAAGTTACTGCAGACTTAAAGGCAGACTTTATTGATTCGCTCAATAAAGATTTGGTAAAGGAAATAGCAGACTTTAAAAAAGATGAAGAAGTGGGTGTAATTATTACATTATCAGATAATTCACTTGTTTCAGATTATCTTTTATCTAGTGCTGAAAGTTTTGAAGCGTATTCAAAAACAAGGGCATATAAAGTATTGCAAAGAACTTTATTCAGTAAACAAAAGCAATTAATTGAAACACTAGAGCAAAAAGGTCTAGTTAAAGATGTAAAATATCAATACGAGACTATACTAGATGGTATCTATGTTCGAACTAAGGCAAGTAATGTTCAAGCCATTACACAATTACCTGGAGTGGAAAGAGTAATGGTTTCTAATACATATGCTAAACCAGATGCTGTAACCAATCCAGTTCAAGTGTATGAAACAGGTATTTTCGATAGTAGCGATGTTAAATACACTGGAAAAGGAACAATTGTGGCCGTTTTAGATACAGGTTGTGACTATACACACACTGCCTTTACAACACATGAAGTAATCAATCCACTGTATTCAAGGGATGATATTGAAGGTATGTTACAAGGACTTTTTGCTAATCGATATACTGAAAATTTACAAACGCGTGATGTATACTATTCTAGCAAAATTCCTTATGGATATGACTATGCTGATGAAGATCCTGATATTATGCCATATCAAAGTGAGCATGGTACACACGTTGCTGGTATTATTGGTGGGTATGATGACACGATTTGCGGTGTTGCTATTGATACGCAATTAGCTATCATGAAAGTATTCTCAGATTATAAGGATGGTGCTGAAGATGGAGATATCTTAGCCGCTCTAGAAGACTCAGTAAAATTGGGTGTAGATGCCATCAATATGAGTTTAGGTACTTCATGTGGATTCACGCGTGAAGAAGATGAAGCTTATAAAAGCGAGATTTATGATAATATTGAAAAAGCGGGTATCAGTTTAATTGTTGCTGCATCAAATGACCATAGTAGTGCATATGGTTCCGAACAAGGTAATACTAATAAAGCTTCTAATCCTGACTCTGCTACAGTAGGTGCACCATCTACATATAGTGCTGCACTATCTGTTGCTTCCATTAATGGGAATATGGATAAATACATGCTTGCTAATGGTAATCAAACAGTCTTTTTCTTAGAGTCATTTAATCAATCTGCTAAAGAATATAATTTCTATGAAATGTTAGGTATACCAAGCAATCAATCTGTTGTTTATGAATACGTAACTGTCCCTGGTTTTGGTCTTAGTGCAAATTATACTGGTTTAGATATTAAAGGTAAAATTGCTCTTGTAAAACGTGGAGACATTTCGTTTGAAGAAAAGGTTCAATATGCTTATGAGGCTGGTGCGATTGCTTGTATCGTATATAACAATGTATTTGGCGATATTGTAATGACCGTTGGTAATAACTTACAAATTCCAGTTGTATCCATCTCCAAAGATGATGGTGTAAAATTGGCTTCGGTGCCTAGTGGAAAAATAGAATTCAATATGAACAATATTGCAGGACCATTTATGTCTGATTTCTCTAGCTGGGGCCCTACGCCAAATCTTGAATTAAAACCAGAAATCACTGCGCATGGTGGAAACATTTTATCTGCTATTCCTGGTGGTGGATATGATAAATTAAGTGGAACCTCAATGGCTTGCCCGAATATGTGTGGCGTTGCGGTATTGGTTCGTCAATATGTAAAAGAAAAATATCCAGGTCTTTCTACTACAGAGATTAGAAATATGGTTAATCAATTGGTTACTTCAACTGCAACGATTGCTTTAGACCGCTTAGGTAATCCATATTCACCTAGAAAACAAGGTGCTGGTCTTGCTAGTCTATCAAATGCTGTAAATACCAATGCATATTTGACAGTTGATGGCAAAAATGTAACAAAGGCTGAGTTAGGCGATGATCCAAAACGTACAGGTGTATATGAGTTTGAATTTAATTTAATCAATATGTCCAATCAAGCATTACGCTATGATTTATCATCTGTTGTAATGACTGAAACACTTTCATCATCTGATGAAGAGTATGTAGCAGAACTTGGTTATATTTTAGACGGCAATACAAGTTATGGTGTAACGAATGGAACTTTAAATGGAACTGTTTGTGAAGTTGCTGCAGGTGCGACTGCCGTTGTAAAAGTAAAAATTACCCTCTCTGATGCTGATAAAAACTATTTAAATCGTTATTTCAAGAATGGAATGTATGTGGAAGGATTTGTAAAACTAAAATCATTATCCAATGATGTTGATTTAAATATCCCTTATCTTGCTTTTTATGGTGATTGGTCTGAGGCTCCATTATTTGATTTAGACTATTATACAGTTGAAACGGAATCTCATAATAATGCGATTGATGATGAAGACAAGATTAAAGCCGATTATTATGCAACTACTCCACTTGGAAAATATTATTATGATTATATTATACCTCTAGGTAGTTATGTGTATACAATGGATGAGTCTTTATATAATCCTATTCCTGCGACGATGGAACATGCTGCGGTATCATATTTCACAGATTGCATTAGTGGAATATATGCAGTATTCACAGGACTTTTAAGAGGTGCAAAAGAATTAAGTATAGAGATTAAAAATGAACTAACAGGTGAAGTCATTTGGGAAAATACAGAATATAATTGCTATAAAGCGCATTATAGTGGTTCACCTAGACCATATTTTGCCGATATTGATATTGAAGCTGGAGATCTTGGACTGGATAATAATGGAAAATATGTAGTAACTATGAAAGCGAAACTTGACTGGAATAGTAGTGAAAACAATCTAAATGATAGTTATAGTTTTTCATTCTATGTTGACTATGAGGCACCTCGTGTTTTAGGTGCTAATTACCGAAAGGTATATGATAAGTCAGAAGAACGTTATCATTATTTTGTTGATCTAGAAGTTTATGATAACCATTATGTTCAATCAGTTCGTCCTGTTGTACTCTATACCAATGAGTCTACAGGTAAATTAACTTATACATCTTTATCGAATAATCCTATTCCGGTATATCAAAAAAATCGTGGTGAAAAGACCATTGTTGAGATAGAAATTACGGACTATATGGATATTATCAAAGAAACCAATCTGTCTGAAGGTCTTGCTTTCCATATTGATGATTATGCGATGAATTCCAATATTTACTATATTTCTTTACCAGAATTAGATAGTAAAAATTTGGCGTTTACTGAAGATACATTAGAAGTAAAAGTAAATGATACATTAGATTTAAGACAACTGATGAAGGTGAATGGACAAGAAGGAATTAACACAGATTATTTAGGCAACTTAAGTTGGACTTCTAGCAATCCTTCAGTTGTAAAAGTGTCTGGCGGTCAAATTGAAGCTCTTCAAGAGGGAAAAGCAACTATTATCTGTGAAAGCTTAATTACACATAAACGAATTTCAATTGTGATTAATGTTGCAGAAAAGGCAGAGAATGACAATCCTTTATCAGGCGCTAATGTTGGTCTAGAAGATTTAAAATTTGTTTCTTATAATACGCTATTTGCGTTTGAAAGTGATAATGATCATAGCGAGATTGGATCAACTGGATCCATTAATTTCTTCGATACGAAACCAAGTATTTCTTGCTATCCTAGTGAGAGTGTTAAATTAAATTATGTATTAAAACCATGGAATTTAAGCGAAGATCGTTATACATTATCATATAGTTCATCCAATGAAAAAGTAGCTCAAGTGGATAAAAATGGTGTAGTAACTGCGGTAGGTGAAGGAAAGGCTAGAATTAGCTTGCGTATTACCATTGATGGCAAGACTTCAACTTTAGTAGCTCGCTGTGAAGTTACTGTTAAGAGTCCGTTTATTGTAAAAAATCGTATTCTCACTGAATATAAAGGTCTTGGTGGCGATGTTGTCATTCCAGATGACCTAGGAATTATGTATATTGGCTCTTTTGCTTTCTGTCATTATAAAGTAGACAATACATTAAAACCAGAAGATCCAGATGATTTTGATTCTAAAAAAATACCATTTGGAAACGACACAATTACATCTGTTGTTATTCCAGAAGGTGTTGAAGAAATTCAAAAATATGCTTTTTATCAATGTACAGCATTAAGAAGAGTTAATCTTCCTACAAGTTGTACCAAAATATATGAATATGCATTCTACAATGATACGGCATTACAACAAATTAATCTTGAAAATGTCGTTGTTATTGCTGCAAGAACATTTTACAACTGTGAAAGTTTGTTAGAAACAAATACGGCTAAAGCCAATACGATTGGAGAAGAAGCTTTCGCAAAATGTAAAAATATTCGTTCTGCTGATTTAAGAGAGTTAAAAAGAAGTGGAAAAAATGCCTTTTTGGATTGTATTCGTTTATCCACTGTATTGCTTGGAAAATGGACAAAATTAAGTGAAGGTATATTTACAAATACAAGATTGACAGAAGTTACTGTATACAGCACATATGTTCCTGATCAAGCTTTTAAAGGCTGCGAAAGATTAACGCAAATTTCCTTTGAAAATGAATTGACCTATTTAGGTGACTCGGTGTTTGAAGGTTGTATTCGCCTTGAAAATATTGAATTTAAAAAAGGCGTTGAATATATGGGAACAAATCTTGTCAAAGGATGTAACGCTTTAAAGACCTTGACACTCCCATCATCAGAAGTAGAAATTGCCGATTATGCTTTCCAGAATAGTGGTATTGAGACTGTTATTTTTGCTGAAAATACATACATTACATCCGCTGGTGGTAGTTTATTTAAATCATGTGATCGTTTGCAACAAATTGATGCAAGTGCATCTCAATATTATACATATAAGAATGGCGCACTTTATACTCAAGATTTAAAGACTCTAATGTTAATTCATCCGAATACATTACTTTCTATTTACAATGTACCAGATTCCGTTGAATATATTGCTCCGTCTGCTGTGTCTTGTAATGAAAGTTTAACTGCTATTTATTTTAGCAATTCTTCTAAAATAAAAGAAATTGGTGCTAATGCTTTTGCAGAATGCCCAAATTTACAAATGGTTACTTTACCTAATCATGATGTAACTATTGGTAACCATGCATTCTTCTATTGTCCAAAATTAGAAACTGTCAATGTAAATTTTGTGACTTCTATAGGGGATTATGCATTCTCTTATACCAATGTAGGAAATATTACAATTGCTGAAGGTGCGACTATTGGTGAAGGTGCATTTTATGAAACAAGTAATTTATATGGCCTTGTGCTTGGTGCAAATGTAAAAATTGGTTTTGGTTCTTTCTCAAAGAGTGGTCTTGTTACAGTTCAAATGCCAGAAGATGGTGGCGTAGTGATTGGTAATCAAGCATTTGCTCAAAATAAATCACTTACAAGTATTGATCTAACTAAGGCTACCGGAAAAATTGGAGATGCTGCATTCTATAATTGTTCTAAATTAACAAGTATTGCTTTTGATGAAATCGAAGAAATTGGCGATAGAGCATTTGCAGATTGTACACGTTTAGAAACAGTAGAACTAGGTACTACATTGACAAAAATTGGAGAGAGTGCTTTTGCACAATATGCTGTAGGTTCAACATCTGGAGCTGCTTTCACATCATTAGTACTTCCAGATAGTTTAGTATACATTGGGCCAGGTGCTTTTTATGGTTGCCGTTTATTAGAAAGTATTGACTTAAATCAAGTAACAACAATTGGTGAACAAGCATTTGCTTATTGTGTTCAATTGACAAGTGTTACACTAGGTGAGGGATTAAAGCATTTATCAGATAGTATTTTCTATGGCTGTAGCCAACTTGTAAATATTAATTTAGAAAATGTAGAGACAATTGCTCGTGCTGTATTCTATTCAACCGCACTTGAACAAATCAATTTAGCTAAAGCTACTCGTGTAGATGATTCAGCATTCCAAAATTGTGGGAACTTAATAGAAGTAAATGCACCATATCTTCAATATATTGGTCAAATGGCATTCCAATCAACCGGTCTTACTCACATTGATTTACCTGCATTAGAAGAAGTAAAAGCACAAGCTTTTTACCAAACAAAAATTGCAGAGTTTGGTATATCCGAAAACTTAACTTATATTGAGTATACAGCCTTTATTGGTATGGATGATTTAACTCATTTTTATGCATATGGTGATTCTAATAAGCAAGATACTATTGCGTTTAGTCACGTTGTTTTAGACCAAGGTGTATTGTACAGTATTTTACCTGATGGTAGCTATCAACTTGTCCAATATCCAGTTGCTAAAACAGATGAGAAATACACAGTTTTAGATGGCACTTCTCGATTAGACTATTTTAGTGTTGCTTATAATGATTACATTCAAAGTGTTGTATTCCCAGCAAGCTTGAAAGCGATTGCTAATGGTGCTTTCTATGGATGCAGCAAGCTCAGTGAAGTTGAATTTAATTCTTATTATGCACCACAATTAGAAGGCACAATGACTTTAGTATCTCAAGTAAAGCCAACTCCAGAAACATATGAAGCATTTGATATTTTATATGGGCATGATTATTATTATTTTATGGGTGCAGGCTTACAATATTATTATGCATTGATTTATCAAAACTTTATTGACACTGTTGGTAAGAAATATCAACCAATGACTTATATTTATCCTGAAAACAGCAGTGGATATGATTCTGTTTTATATACTGTGTATTTTAAAGACAAAGTAGATGTAGATGGTAATCGTATTACCACAGGTCTGACTATGGATAATTTTGCAATTGATTTTATCGAAGCAGTAAAATTGTTACCTGACGTAGTTACCTTTAAAGATGAATCTGTAATTCGAAATGCAAGAACTGCATATAACGCTTTATTGATGCATGAAGAGCAACTTTCATTTATTTCACAAGAATATATAGAAAAGCTGGTGGAAAAAGAAATAGCCCTAAATGTTTTGTTGATGAATCGTACACTTGAACGAATTTATGTTGTAGAAAATTCAAAATATTCATATGATCAAATCAAAGCAGCGTATCTTCAATTTTCAAAACTAACAAAAGAAGAAATAGAATTGGTTGAAAATGCTTCTCAATTAGATGAAGCAATAGCTAAACTTGAAGTGGCTATGAAACAAAAAGTTGATTTTACAAAAGAATACAACGAGTATGAACCAGTTAATGAAGAACCTGAACCAACGCCAACTCCAGAGCCAGAGCCTAAAAACAATACTGCGATTATTGTGATAGGCATTATTGGTGGTATTATTGTTTTAGCTGGTGGTGCGGTTTTAGTAATGTATTTGCTCAAAAAGAAAGGAAATAAAAAATGAAAAGAATAAGACAAATTATCTATTTTTCATTATTCATTTTTGCCCTTACTTTTTGTTCATCTTGTGTGAAAAAAGATGTAGATTATCGTAAGGAAGGGTATACATCCATTGTCACATTTGAATTTAATGAAGGCAGTCTAGAAAATGGTGTAACTCAAATTTTGGACCACATCAAATATGCTTATCAACCCAATTCTATTATTGCTAATCCTGTGACCTTTCCTCGGTATAAATTTACAAGGAAGGACTATGAATTTTTGGGATGGTATAAAGATGTAGAATGTACCGAAAAATGGGACTTTCAAAAAGATAAAATTCAAAATGAATCGATAACGCTATATGCAAAATGGGAAAAAATGATTCAATTTACATATGATTTAAAAAGAAAAGATGCCGAAACTGGCGATATCTTGGATTTGTATTCATATAGTGTTGCTGAAGGAGATCCATTTGAAGACTATTTAAACAAATCAAAATTATCTGGATATACCAATATTGGCTTTTACAAAGATCCTGATTGTCAAATCCCTTGGGATGACGCTTTTGCTCATCCCGGTGGGGACCAAGATACTGGTATACCTGTATATGCTGGCTACATTGAAGGCGAATATACGTTAGTAAGTACATATAGAGAACTTGTAAATGCAACTGGTAATATTTATTTATTAAATGACATCGATTGTGGTGGAAATGAACTTGACTATAAGACTTTTGGCGGTATTTTTGAAGGGAATCATTACACTGTTTCTAATTTTATGGCTACCCCAACAACGGGTTTACGTGTGAAATATGGTGTCTTTGGCCGATTGGAAACAGGTACAATTATTCGTAATGTACAATTTGAAAATGTAATTATTCCTGCCCCTAGTAGAAGATTGTCATCACTTGTTTTTGCAGGGCTAGCAGGAAGCGCTGAAGGAGATGTAACAATTCAAAACGTTAAAGTGAGTGGTAAAATTTTAATTACCGATGCAACTACATTTTCTGAAAATGGTGAAGGTATTTTGTATCAATTAGAAACCGCCATTTTAGATGTAAATGAAGGTACAAAAGTTGTTGTGGAAAATTTCACTACACAACTGATTATAGAGGATCTTAGAGAAAGTGAGGAATAAAGAATGAATCGAAGATTTTTATATCGTAGAATTTTCACGCTTCTTTTTGTGGTATTTCTTTGTTTTATGACGGCAAGTTGTAAAAAATGTAAGAAAGATCCAAACAAATCTGGAAGCAAAATTAGTAATGAAACTACTCGATTGGTTATGAGCAGTCAAGAGGTAGATGGAGTTTTTAACCCATTTTATAGTTCATCAGGACCAGATAGTAGTATTGTGGGTATGACACAAATTTCAATGTTATCTAGCGACAAAGATGGCAAAATTGCCTATGGTGAAAATGAACCAGTTGTTGTACTAGATTTAGAACAAGTTGAAAATGGTAGTGGCGAAAATAAAACTACAACTTATAAATTTGTTCTTAAGAACAATGTTCAATTTAGTAATGGATCTTATTTGACAATGAAAGATGTTCTGTTTAATCTTTATGAATATTTAGATCCTGTATATTATGGTTCTGCTACATTATATTCTACTAATATTATAGGATTAATGGAATATCGTACACAAACAGCAAACGAAAACGAACAGAAGAAGTTTGAAGAAAATTTTGCTAATTTAGCAGATGATCGTGTACAACGTTTGATTGATATCGCAACAGAAGTATTTGATCAAATTAAAAAATCAATGACTGCTCAAGAATTCCGCGCTGAATTAGTTAAAATGGCAGCAGAATATGGTGATGAATATAAAACAGTAGCTGAAGACTTTGATTTAGCTTGTGAGATGTTCAAAGAAGAACTTGAAACTGATTATACAAACAATTTAGATTCTTATGATACAATTCGATATACGAATGAAAAAACAGGTAAAGAAGTTGCGCTAACTAACGATGTAGAAGCTTTCCTATTTGCTGAAGGGTATATCACTTGGAACAAAAAAGAAGGTATATTTGAATATGCATTTGGTGAAGCTTCCAAGAACTGGACTAAGCAACAAGCCATTGATAATGTGTATAACACTAATATTCCAAAGGAAATTATTGGAGTTGTAAGTGGTTGGGGTACTGCGACTAGAATTCGTACCTATTTTGCCAATATTGAGAAAGAAAATTACTTTAATAGTATTGAACGTGAGTTTAAAAACATTTCTGGTATTCAATTTGCAAATCGTAAAGAGCCTGTGACTGTAAATGGTAAAACATATGGGGTACCTACTTATGACGCTAACGGAAAAGTAAACAATGATACAAATGAAGTATTAACAATTACAATCAAAGATGTCGATCCAAAAGCAATTTGGAATTTTGGATTCACTGTTGCTCCAATGTACTACTATTCTAATCAAGAACAAATCGATAAATTTGATTATGAAAGTAATTTTGGTCTTCAATATAGTAGCCAAACTTTCCAAGACAAAGTGATTCGTGACAAAGATAAAATCGGTCTTCCTGTTGGTGCAGGACCTTATAAAGCATCTACCGCATCAGGGGATTCTTCAAAAGCAACGAGTGCAACCTTTAAAGAAAACAACGTTATTTATTTTGAAAGAAACGATTATTTCCTTTTAGGCAAACCAAAAATTCGCTATATTAACTATCAAGTTATTCCACAAAATCAGTTAACTGCTGCACTTTATAGTGGTCAAGTTCATTTTGTTGAGCCATCTGCTAAAAATGAAATTATTACTGAACTCAACAATAAGAAGAAAAATGGTGAAAGTTTTGACTATGTAACAGTAATGACTAATGGTTAT
This sequence comes from Anaeroplasma bactoclasticum, assembly GCA_023667245.1. Lineage (GTDB taxonomy): Bacteria > Bacillota_I > Bacilli_A > ML615J-28 > CAG-313 > CAG-313. The sequence goes on from JAMPAL010000018.1 coordinate 10,294, forward strand.
GGTTATATTGGAATTAATCCATCTAAAGTACCAGATTTAGAAGTTAGACAAGCAATTATGCATGCTATTAATACACAATTCTGTTTAGACTATTATCCTGGATATTCTAGTGCCATCTATCGTCCAATGAGCCGTGCTAGTTGGGCATACCCTACAGAAGTAGATGCACAAGGACAATATTATAAATACGATGAAACAGGAAAAACATCAGAGGATTTAGTTATTGCTGCAGGATATACTAAAAATGCAGATGGTATTTATCAAAAAAATGGTAGAACATTAGAATATACTTTCACTATTGCTGGTGATTCTGATAACCATCCTGCTTATCTTGCTATGAAGAAAGCATCTGAAATTTTAAATGCACATGGATTTAGAATTGTTGTTCGTCCAGATAATAATGCATTAAAGAAATTGAATTCTGGTGATTTAGCTGTATGGGCAGCTGCATGGTCTTCTACAATTGACCCAGATATGTACCAAGTTTACCATATGGATTCAAAAGCAGGTTCAACTGAAAACTGGGGATATTCTGCCATCAAAAAAGATCGTAAAACGTATGCTAGAGAATGGGAAATTATCCAAGAATTGAGTGAATTGATTGACTTAGGACGTGAAACACTTGTTCAAAGCAAGCGTGAAACTATCTATGCAGAAGCACTAGACAAAGTAATGGAATTAGCTGTTGAATTACCTGCATATCAAAGATGTGATTTATATGCATATAATAATAGTATTATCGATTCATCTTCTATGACAAAAGAAGAAGATATTACACCATATAATGGACCAATTAGTCGAATTTGGGAATTAAGCCTAAAAGAAAGTGAATAGGTAAATTCCGCATGTTAAAGTATATTTTAAAAAGATTAGGTCTATCTATCTTAATTCTTTTTGGAGTTTCTTTAATCATCTATTTCTTAGTACGATTGATGCCTACAGATTATTTAACACAAAAATTTTCATCGCAGCTTCAACAAGGTACGATACAATTAGAAGATATTGAACGTTTTAAAGCTATTTATGGTCTTTCTGACAATTCCTTTTTGGGTATTTTAAAAGGATATTTCAATTGGGTAGGAAACTTAGCTCGTGGTGAACTGGGAGATTCATTTCTATATGAGGTCCCAGTTGCCCAAGTTATTTCCTCTAATATGGGAATATCATTCATTATTGCTTTTATTGCGATGATATTTCAATTTGCAATATCCATACCTCTTGGAATTTCTTCCGCAACCCACCAATATTCCATTCGAGATTATACTGTTACAGTACTAGCTATGATTGGAATTTCACTTCCATCTTATTTCTTTGCGGCATTACTGATTCGTGTATTTGCCTCTGAATTGGGATGGTTCCCTGTAAGTGGGCTTGTTTCTCCAGAAAAATTTTATACTGATAGTTTTCCAGATAGAATAAGATATATTTTAGACATAGGGCATCATTTGGTGTTGCCTATGATTGTTCTTGTCGTATTATCAATTGGTGGTTTGATGCGATATACTAGAACTAACACACTTGAAGTACTTAATGCAGATTATATTCGTACTGCTCGTGCGAAAGGATTATCAGAAAAAAAGGTTATATATGTACATGCTTTTCGGAATACAATGATTCCTCTTGTTACTCTTCTTGCTGGAATATTGCCATCATTGTTTGGTGGGGCAATGATTACAGAAGAAGTATTTGGAATTAATGGAATTGGTAAATTGGCCTATGACGCATTAAAGGCTGGGGATATTCCATTTATAATGGGATACAATATGTTCTTGGCAGTACTCACAGTAATTGGCACACTGCTATCTGATTTGATGTATGCGGTAGTTGACCCACGTGTTAAATTAGGAAAGTAGGTGACGAGATGAAAAAAGAAAATCTTGAAGAAAAAGATGAACTTGAAACTATAAATAGTGTTGAGCCATCGATGAGTGACAAACCTGAAGAAGAAGTAATTTATAAAGAATTAACGCCTTTTCAAATGGTTATTAAACGATTTTTTCGTTCTAGATTATCATTGATTGGTTTAATCATGCTGATTGTTCTGTTTAGTTTTTCGTTTTTTGGCCCAATGATTTTGCATGCTTGCGGATATCACTGGGAAGAAACGGAAACGGATGAAAAAACATCTATTATTGAAGTAGTAGAAGTAAAAGAGTTTCTCGATGCTGACGGTAATCAAGTTGTAACTTATCAAGTCATTGAACATGAGCAGAAAATAAATTTGAAAGCACCTCCAAGTAAGGAGCATTTTCTAGGGACCGATGAAAAAGGAATGGATGTATTCATTCGATTGATGTATGGTGGTCGAATTTCACTTACATTAGGTTTTGTTGTCATCATATTAGAGACTTTTTTAGGTGTTTTACTAGGTGGTATAGCTGGTTATTTTGGGAAATGGGTGGATCAAGTCATTATGCGTATTGTTGATATTTTCAACTGTATACCGACTTTGCCTATTCTTTTGATTGCTAGTGCAGTATTAGATTCATGGGAAATCGATTTGAAATATCGTATTTATTATTTGATGATTATTTTGACTATTTTTGGTTGGTCTGGTACAGCTAGAATGGTTCGTGGACAAATTCTATATTTGCGTGAGCAAGAATATATAGTTGCAACAGAAATTATGGGTTTACCAACAGGGCGTAGAATTTTTAAACATTTGATTCCAAATATTATGCCACAATTGATTGTATCTATGACACTTGGACTGGGGAGTATTATTCTATACGAATCTACCCTAAGCTATTTGAATTTGGGTATTCCTATTCCTTATGCTGCATGGGGAACGATGATTTCTTCCGCAAATGATCAGACAATTTTGATGAATTATCCAAATTTGTGGATACCTGCCGGTATTCTTATCGTATTTGCGGTACTTGGTTTTAATTTCGTTGGAGATGGCTTACGTGATGCCATGGATCCAAAGATGAAGAGGTAATGTATGAAAACTGTTAAAAATCCTAATGCATTAACTTTAAAAGAAAGTAGAAAAATAGCAAAAGAAAATTTTAAAATTACAAAACAATTTGAAAAGCAGAAGAAGAAAAAAGTGAGTTCTGATGTATATATTACGAAGATGAAAGATGCCAATAATGTCATTGAGTTTGATAATTTACAAACCTTCTTTTATACTGATTTAGGAGTTGTTCGTTCTGTAAATGGAATTTCTTTTGAAATTCCTAAAAATAGTATTGTGGGTGTAGTTGGAGAGTCAGGTTGTGGAAAAAGTGTGACTAGTTTATCTGTAATGCAACTTGTTCAAGCACCTCAGGGTCAAATTGTTGGTGGTGAAATTCGCTTTAATAATGGTTCGTTAGGCGTAGATGAGGAAGGCAGCACATTAGGCTATAATATTGCCAAAATGCCTACTCAGGAAATGTACAAAATTCGTGGTAAAGACATTACTATGATTTTCCAAGAACCTATGACTAGTCTGAATCCCGTTTTTACAATCGGGTATCAATTAGATGAAGTTGTATTGTTACATCAAGAAGGTGCAACGAAAGAAACTGCAAAAGCAAGATCAATTGAAATGCTCGAATTGGTAGGTATATCCATGCCTGAAAATGTATATAAGCGTTATCCACACCAATTATCTGGTGGTATGCGACAACGGGTAATGATTGCCATGGCATTAGCTGTTAATCCAAAGTTGATTATTGCCGATGAACCCACAACAGCACTTGATGTAACGATTCAAGCACAAATTTTGGATTTACTTCGTGAAGTTCAAAAAAAATCAGGTGCTAGCATTATGTTGATTACACATGATTTAGGTGTAATTGCGGAAATGGCTGACTATGTTGTTGTAATGTATGCGGGAAGAATTGTCGAAAAAGGTACTGTAGCAGAAATTTTTGATCATCCACTTCATCCTTATACAATTGGATTACAAAAATCAAAACCACTCGTTACCTCAGATGATGATCAACCTTTATATAGTATTCCAGGTAATGTGCCTAATCCTATCAATATGCCTAATCATTGTTTCTTCAAAGGCCGTTGCAATCAATGTATCAATGCATGTAGTGGTGAATATCCAACAGAGATTAAGGTTTCACCTACACATAGTGTATTCTGTCACCGCTATAAGGAGGACAAAGATAATGCCTAATGAAATTACAAAACAAATTGAATTATTAGATGTTGAGACAAATAGTACGAGTAGACTAGCCTCAGTAGAAGCAACTGATGATGTAACTTTGAATGGTACTTATACAACTATACGTGGCGATGAAGAAATAACCATCCAAATTGATGATCAAAATATTTCCATTAATGGGGAAAAAATTGTTGTGCTTCAGCAAATCACAAATGGATTTGAAGTAAAATGGAATCAAAAAACATATCATATTGTGGAAGCAAAAGATTATATTTTGGAAGTACAACATTTGAAACAATATTTTCCATTAGATACGAACTTTTTTGGCAAAACAACTACATATTTAAAGGCAGTAGATGATGTTAGTTTCAATATTGAACGGGGCAAAACCTTAGGTATTGTTGGTGAATCAGGTTGTGGTAAAACGACATTGGGTCGCTCCATTCTTAAAGTCTATGAAATGACTGGTGGAGATGTATTCTTTGATGGGAGAAATTTAAATGAAGTAAAGGGTCAAGATTTACGTGACTTACGTTGCGATTTACAGTTGATTTTCCAAGATCCTTATTCATCTCTTCCTCCTCGACAAACGGTTGGTGAGATTATTGGAGAGGCTGTAAAAGTACATCATATTGTACCGAAAAACGAAGTAAAATCATATGTACGCGAAATTATGCGCAAATGTGGTTTGCAAGAACATTATTATGATCGTTATCCGCATGAATTTTCAGGTGGTCAGCGTCAAAGAATTTGTATTGCTAGAGCACTTGCTGTAAAGCCTAAACTAGTCATTTGTGATGAACCAGTCAGCGCATTAGATGTTTCTATTCAGGCTCAGATTATCAATTTATTAAAGCAACTTCAAATAGAAATGGGACTGACTTATATTTTTATTTCTCATGATTTGTCTGTTGTTAAATACATTTCGGATGAAATTGGTGTAATGTATTTGGGTTCACTTGTTGAAAAAGGGACAAAAACAGAGATTTTTAAAAACCCTAAGCATCCTTACACACAAGCTTTGTTTTCAGCTGTGCCTGTACCAGATCCTAAAGTGAAAATGAATCGTATTATTTTAAGTGGTGATATTCCTTCACCTGCTAATCCACCACAGGGATGTAAATTCCATACTAGATGTCAAAAATGTATGAAAGTGTGTGAAAGTGTCGCTCCAAAATTTATCGAAATAGAGCCAAATCACTTTGTTTCATGTCATTTGTATGATAAAGGAAATGTAGATGAAGAAAAAGAAGCCTAAAATTGTTTATTTAGAAGACGATGGAAGAACGCTCTACTCTATGTCAGGGTTAGAGCCTTTTTCACAAACAAAAAAGGAAAACACCGAGAAACCAAAAATAGAGTTGACGAAAAAAGAAAAAAGAGCAATGCGAAAAGCGGCCTTTATTTCCCTTTTACCAATGCTTTTTTGCATACTAATTGGATTTAGTATCGTCTATTTTATCATTCGATTTTGGCTTAGATAAGGAGAACAGAATTGTATATACACTATTTCTGTTTCCTATGATGGGAAAAATTCATCAAAACAATTAACTGTGAAAATCGTAGAAAATTCACTTTATTCTTTGCAAATTGTGCTTCCAAGCGTACCAGTGAGAATACCAGTTGGTGATACAACTTTTAATGTTCAAGATTACTTTACAGTGATGCATTTGAAGGAAAAGATGAATATGGGCATATGTTATCACTTATGTCATATCATACAGCTACCATCACTGTACCAGAAGCGGATCCAGAATTTGCGAAAGTGCCTAAGCATATTGATGCTAGCACAGATATACGTTTGCTTTCTTTGAATTTTTAGTGGATGAAGCAGGATTTCTAAAAGAAATTCGTGTGGGTATTCAGTATGTCAGTATGAAGGTAAAGTAATTTACTATAAACTCGTAAGTTATTCAGATTATGGTACTACTATGGTAGCATAAACAAAAAAGCAAGGTATTTATACCTTGCTTTTTTGTTTATATTTGTAAAAGAAAAGCATGATTTTAAGTCATGCTTTTCTTTTACATTTAATTAGTTGATACTCAAATCCATTAATCGGGATTATTCTTCAACGATTGCTTCAACAGGACAATTTTCTTGGCATGCTCCACAATCAATACATTGATCAGGATCAATTACGTAGATATCGCCCTCAGCGATACATTCTACTGGGCAACTTGAAGCACAAGTGCCACAAGCAATACATGCATCTGTAATTTTTCTTGGCATAATTTGTTCCTCCATTAATTGTAATAACAAAATTATAGTGGAAGAAGACAGAAATTGCAAGGAAATTGCATTCAAAACATAAACCATTCTATCGCATATAACTTGAAAAAAAGATGGTCATTTGATATAATGAGATTACTGAAATTATTGAAAGGAGTTTAGCATTATGGAATGGTGGGGCGTACTTTTAGTAGGGATTGGTTGTTTAGTAGTTGGATTCATCATTGGATTTTTTGTAATTCGTGCTGTATTTACAAAACAATTGAAGGATAACCCTCCTATCAATCGTGATATGATTCGTGCAATGTTCATGCAAATGGGTAGAAAACCTTCAGAAAAAGACATTACAAGAGTCATGAATTCAATGAATCAATATAAATAAGAAAATAATAAAACACCTTTTAGTCTTATCTAAAAGGTGTTTTTTACATCTTGAAGTGGTTATTGTTTTTTATGAAAAGAAATTTTATTCTCATTACCCTGAATCAATCGAACAATATTTGAACGATGTTTAAATATGACAAGACCATTTGCTATAAACAATGTGGCAAGGAAAAAAGTATCATGAAATCCTGGAATAAGTGGGTCGAGAATAAAATAGCCGACAATTAAACTAATGCTTGTAATGATGGAAGCCAAAGATACATATCGTGTTGTAGTGACTACAATGACAAATACAACAAAGGAAAAAAGTGCCAAAGGCCAACTATAAGCAATGATTACTCCACTTAAACAAGAAATGCCCTTTCCTCCTTTGAATTTCAAATAGACGGGAAAAAGATGACCTAAAATGGCTAACATGCCATAAACGAGTGGATGAATTTGTAATACGAAAAAAGGATCACGATAGTCAAACGCATATTTAGTGATCAAAACGAAACAAGCACCCTTTAAAGCATCTAACAAGTAGACTAAGAATCCCCATTTGGTTCCTAGTGTTCGAAGGGCATTGGTTGCTCCAATATTATGGCTCCCTTTGTTTCGAATATCTATACCTCGCCATTTACCAATCAGATAGCCAAAAGGAATGGAGCCGATTAAGTAAGAGGCAAGCATCATTAAAATTGGACAAAGTATCCCCATATTATATCCTCCTTTTTATATTGATTTCATTATACTATCATCTCATTTTTTTTTCAAATGATATTCATTTTTTTTGCAAAAAAGAAATATCGAAAAATGTCAAATTATCGATTTATCTATGGTTTAGTTACATTTTTTAACTATTTTTCTTGCAAAAAAAAAGACGTTATGTTATAATTGAAATAATGATTGAAAAAAATTGTAAAAGGGAGTGAAAAAATATGGCGAAAGCAGCTAATGTATACAATGAAGATTCGATTCAGGTATTGCAAGGGCTAGAAGCAGTTCGCAAACGACCTGGTATGTATATTGGATCAACGGATGCAAGAGGGTTGCATCACTTGGTATGGGAAATTGTCGACAATGCAATTGATGAAGCATTATCTGGATATGGTTCACAAATCATTGTGAACATACATAAAGACAATAGTGTAGAAGTTATTGATAATGGTCGAGGAATTCCTACTGGTATACATAAAGTAGAAAAACGTCCTACTCCTGAGGTTATTTTCAACACCTTACATGCAGGGGGAAAGTTTGATGCAGAAGGAGGATACAAAGTATCTGGAGGACTTCATGGTGTAGGTTCATCAGTTGTGAATGCACTAAGTGAATGGCTAACCGTAACAATACATCGTGATGGGAAAATTTACAATCAAACTTATCGAAATGGTGGAAAAATTATTGATAAACCAAGAAACTTAGGAGATACAAAAAGAACAGGTTCTGCTATTCATTTTAAACCTGATCCAAAGATTTTTTCATCAACCATTTTTGAATATAAGACTATAGCACAACGATTAAAAGAATCAGCATATTTGATAAAAGGGCTAAGAATTGATTTAAATGACTTAAGAACCAATAAAAGTGATAGTTTCCATTATGAAAATGGAATTGTTGAATTTATTAAGAGTTTGTGTGCTGGAAAAGATGCATTATATGATCCTGTTTTTCTCAGTGGCAATTTATCGAAAATCAATATTGAAGTAGCATTGATGTACTGTGAGAAAACATATAATGAAAACATTTTATCGTTTGTAAATAATATCCGTACAAGAGATGGAGGCACACATGAAATTGGTTTTAAGTCTGCCATTACGAGGGCCTTTAATGATCATGCACGGTTAATCGGTGCTTTAAAGGATAAGGATCTCAATTTAGATGGTGCAGATATTCGGGAAGGATTAACTGCTATTATTTCAATTCGTGTACCAGAAGATTTGTTACAATTCGAAGGTCAAACGAAGAATAAGCTAGGCACACCTGAGGCTAAACCTGCTGTTGAACAAGTTGTATATGATCAAATGAAGTCGTATCTTGCGGAAAATGGGCAAATCTCATCTAATTTGATTGGTAAGGCAATTCGGGCATCTAAAGCGAGAGAAGCAGCTAAAAAAGCGCGTGATGAAATTCGAATGGTCAAGCAAAAAACTTCTAAGCCAGCGAATTTAATTGGTAAACTGACACCAGCACAATATAAAAATCCAAGCAAAAATGAATTGTTTTTAGTCGAAGGTGATTCTGCTGGGGGTACCGCAAAACAAGGCAGAGATCGTACATTTCAAGCAATTTTGCCACTACGTGGTAAAGTTATCAATACAGCAAAGGCAAAACTAGAGGAAGTATTGAAAAATGAAGAAATTATGTCTATTATCAATGCAATAGGTGGTGGATTTGGTAGAGAATTTGATGTGTCTAAATCAAACTATAGTAAAGTTATTATTATGACCGATGCCGATACAGATGGTGCACATATTCAGATTTTGTTACTGACTTTCTTTTATCGATATATGAAACCACTAGTAGAAAATGGAATGGTATATATTGCCACACCACCACTTTATAAGATTACGTATAAAAATGTAGTTGAATATGCTTGGACAGATGAGGAATTGCGTGAAAAAATTCAAAAGAAGAATGTTCAAATTCAACGGTATAAAGGACTAGGGGAAATGAACGATCAGCAGTTGTGGGAAACCACAATGGATCCAGAAAGAAGAACACTGATTCAAGTGCTCATCGGTGAAGAGGGTGCTGCTGAAAATAAAATGAATATTTTAATGGGTGATGACGTTGAACCGAGAAGAGAATGGATTGAGAACAACGTTGTATTTGATGCGGATGATAACTTTGTGTTAGAGGATGTGAATGAAGATGAGTAGTACATCAAAAAAAGTCGAAAAATTTGTTGAAACATATGTGACTGAAAATTTTGAAAACATTATGGGAGATCGATTTGGTCGATATTCTAAATATATTATTCAAGATAGAGCCTTACCTGATGTGCGTGATGGATTAAAACCTGTACAGCGTCGGATTTTGTTTGCTATGTTTAAACTCGGATTAACATCTAATAAACCTTTTAAAAAGTCAGCACGTATTGTAGGAGATGTTATTGGTAAGTATCATCCACATGGTGATACTGCTGTATATGATGCAATGGTGCGTATGAGTCAAGAATTTAAAATCTTGTTACCACTTGTGGATATGCATGGTAATAATGGTAGTATTGATGGTGACCCTGCTGCAGCCATGCGTTATACAGAAGCGCGCATGAGCAAATTTTCGGAATTGATGCTAGAAGATATACACAAGCATACGGTTGGGTTTGTACCAAATTTTGATGATGAGGAATTAGAACCTATTGTTCTACCTTCAAAGTTTCCAAATGTATTGGTCAATGGTGCGAGTGGAATTTCAGCAGGATATGCAACTGAGATTCCTCCACACAATCCTGGCGAGGTGATAGATGCTACTATTTATCGGATTGAACATCCTAACTGTACAACTGCCGAATTGATGCAGTTTGTGCAAGGACCAGATTTTCCAACGGGTGCAATTGTACAAGGAATAGATGGGTTAAAAGATGCGTATGAAACAGGAAGAGGAAAAGTCATTGTAACTTCTAAATATGAAATTGATACGACAAAAGTAGAACCAAGGATTATTGTGACTGAAATTCCCTTTGATGTCAATAAGGCAGTCCTTTTGCGTAAAATGAGTGATGTCTTACAGGCAAAAGGTGTTGATGGTGTTAAAATGATTCGAGATGAATCAAGTAGACAAGGTCAACGAATCGTAATTGATATTCGGCGTGATGTCAATCCTGAAACTATTTTGAGTTTTTTGCTCAAACAAACCGATTTGCAAACCAGTTATAATTTCAATATGGTAGCTATATCTCAAGGTAGACCTATGCAAATGGGACTTGCAGATATTTTGGATGCATATATCGCTCATCAAAAAGAAGTTATAACTAACAAATGTAATTTTGAATTGGAAAAGGATTTAAAACGTTCTGAGGTTGTACAAGGATTAATCTCTATGGTTTCTATTTTAGATGCTGTAATCGCAACGATTAGAAATTCTAAGAATAAAACAGATGCAAAAGAAAATATTATTTCAAAATATGGATTTACTGAGATACAGGCAGAAGCGATTGTTATGTTGCAACTTTATCGGTTAACCAATACAGACATTTTTGCTTTGAAGACAGAACAAAAGGAATTAGAGCAGGAGATTAAAAAATTACGACACATTTTATCAAGTGAAACCGCTTTAATCAAAGTCATTGTCAATGAGTTAGTAAGAGTCAAACAAGCCATTGATCGACCAAGAAAAACCCAAGTACAACACGAAATTACTGAAGTTGAAGTAAAAACAGAAGAATTTATAGCCAAGGAAGATGTGATTTTGATGATTACACACGATGGTTATTTAAAACGTTTGAGTAAGAAGGCTTTCTTTGGTACAAATGAGCCCACTAAATTAAAAGATGGCGATGTTATCAGTGACATTTATGAAGTATCAACAACTGATACATTGATTCAGTTTACTGACCGAGGGAATTATGTCTTCTTGCCTATTCATAAAATACCTGAATCCAAACATAAAGATCAAGGTATCCATGTAAGTACATTGATAGGAATGGAAACCAATGAAAAAGTTATTTTTTCATTCCCTGTATCTGACTTTAATGAAGAGAAATATGTTCTCCTTGCTACTAAATCAGGCTTGATTAAACGGATTCAACTTTCTAGTTTATATGTAACTAGATATTCTAAGGCATTAAAAGCAACCAAATTAAAGGATGATGATGCCGTAGTAAGTGCTGACGTTGCAAAAGGAAGTCAGTATGAAGTGGTCATTGCAACCAAAGATGGTTTTATGAATCGATATGATGCATCTGAGGTGAGTGTAATTGAGCCTGCTTCCTTTGGTGTTAAATCAATTGAATTAAAGAATCGGCCGAATGATTATGTCGTTGGGGCAAAATACGTAAGTGAAAAAGATATTGTGTTAATTTTGACGAATCGCGGAAATATCAAACGAATGAGACCTGAGGAAATTAACAAAGGAAAGAAGAATAATGTAGGTAAAATGTATTTAAAGACAGTTCGCTCCAACATGCATGAGGCTATTGATTTAGAAGTGATTCATGCAAAGAATGCTAATAGTGATTTGGCTAGTTATGTATTCTGCGAAAAAGGATTTATTGAAATTGATTACACTATACTAAGAACGGCTATTGCGGATAATGGTAAGAAGTTTGTATCTGCTGAAAATGGCAAGCCATATGAAATTGTGATTTGTCGAAATGATATGGACTTAGAACTCTAAAAATTATTTATCATTATAAGGCAAATAAAAAACGAAATATGGTATAATGTGTCAAGTGAGGTGAAGAACATGTTTAAAATTGCCATTGATGGACCCGCTGGATCAGGAAAATCTACTATTTCGAAAATAATTGCAAAAGAATTGAACTTCGAATATATCGATACTGGAGCAATGTATCGAGCAATTACTTTGAAGGCGATTCGTCTAGGAATTGACATGGAAAACCCTGATGCTTATGGGTTCTTAGCAAATACTGAACTTGATATTTGCAATGGCCGTTTTATTATGGATGGTGAAGATGTAAGTGATGCTATTCGTAGTGTCGAGGTCACCAATCAAGTTTCTACACCTTCTAAAATAGAAGTTGTCAGAGATTATCTTGTTGATTATCAACGTAAAATCAGCAATGCAAAGAATTGTATTATGGATGGTCGTGATATTGGAACTGTTGTATTAAAAGATGCCTCATTAAAAATCTATTTGGACGCTCGGGTTGAATGCCGTGCGAGAAGAAGGATGATGGAGCGTGCTGAAAAGGGAATACATTTGACCCTTGAACAGACCATCCAAGAGATTGAACTTCGTGATTGGAAAGATTCCACACGTAAGCATAGCCCTCTTCGTTGTGCAGAGGATGCTATAGTCATTGATAGTACCGATTTATCAATTGATGAAGTAGTTAGTCGGATTATAAATTTAGTGATTGAGAGGAAAAACAAAATGAGTAAAGGTACTTACACTGAGGGACAAAACGTTAGAGGATGCATTATCAATGTGACCAAGGATGCAATCTATTTAATTTTAGGAGAAGAAGAGAAAGGCGTTATCTACAGCAATGATTTAAAGGATTATACAGAAGGTCAAAAACTTTACAATCTATATCATGAAGGTGAAGAATTTGAAGCAAGTATAAAAACTGTAGGTAAGGATCGCAAAACTGGCGAACCACTTTATATTCTATCTACCAAACTAGAAGATGAAAAAGCAAAATTAAGCATTTTTGAAGAAATCAAAGAAAAGGATGAAATCATCAAAGCAAAGGTAACTCGTATTACTGCAGCTGGTGCAGATATGGATTATAAAGGATTTAAATTATTCTTACCAGCAAAATTCATTGATTTAAAAGAAGATGCATTAAAGACGCTAAAGGGTCAAGTATTAGATGTAATGGTTATTTATGTCAATAAGGATCGTTTCCAAGTCACTGTATCTAACGTTATGGCGATGAAAAAGCAGTATCGTCTTGCTAAAGAAGCAGCATATGCGGCGATTTCAGAAGGAATGGAAATAACTGGTGAAGTTGTCAATGTACTTCCATATGGAGCAATTGTTAACCTTGGTGAAGTTAGTGGCTTATTACATCAATCAGAAATTGATCATAAACCAGTTAGAAATGTTGCCAATCGTTTAAAAGTGGGTGACAAAGTCAATGTAAAAGTAATTGGAATCAATGGAAATAAAATTTCTTTATCAATGAAGGCGCTTGTTCCACATCCATGGGATGTTTTGAAAGAACAATATCATATTGGTGATGTATTTGAAGGAACAGTACAAAAAATTATTCCTGCAGGTGTATTGATTACTTTAACATCTGAATATGCTGGATTAATGCCAAGAGGAGAATATTCTTGGTTTAGCAATGTTAAAATTGAAGATAATGTACAAGAAGGATCAACTTTAAAAGTACAAGTAATGAATATAGATGATGAGAAAAAACGAGTTAGTCTCTCTCATAAAGTAACGCTAGAAAATACTTGGGCAGATATTAAACTACGTAGAGGCGAAAAAATTTCGGTTGTAGTAGCTAGCACAAATGAACATGGTGCGCTTGTTAATTATAAAAATGTTCAAGGTTTCTTACCTATTAACGAAGTGACTAGTTTAAAACGAATTTCAAAAGTTGATGAAGTATTCCCTATCGGTAGTACAATTGAAGTCATGGTTCAAGAGTGTGATTCATCTGTTGCAAAATTGCGTGTTAGTGCAAAAGCCGTTGAAGTGGCAAAAGAAAGGGCTACTTTTGACAAATATATTGAACAACAAGATAGAGAAACACCAACAAGCACAATCGGTGATTTACTAGGTGACATTCGTTTTGATAAGGACGAAGATTAATTTGTATGAAACGTGGTACTGTAGCAATTATTGGGCGTCCGAACGTTGGTAAATCAAGTTTATTTAACCGACTTTCAGGTGAAAAGTTAGCCATTACAGATGATGCGAGTGGGATTACAAGAGACCGTTTATATACCCAATGTGAATGGTTAGATCAGGAATTTTCTTTGATTGATACAGGAGGAATTGAGCTCAAGCAAGTTCCTTTTATGGAAGAAATCAAAGCACAAGCAGAACTTGCTATTGATGAAGCCGATTTAATTCTTCTGGTTACTGATGGTAGGGTTGGTATTACGAATGGTGATGAAGACGTAATGCGCATTTTACATAGAAGCAAGAAGCCGATAATTGTTGCCGCAAATAAAATAGACGATGTAAAATTCATGGATAATATCTATGAATTTTATAATTTAGGCGCAGAAGAAGTGTTTGCTGTAAGTGCATTGCATGGTATAGGCATTGGGGATATGCTAGATTGTATTGTTCGTCTCTTGCCCGAAAAAAAAATCAAAAAATATGAAGATACCATTGAATTTTGTATCATTGGTCAACCTAATGTAGGGAAGAGTTCGCTAACGAACGCTATACTCGGAACAGAACGTGTCATTGTTAGTGATATTGCAGGTACTACTCGTGATGCCATTGACTCCAAATTCACCAAAGATGGTAAAGATTATGTGGTTATAGATACCGCTGGTATCAGAAAGCAAGGAAAAATATACGAAAATGCCGAAAAGTATAGTGTATTGAGAGCACTAAAAGCCATTGAGCGTTCAAGCATTGTTTTGGTTGTATTGGATGGAACGAAAGATATTGAAGAGCAAGATAAGCGCATTGCAGGGTATGCTTCTGAATACAACAAAGCTGTTATTATTGTAGTCAATAAATGGGATGCAGTTGAAAAAGATGAAAAATCAATGAAAGCATACACAGAAAAAATTAGGAGTCATTTCTTATTTTTAAGTTATGCACCCATTGTATTTGTATCAGCACTTAAGAATCAACGTATCCATACCTTATTTGAGCAAATTGGTATAGTATATGAAAATTACAATAGACGCATTGCAACCAATGTAATGAATGATATTTTGCTAGATGCATCTATAATGAATCAAGCGCCTATATTTAATGGCGATCGTATTCGGATATATTATGGTTCACAAGTCGAAACTGCACCACCAACAATGGTACTATTTGTAAATGATCCAAGTTATATGCACTTTTCTTATCAACGTTATATTGAAAATCGTATGCGAGAGGCTTTTCTATTAGAAGGAACACCGATTAAAATTATATTAAGGAAGAAGGAAAACGAATGGAAAAGATTTCAGTGATTGGCGCTGGAAGTTGGGGAAGTGCCCTAGCAAGAATATTAGGTGATAATCAACATGATGTCTTACTTTATGATACGGATTGTGAGGTTATTGATGAAATCAATCAATATCACACAAATTTAAAAAAATTACCCATTGGTCGCTTGCCTGAGCGGGTGAAAGCTACAAATGTGATGAAAGAGGCATTGGACTTCGCACAGATTGTAATTTTAGCTGTTCCAACCAAAGTTTTGCGAGAAGTTCTTGGTCAAATGAATAAACATCTAACCTCCGCAAAATTGTTTGTTAACACTTCAAAAGCCTTAGAGCCCAAAACATTTCTCCGAGTGTCTGAAGTGTTATATGAAGTGATTGATGAAATATATATTCAAGGTTTTGTTGCTCTTACAGGACCATCTCATGCGGAGGAAGTTATACGGCAAATGCTAACAACGATTTGTGCTGTAAGTACGAATCGATCTGACGCTATAAAAGTACAACATTTATTTAACAATCATACATATTTTAGGGTATATACAGGAAATGATTTGATTGGATCTGAGCTTTGTGGATCAATCAAAAATGTATATGCTATTGCATCAGGAATGTTAGAGGGACTTGGTCTTGGCGATAATGCAAGGGCTGGTCTCATCGCAAGAGCACTTGTTGAGATGAAGCGCATTGTAGTTGCTTTAGGTGCAAAAGAGGAAACACTATATGGCTTAACGGGCATTGGCGATTTAGTGGTTACCACTACTTCACAACATTCGCGTAATTTTCAAGCTGGAGTGAAACTGGCTCAAGGGAAGAATTTGAATGAGACCATTGCTTCCATGTCAATGGTAGTAGAAGGGGCAAGGACTGCAGAAGCTGTTTATTTGAAGTCGAAAGCACTGGGTCTTGAAACACCTATTATTGATGCTGTATATCGTGTTATTTATGAAAAACAAGGTGTACAAGAAGCGGTAAATGAATTGATGATGCGCTCTTTGAAAGACGAGTAAAGAAGATGATATGGTTTGTTTATGCACAAATCTATGCAAAAGTATCGACTAGATTTCCTTCTAGTCGATATTTTCATAACTGAGTATTTTACAATAAAGCGTTATGCTAGTATGGCTGAGAAAATGGAGTAGAGGATTGGATTGATTGTAATTGAATTAGAAAGTCAAAATAATTGTTTTTTGCTTAATAAGATGATTACATACTTACACAATTATACTGGTAATTATGAAATTGAAGAAAGAGCGATGTCTGAAAAATGGGGAGCTTTTCTTCAAATAAATTAGAGGATAGGAAAATCAAGGATAATAGAAATAAGGAATATGATATGCGATCAGTACATAATCCTTATTTCTATTCTTTTTTATGACTATTAGTAAAAAACGTATTATAATATTTGATTGTCTAAAATAGAATTAATAAAAAAAGGAATATAAGCATATTTTTTTATCAATGTGAAATACTAAACATATGAAAAAAATAATATGTTTATTGGTGATGATGGCCATTATGCTTTGTTCTTGTCAAAAAAAGCCAATAGGTGGACAAACGCAAATGGCAATGATAAAGGAATTCTATTTTGACGAAACACAGCAAATGAGATATTCGAGTGTTGATAATCAAATTGATACACAATTGTTTTTGAAAATACAAGAGACTTATCAAAAGATAAGTGAAAATCATAATACACCGATTCATCTCAACTGTGAATCCTATTGGAATGAAAAAATAGTAAGCTATTTGGTCCATTTTTATGCTCCAAATATAGAAATGCTAAAAACCTATCATTTTGATTTAAAAAGTAAACAACCTGTTCAAATCAATTCTACACAATTAAAAAACGCATTAGAGGCTAGTTTTAAGTATCAATCTACGTTTGATAGTCACGATATGGGATTGATTCAAACGAGTATTCAATCAGATGGCTTTCATGTATATTTGTCACCATTGCTAACTCAGGGTGAAAGGGAAGAACTCATTTTTCCTTATGAGGAAAGCTGGTTGGAAAAAGAGGAAGAAAGATCTCCAGCACTTATAAAACCCATTGCCATTACGTTTGATGATGGTCCTAGTGCTTGGTCAAAAGAATTGGTGGATTTATTGGATGAATTAGACATTGTAGCTACCTTTTTTGTTTTAGGCGGAAATGTTGAACGGTATCCTAGTGAATTAAAATATATTGCTTCGCATGGCCATGAAATTGGCAATCATTCCTATAATCATCCTGATTTCAAAAAATTAACGTTAGATGATGCCATCTTAGAGATAGAAAAGACGCAACAAATTGTATATGAGACGATTCATAAATATCCAAGGTTGTTTCGCTTTCCTTACGGATCGGTTCATAAAGAAGTACTTCATAGTACATCACTTCGTAGCATCTTGTGGACAGCTGATTCACTAGACTGGCAATGCTATGATAGTCAGTGGATTATCGAACGGATGAAAAAGCAAGTAAAAGAAAATGGAATTATGCTCTTTCATGATTTCAAGCATTGTAATCAAAAAGCTATTATCCAACTTGTAAAAGATTTAAAAGTGGAAGGATATACATTTGTCACTATATCAGAATTATTAGGATTTT
>JAMPAL010000019.1 GCA_023667245.1 Anaeroplasma bactoclasticum
ACTTAGGAATTCATATTATCTTATACCTTCTGATTTATGTAGTGCACGTTTTTCCCTATGATGTAGAAATTGCGATAGACTATAGTGTTATTGTCAGTTGTTTTTTGATGGTGTTTTTCTTTTTATGTATAGAAAAAAAGGTTTCCTCATTTTTGTTGTGTATAGCCTTTTTCTTTACTGTCATATCCGACACCATTCTATTATGGCTTGATAATGATTATGAATGGGCTCTTCTTTCGTTTATATTGGTACAATTTACGTATTTTATATATATCCTTTACACATTATATGATAAAAGAAACTGGAAAAGACAAATTGATTGGCGATTAGGAATAGTTGTTCCTTTATGTATACTGTACTTCTTTTTAGATTGTCCAAACCGACTTTTAATTTGTTTGGTTATATTTTACATAATTCAATTGTTGTGGAATGTCATTTTAAGTCTAAGAGCAAAAAATAAATTCCTTTCTATAGGACTGATTTTATTTTTATTATGTGATATATGTGTAGGATGTATGAATATAATTGACTTTTTTCCTACTTTATCTTCTAATTTTTTTGATACAATTGCCCACTCAACTATCAATTTTTCTTGGTTATTTTATCATCCATCCCAAGTACTTCTCTCTCTTTGTGATCAAGATTTTTTCTAAAAAATGGTAAGCATTTTCATATGTAATCTCTTCTACTCTTTTTCTATTTTGTGCTACAATACTACACGATAAGAGGTGAATTATAACATATGAAAATTTTTAAACAAATAGCCTTAATTACAGGATTTTGCCTCATTGGTGAGTGTATTTCTTTTGGGCTTTCCAAACTGATTCCAGGATTTTTCTTTCCTGGCTCTTTAATTGGAATGATTATTTTATTTATATTATTATATTTAAAAATCATTCATTTTGAATGGATTGCGGAAGTAGGCACATTTTTTGTAGACAATATGGGATTTTTCTTTGTTCCTGCTGCTGTATCTGTTATGAGTTATTTTGATATTATCAAACCCAATTTGTGGAAAATGCTTTTGCTTTGTATTATTTGTTTTTTTACAACGTTTACAGCAATCGCATTATCTGTACATATAACCTTATTGATTCAAGAAAAAATTCATGAAGAAAAGGGGCATGGTCATGAGTAATATCTTCAATAGTCCCCTATTTTATATTTTTTTCACTTTTGGATTATATGCCTTTTTTACGTATATCTATAAAAAGGTCAAATCTCCCTTTTGTAATCCTTTGCTTCTTACTACTGTTTGCATTATCCTCTATTTGGTCATCACTTCATTTCCTGTAGAGCAATATACAGAAAGCCTCTCTATGATTGGTTATTTCTTGTCTCCGCTAACAGTTTGTCTAGCTATTCCCGTGTTTAATCGCATTCAAATTGTCAAACATTACTGGCTTCCTATTTTAGTAGGTACAATAGTAGGTGCTGGGGTTTCTATTGGTAGTGTACTTCTATTTGGACATTTACTCGAATTAGATGAAAATATCATTATGTCATTTGTTCCAAAATCAGTAACCACACCAATTGCCTTAGAAGTATCAGAAAAATTAGGTGGTATTAAAGGAATTACTGTATCTGCGGTTATCCTTACTGGGATTTTAGGTGCATTACTTGGTCCAATCATTTTAAAACTATTACATATTAAACGTTCTCCTGCAGTGGGCATGTCACTTGGTGGTACATCACATGCAGTAGGCACATCAAAAGCAGTAGAAATGAGTGCTAGAGCTGGAGCGATTTCATCTGTTGCCATTGTAACGAGTGGAATTGCTACGGTAATTATTGCTTTATTTTTATAAAAGATGCTTGATTTTTTCAAGCATCTTTTGATTTATAATAGGGTTAATATGAGATATAAAAAATAAAAATACGAAAAACACTCTAGTAGTGGTTTTCGTATTTTTTATAATTTTTTACTTGTGCTTTGACTTTTGCTTTTTCTTAAAAATTTGTTCCCTAAATAAAATAATAAGCAATAGAATCAATAAAACTACAATAATGCCAAAACAAATCCAAGTAGCCCTTCTACTTTCTGGTGCGTAACTTGCTAAAAACATAATGGGAAGTCCAAAAATAATGGCTGGTAAATTTTGATAGACCAAATTGTCTGATACAGGAGTTTCAAAGTTGGGATCAATTTCACGAAGTAAAATTATACCAGTACTTGCGGTACCAGTAAGCATACCATACATGGCAAAAAATTGTTCATATTGATATTGTGGGAAAAGTGTTTTGCTAACCCATTTAATATATATAAAGGTAATGACTGCACCTAACAACCCCATAATAATAACCAATATCCAGTATTGCCTAATCACTTCTAAGTCTATTGCTGCAATACCTGCTACAATCATAATATCAAAGGCAACGCCACCTATTCTATTCATCATAAAATTATTGATATATTCTCTTTTAACAATCTTTTTCTTTTTGAATCCTTGTAAGATTATTTTGAACAATACCGCAATCAACGTTCCAATTAAAAAGTTAAATCCATATATAGTAGCTTTTAATCCCTCTCCAACAATGCTACCCAATCCATGCATAATAAAATATGATACTGCGTATATACAAACCACTATTGCTAGTTGAATAGTAAATTTATCAATCGATCCATTTACCGGTATTTCGTTTTTTTCTTGTACATCTTCTAATGTTAATGCTTCTGCCTCATCTACATTTTTTATTTTTAGTTTCTTTTTTCTTCTTAAATAATTTAGATAAATAACTCCTCCTAAACTTGCCGATAAAAATCCTAAAGCTGCAATCGTTAAACCAAAGTTAGCTCCTCCTACAAAACCATAGGTGTTTTCGTATATTCTACCATAGTTTAAAGCTTGACCCGTTCCTTGACCATATCCTAAAGCCAAAATAATACCTGATGCTTCAATCAATCCACTCATTTTGGGTGCTAAACATAACGTCAATGTAAGACCAATTAAAGCCTGAATAAGATATGTCGATACTGTTGTCACACCTGTATTGAATATTTCTTTTGTTCGTTGTTTAGATTTTTCCTTTTTATTGTGTCTTAGAGCCATAGCAATAAACCCAATAGCCAAACAATGATATGTAATGGTTTCTAAAATGGCGCTACCACTCATTACGTTGCCACTATCACTAGCAATTGAAAATATGGCCAATTCAAAAAGCGATTCTTTTGTAATGGCTTTATAGATAGTTGTAATGATTAAAATAATTAAACCACCCAATACGGAAGCAGGAATAAGTGAATGTCTTAAAAAAGGCAAATTGCGTTTCAATATATGTGCAAGTATCATACTAAATAACAATACTGCTATGAGCAAAAGAAACGACCATATATTATAATCCCAAAAATTTGTCATCTATATTTTCTCCTTTTTCAATCTTATATTTATACAACAATTGTACATATTTAATCGCATTAAAATGAATATCAGATTTCATTTGATAGGCATCATCCTTAGTAAAAAAACTAATTTTATTGCGTCCAAATACCCCAGCAGAAACTATATCATCAAAGAAAAATACATATTCAGTACAAGACGTATCTATCAGCTTCCACCGATTAGGGTAGATTTCTATTTTCACATTTTTCATTAATAGTTGCTTCTTCTTTCTAGGTATATAAGCATACAAAGAAACCCTATCCTCAGACAAAACTTGATTTACATTATACTGTAACAATTGCATTTGGTATAAACTCGTTTTTTGATATTCATACCAGTCATTGAGTGTTTCAAATGGAGAAACCTCTTCTACTCCTTCAAAATGATTATATTCATTATAAATCCAATGAGTATGACATGTTGTACAAATCAGTCGATCTCGGTGAGAAAGAAAATGTGTTATACCACAAGTGGGACATCGATAAATCACACGTTCTAAATACTCTGCACTATGTTTTGACTTATATCTTTGATTGCGTCTCGATTCGTCTACATATAAATTATGCTGAATCAATTGATTCAATTCATCTACTGACATTTCTTTGTAATCTTCATACTCATATACTTGGTATACATATCCTTGACACTTTCCCTTTCTTGGTTTGTCTGCAAATCTTGGATGCACACCAAATCCTCCCTCAATATGGATAAATACTAGTGGTAGTTTCAAAAACTGAACCATTTTTGCAGTAGAAGGTTTAATATATTCCGTCTTCCCACTAAAGGTACGATTCCCCTCTGCTGCTATAGCAATGGATCCCCCTTCATTTGCTACTTTCTTACAATTCTTTAAAATAGAAAAATCAGTAGAAGACTTCTTATAGGGAATGGGGTGGACTAAAAAAGATAGTACACGTGATACAAAAGGAATCGACGCTAAATCATCACTCATTACATAATAGGTTTTATGATTACAAATGAGTCCAACGAAAAATTGGTCCATCACTGTTTGATGATTATATAGAATCAAACAAGGTCGATTATGCCCTTTATACTTTTGATAATGATACCCATACTTTAAACGCAAATATGGTCCCATAATGATTTTCGCAAGTTGAATCACTACTTTATGTCGGAAATGTATCCATTTTTTTGGCATATAAATGCACCCCATTTTCTTAAATAATTATCCATTCATTCGATACTATATACTATATACTATATTATATATTGTATTGCATTTTTAAAATTATCGCAAATAATATACTTTTGACAAGAGTTAAATAGATACTTTTTTTCAATTGTAAAGAAAAAGCATCTTATTCATAATTATATTCTCCAATATTACTATTTGATTTTTTCCTATTTTTATTTATACAAAAAAGAACTATCCTATTTCTAGGGATAGTTCTTTTACATAAATCAATAATCATATTTTATTTGACTTGAATATTTGTATTCTATTAACCTCTTGATTCAAGATATGCCATACGATTACAAATTGCATCTGTTAAGATATTATCATAGTCGTATCCATATTCCCAAAACATTATACCCATTCCATTTTGGAAGGCATAATCGGTTTTGGCAATTAAAGACTCTTCATCTTCATATGTAATAAAAATGGCTTTAGATTCACTATATAAATAAGGAACTTGAGCAGCAGTATCATAATAGCGTATATAAGAACTATCATTTAAAATATTGCTAGCAATCCATTTATATGTTACGGTTCCTGATTGGTATTGCAAGTGAATAAGTTCTGCAGATGCACCAAGTCCAGGGTACTTACTTGGATTTTGGGCGGTTCCAATTACTTTATAGGCTTTTCCGTAAAAGGCACCACCAATAATAATTTTATTTGGATCTAGACCTGCTTTTGTAAATTTTTCAATACCATCATCAATACCATATCCTACATTGCCATCATTAAATGCTTTGAATAACGGGCAAAGATGGGTTGTTTTTCCTGCCGCATTCATATCATAAGACATCATATTTACATAATCTAAATATTGATTTAATGTTTTTAAGTCAAATTTAGAATAAGATGCATGAGATGGAATGGCTGCAGTGAGTAGATATGGTGTACAGTTTTCACCAGTCATTGCATTTAATTTCAATCTTAGACTTTGACAAAGTAAATTCATATTGATTTGATCTTCACCAGTAGATGGAAATTCCCAGTCTATATCTACACCGTCTAAATTGTGTTGTTTTACATAATCAAGGATATTATCAGCCACTTTACTTGGACCTACTCTTCTACATGCTTCACTAAAATTATCTGCTCCTCCAGCAACCGATAAAACCATTCGAATACCTCGTTTTCTAAGTTCCTTTGCATCACTTACAAAGTTATTAAAACCCGTTACCCCTTCTACAGATACTCTACCTGTTGCATCTACTTTGACAAATGCATAATAAGCAATATCTAAATTTTCAAGCACTGCTTCTGTTTTAGTTGCAATATTAATTGTATAAAAATAACCTGCTACAGGATTATCTACATCATCAAAATGAATAGCCTCAATTGTAATTTCTTTAGATAATGGAAAAATTTCATCCTGAAATGTAATTTCTACTGTTAGGGTTGCCGTTTTATTTTGATGAGATTGATATATATTTCCCTTTGCATCAATGATACTAAAATCAGAACTATTCCAATACAATTTTGTACCTTGATATTCCATAGGAAGTTCTAAATCATCATAAGTTTGATCAGGCACAATTTCATTTAAAATGACATGAACATAATTTTTATCTATTAGATTCCATTTGGCATAATAGGTTTGATTCCCTTTTATATCTCCATTTTGAACTCGAATAGGATCTGTTGTAAAAGCATCATCTGTATACCAACCTAAAAATTCAAATCCTTCTTTAGTAGGAGTTGGAAGTGGTTTAATAATTCCTTCATAATACGAATCATTTTCTGGTTGATCCATTACACCACCATTGATTACAAAATGAAGTTCACGCAATTCTCCTGGCCTACGATATTTAGCAATAACAACCATATCTTGATTCACCTTCATGCCCTCTTCGATATAAGTATCATTTGCATAATCATACCAACCATTGAATAAACGCTCACCCGCAGTAGGTATTTCTCCATATGAAAAAGGTGCATCCGCTTTAACATAAATAACCTTTTCACTTGTACCATCTGAAAATGTTCCTGCCATAGTACGATATGTGATTTTGTAAGCTACTTCTTGAAGGTCTGCAACAAGCACCATATCTTCTGTAACTACATCACCTACTTTTATCTCTTCTTCTGTATTTTCCTTGACCCATCTAACTAGCGTATAACCAGAAACATTAACATCTGGAAATTGAATAGACTCTTCATACGAAAATGATTGCGTATGATATACTTCTCCATTGACTTTATATGTAACATAGCATACCTCAGGTACCCATTTTGCTACTAAATGCATATCTTTTTCTACTTTCGTATTTTCTTTGCAAATTGTGCCATCTAGCATCCATCCCGCAAATACAAAAGATTCTTTAGTGGGTCCTTCGCTCAAAACTAGACTTTCCCCTTTTTTATATTCCTGGGTAAATGTGGTTGACCCATCTGAAAATTTTCCCCCGTTTGCTTCGTAAGTTACTGTATATTTTTTGCCACAACCAGTAAGCATAACTAGACCAATTGAACATATCATCAACAATACTACATATAGACTTTTTCTCATAGATGCCTCCTTCTATTTTTTTATATTATACTAAAATGAAACATAGATGTCAATCTTTTGAGTCTAAAGAAATATGGTTATTTTTTCCCCATTTTATTGCTGTGTAAAAAGAATGAAAAATAGATGAATGTTTTCTAAACAAAAACAAAGATACTTTTTAGGTATCTTTGTTCATACTATGTATTATTTGCAACTTGTCGTATGTTTTACTCGATTTTCCACTTCATCTCTTTTGGCATCGTTGAACCGGTCTAATGTACCTACTAAATACCCTGTAATTCTTCGAATGCGCTGAAAAGGAATTGGACTAGTATGATAATGTAGATTGACATATTCACCATCTACCTCAATGTCGATGGCTTCTAGATGATTCCCATACTTTTTTAGGCCTCTATCGATATAGGCTTGTTGTTCTTCTTTAGAAATTTCTCCCCCTGTGATATGTACTTCTACCATTATTTCACCCACAATCCATGTAAATTGCAATAAGCATATACATGTAATAGGGTTTCATCTGCTTCTAGCGTAAAGGTAGCTTCTGGAGATTCTCCAGGTAATAATTTTCTTCTTTTTGCACCTTTATCAGTTTCTGCAATAATCCATTCGATATAGTGCACATCTTGCATAGGGTGAGCAACAGATCCCACTGTTACATATACTTTATTTTCTTTTACTTCCACTACTGGGATATGCTTTTCATGAGCAGCTTCTACTGCGCCTGGAACAAGTTCTTCCATAACTTCATTACAACAAATGGTATCCGTTGATACTTCATTTACCATTGCTACTATTTTTTTACAATGTTTACAAATATAAAATTTCATTTTAGTCACCTCTTTTTATTTTACTTTTTTTATATATTATACTATAATAATGTTATCATGTATGTTGTTTTTGCAACAAAAGGAGTTTTTTATGCGTCAAAATGATCATTCCCTATCCTCATGCCCTCTGTTTACTCATATGGCAGATTTGGATATACATAGCTTATTTCATTGTTTTCAAATTCAAGAAAAAGTATTTCAAAAAAATGAATACATTATCCAAGCAGGTATGCCTATTACAGATATTATACTCATTGAAGAAGGAGTTGCCCACATTGTGGAAGATGATTACTGGGGAAATCGTACCTTAATTGATTGTATCAATCAGCACAACGTATTTGGTATTGGTTATGCTTATTCTCCTTTTTCTGTTTATCCCGTATCTTTAGTCGCCAAAAAGAAAACGAAAGTAATTTTTATCAATGCCACTAAAGTATTTACTCCTTGTGGTAATCACTGTATACATCATCAACAATTGATTCAAAATGCAGTTTCTATACTAGCTCATAAAAACGTTAGATTAATTGATAAAATTACTCATCTATCAAGGAGATCGACCAAAGAGAAAATTCTTTCCTTCTTGTCATTTTATAGTAAAAAAGTTGCTTCTCCTGATTTCTATATTCCATTTGACCGACAAGAGCTAGCCGATTATCTATCTGTCGACCGAAGTGCTTTATCCAAAGAACTAGGAAAACTCAAACAAGAAGGCATTATTGATTTTGAAAAGAATCACTTTATTTTGAAATATGAGCACTAAAACTCTTACTGATTTTGTTCAATATACCGTATAATATTGTCCTTTAAATGTAGTGTATCAATATTGCCTAGATTCGTTAGAAAAATACACTGAATATCATAATCTTTAGAAAACAAAATCAGCGTATTCGTACCAATCGTATCTCCCCAGTGGTAATAGATTTTCTTATCTTGGATAGAAATGACCCCCATACCCATTCCATATGCTGTATCTAATCCATTTGCAAGTATATGTGTACAAAACATTGTGTTTTGAAGGGCTTCTTCTTGATTCAATAAATAGGTTATCCAACGTTTCAAATCTGCTATAGTAGAATAAATTCCCCCATCCGCAATCGTCGCACTACACCAATACTGATCTTGAATGATCAGTTTTTTATTTTCTAAAACATGACCATAAGCTCTATTCTTTATTTTTGTAATCCCTTGGTGATTCACAAGCGTATCTTGTAAACCTGCCTTTTCAAACACATGTATTTTGAGGTAATCATCTAATGTTGTACCTGATACTTCCTCTATAACTCTCCCTAGTAATATATATCCAGTATTACTATAGCGATACTGTGTCCCTGGTGTAAAATAAGTTGTTGTGGTTGTTTTCAAAAACGGAATGATGTCTTCGTCCTGGATCTGGGAATCTGTATCTTGGTGTGGCATATCCTCATAATCAAAAATGCCTGATGTGTGATGGAGAAGTTGAAAAATGGTAATATCTTTAAAATAAGTTGGTAAATCGTTATATATATCTAAAATAGCCGTATCAAAGGTGAGATGACCACTCTCCACAAGTTGAATAATGGCATACGCAATAAACTGTTTAGAAACAGAGGCCAAACGAAAATGCGTGTGAAAAGTTATATTAGGACTTAAACTATCTTTTTCTTTTCCATTGCATAGTGAAAGATTCTCGCCTTTATGTTCAAAATAAAATGCATATCCTTGGTAGGGATGAATAATGATATCTTTTGATAACTGAAAAAATAAATCTTGTGGGTGCATTATTGAATACCTCCTATTATTTTTAAGATGTTAATCTCTTATATGCTTTACATTATAACACAAATGATAGTAGTTTTTAAGCAAAAAGAAAATCATTTTATAAGGATTATGGCATAATACATATGAGGTGATTCTATGAATGAATTAGAAAAATTGAGACAAATCATTGAAACATCCCCGTCAATTGTTTTCTTTGGAGGAGCGGGTGTTTCAACTGAAAGTAATATTCCTGACTTTAGAAGCACGAATGGTCTTTATCAAAAAAGGAATTATCCATATCCTGCAGAGCAAATTCTATCTTATAGTTTCTTTACTCACCATAAAGATATCTTCTACGACTTTTATATCCATGAAATGATTTATCCAAATGCCCTACCTAATCTTGCTCATCATGCCCTTGCAAAACTTGAAGCAAGAGGAAAATTAAAAGCCATTATCACACAAAATATTGATGGACTTCATCAAATGGCAGGAAGTTTAAATGTAATTGAATTACATGGCAGCATCAAACGCAATCATTGTCTTACCTGCAACGCCTTTTATAATGAGCATATGATGATAAAAACCAAAGGCATATGTCCAAAATGTAATGGCTATATTAAGCCTGATGTTGTCTTATATGAAGAATTACTAGATGATGATGTGATTGAAAAAGCTATCTACTATCTTTCTTCTTGTGATACCTTGATAGTTGGTGGAACATCACTACGCGTTTATCCTGCGGCAGGACTTATCCGCTATTTTAAAGGAAAACACCTTGTTCTCATCAACAAAGAAAAAACACCCTTTGATGAGGATGCACAAATTGTTATTCATGATAGTATTGGGCAAGTTTTAAACGAAATAGTAAAAAAAAATAGGCTGATCCCTAATTTAGGTATCAGCCTATTTTTTTCTCTCAACTTATGCTTTCTAACTTTTACTTCAATTTGCTATTTCACAACTTTTATACAATCTATTAAAGTATGTTTAATATTGGTATAATCTCTTGCACAATCCCTCGGAATAGACAATAATTTAAGCTGATGTCTAGCACAAAATTCTTTCTTTTTTTGATCTCTCATTTTTATTTCTTCCTCCGTATAATGCTCAGGACCATTTAACTCTATTGCTAAAATTGGTCTATCACCTTGAAACTGTTTTTCAAATATGATTAAATCAAATCTTTGTTTATAAAATATGGAAGAATCTACCCCATCATCTTGAAATATTGATGAAAGACTTTGTTCCGTTCGAATATAACAATTATTACTAATAACCGATAAAATATGATTAACTGTTTGAGCCAAATCTTTTTCACTTTCTGTACTAATTTGCCTAGTACCTAATGCTGAGGATGCAATAGATACATCTGTAATCTCACTTTGACCATTTGAATCTACATATTCTACTAATTCTTTTAAATCATCTTGGTCAGTAGAAAGATTTTGGATAGCTGCTTTATTTCCTAGCATAATAAGTTTATCTTTTGCTCTTGATACAGCAACATTAATGAGTTCACGATTACATTTTAGCCAATTATACGTAGCTTGATGTGTTGCATTAGTAATCGCTGTAGAAAAAATAATAACATCTTTTTGATCGCCTTGAAAAGCATGCACTGTTCCAATTGTAGTGTCTTCTATTTTATTATCCCTTAAATATTTTTCAATACATTCTTTTTGTCTTACAAAAGGTGTAATAATTCCTATTTTTTGATTAGAATGATTTTTAATATATTCACAAACGTATTGCGCTTCAATATCTGATACATTTTTCATATGTGAAGGATTAGTATCATCCTCCTTTTGAGTGTCTACAAAAACAAGTGGTGCCTTCTCTTGACTAGTAGACATTAGTTTTAATTTATTATGATAGTACTTTCGATTAGAAAAACCAATTATTTGAGGATGACACCTATAGTGATAACTAAGCAATGTTTCATTATTAATCACATCTATTTTTGTATAAGTTGTATAAATAGAATTTTCTACATAGTCATAATCATCTGGTACATGATAAATCTTTTTTAATTTTTGATTGATATTACTATCTAAAACAATTACTGGTTTTAATTGTTGTGGGTCACCAACTAACATCAATTGTTTTCCCCTTGAAATCGGTATAAGCGCATTAGCAATATTACATTGACCTGCTTCATCCATCATAACTATATCAAATTGTTGATGGGGATTACCTAAATAAGTGCATGATAAATTAGTAGAAATAATTATTGGAAATATATCTTGAAAAAGCGTTAAATTTTCATCTTCTGATAAATAACTTCTAAATTGTTTTATTCTTTCATCTTTTTCCTTTTGTGTTTGAGAAGGCATTTGAATAATTGCTAGTATCGGAGCATATTTTGGCTTATTTAACTTTTGAAGTCTTGAGGCTGTCTCAAAATGAATAGCCATAAAAAATGATTTAAAGTCAATGGACATATAATTTTTAAAGTCTTCTAAACTAATTTCTCCAATTTTAACTAATTCTTGTCTCACTTTTTCAAGCTGTGCAGATAGCGTAATGGCAAACATATCATTGGTATTTTCTTCTAATAATTTCTGAACTGCTTCTTCTTTTTCCTTTAGATGCGTATAATGATCATAGTTATTTAATAACTCAGTTAATTTTAGCATTGCTGACTTTCGATTACTCTTAATTTGGCGAATGGTATACTCTTGTGGCTTTAATCCACAAGATACTTTATACATTTGCTCTATCCTATCTAAAGCTGTATTTAGATTGCTGATACTACCTAATCTTATAGCAGGAAAAAGTAATGGCGTACCTGTATGGTATTTAAGGGCTAGAATATCATCATAAATACCATCCATAGGCACATTATTATTAGATGTTACTAATACGGTTTTATCATTAAACACTGCTGTAACAATAGCATTTAAAAGTGTTTTCGTTTTTCCTGTTCCAGGGGGACCTTGAATATAACTTACTGGCGATTTCATAGCAATATGAATAGCATTGATTTGATCAATATTGTATTTATCATCTACAGTAAAAATTGGATAATTCAACCTTCTTGCCAATTTTGAATCAGGATGTCCAAAAAAAGTCCTAATAGGTAGGGGCATTTCTTCTGGTTGATTGAGCATATTTTTAATACCCAATAATTCTTTATTAATATCAACAATATAACATTTGCCAAGATTTATAACATATGGATTATTATCCGTTTTTACTTCCTTTGCATAACTTGATGTTCTCGTACAGTTATATTTATGAATAGAATCTATTACATCTTGAACATGATGATTAATATCATCTAATAAGCAATAATCTTCTTCTGGCAAATATTTATACGCGCTTACTATTTGTTCTATCTTTGTACTTTCTGAATTAAAGTTAAATTGTTTGCTTACTGTAATTGTATCATTTGGAACTAAAATTTTCTTTTTAATATCTAGCCTCAATGTCTTATAAGCTAATACATATAATCCCTTATTTGTTTTAATACTAATAATATTTAAAACTAATTGATTTTCTAACTTATCTGTTCCATCTGATTTCTTTTTTTTCTTATCTTGATAAAAATGATTGTCAGCCATAACACGAAATTGTTCTTCATTAAGAGGATAGACTGGCCCTTTCATTAATGTATCATTATCAATTCCAGGAACTAAACCATACTTTGAAACATATGGAACTGTATCTAATTTAAAACAATCACAATAATAATCAATAATATCATCTTTTGTAAAATCATCTTGTAAAAATATAAATTCTTCTGGACTATTTTCTAATTTAATTAATAATAAATCTGGTGTCTTATGATATGTGTTTTCACATATCTCGCAAGATAATATGCTATCATAGTATATGATTCTTTCTTCAGTCTCATATTTATATACAACATTAAAAGAATCACATTTAATAGATTTCTTTTGAGGATTAATATCATTAATACCAATCATAAAATTTGTAATTTCTTTTTTTGTATTTTTATATTCAATTTTAAGCCATAAACTTTGGTATATTGCTTTTTTTATTTTCTTGCTAATACTATTCATATTTCCCCCCATTTATGTTCTAAAACCTACTAATATCTAATTTGGACAAAAATTTACTTTTTTTACCATTATACTACATTTGTTGTTTTTATTCAATAATTTTATTTGTAAAAATAAGATATCATTCTATTTAAAAATTCATAATTAAAAAGCATATTGAAATTTTAAATTCAACATGCTTTTGAAAAACAAATTATTTATGATTAGTATTGATATTTTTATACATCATAATTTGAAATCAATTTACAAATAAAGTCCATCTGCAATTTATAATCAAATCATATCTAACTATGGGATTCTGAATTAAATATTAAAAACAACACTAAAATGTACTTTTTAGCTTTATATTTGATTAACTTATAACTTTTTTGCTTTCTCGTTCAAATAATAAAAATTATTTTGTATTTTCCTCTATTGCTTTTTTACTATTTCGGTATAATGCAAATGTGATAAAAAAAGCAAGTGCTGATGGGACTATGAGTATCGACGGATGATTGTTTACAATAAATTGAATGGGATTTTTATCCCCCATTATGGCACACAATACCCCAACAATAAAAATAAATATAAATATAATAGATAAAGTTAAAAAGATATTCTTTTTAATCGTTTCTTTTTTTAAATTAAACATAATCATCACTCCTAAATTTTATTTGAATTAGTTTATACATTTGTATCAATTAACAATTGTATATATAGCCTCTTCTATGCTATAGTATCTTTAATCAAAACATATATTATCTTCAATCTGTCAATAAGCCTCATCTATCTTAGGCATACCTTGACATTCACGCTATATTTTATTATTTTTTATCACTTTTTTATATTGCTTCTAGACTATTGCATAGGGTTTATTTTCATTTATCAAATTATTATATTACTACTTATATCCACCATTTAGGTGTAAGTTCTTCTAGTGTAACTACCTTTCCCGTCTCATAATCTGCCATAATTTCAATTTCTTGATAGTTATTAGGCATTAGTTGTACCATCAATTCCCGACAAGCCCCACAAGGTGTACCTGTTTTCCCATTGGGCATAATTGCAAGTACTTTTTTGATTTCTTGTTCTCCATTTGTAATCATTTGAAATATGGCATTTCTTTCTGCACAAATACCAAGAGTAGAACAAGTATCTATACATACACCAGTATAAATTGTACCGCTTGTAGAAAGTATTACTGCAGCAACACCTCCTGCTTCAACGTATTTAGAAACGCTTCGATTATTTTGAACTGCTTTTGCTGCAAGATATAATTTTTCCCATATGGACTCCTCTGATTTTATTCTTTCTGTTTTCCATATACATTGTATTTGTTCTATTGCTTTGGCATCTGCTTCTGCAAAATCGATTGTATCTAACTGATCAATATCACACCATACACTATCTTGATGTTCTATAAGTTTTATTTCGCCTTTTTCTAATGTGCAAAAAAATATATACATTGTAATAGAAAAAGTCTCATACTGATGGTTAATTGTGGTGATGTGTTGATCTACTCTAATTTGAGCATTTAATTCTTCTTTAATTTCTCTAGTCAATGCTTCTTGATGAGTTTCACCTTGTTCAATTTTTCCTCCTGGAAATTCCCATTTATCAGGACATTCCTTTTCTTTTCCTCTTTTGCAACAGAATATTTTTCCATCTTTTTCAATTGCTGCAGCAACAACATCATAATGTTTCATTTTTATTATTCTCCTTTTTCAAACGCTTAGGAATAAATGCATTTTTTCTTCATCTTCGAGTATAGTATTCCTATACACATAATGGGCAGTTCCATTGGGCATTATTATCTTTCATTTTTTAATAAAAGATTTATCTACTTTTCTTTTTTACTACAACAAACATTAAACTATTAAAGTCTGGCATTGAAGATGTAATTCCTTTTTCTATTATCTCTAAGTTGTTTCCACTGATTTCTTTTTCAAATGTATCAAATGATACCATTTTGCAAGATGTCGCTGTAACCATCATTTTACCATATTCATGTTCTCTTTCTTGAAGTGTAAATGCTTGATTGATATCACTTTCTATTTCAGTTTTACCATCCCCCATTGTACATATCAATGCAATTCCATTTTGGTTAAGATGTCTAAATAGAAATTGATAAAAAGCATTCCGATCCTTTTCTAAAACAAGCATATGAATCACTGCTACTGCATATATAAAGTCATATGTCTTTTCATGGTAATCATTTATACAATCTAATACTTCGAAATGATCTTTAAAATGAGAAAATCTAGTTTTGCAATATGTAATTGCTTCTTTTGAAATATCTGTTGCTAGTAAAGCATATCCATTTTCTAGAATAATCTGAGCATCTCTTCCTTCACCACAACCTATTTCAAGCATTTGATGATCACAATTGATATTGTATTTATGTATAATTTCTAAAACAATAGGCGAATGCTGATTACTAGACCAACTCACTCCTTTTTGATGTGCAATTTGATATCTTTCATCATACGCTTCATAATATTTTTTATTTGTCATTGTTTCACCTCAATAAACCAAAATGGATTATGCCTCAAAATAATATGTTTCATTTTTATTATTTTGAATGGTAGCATGCTTAGGAACTACTTTTAATATATGATATATATTATATATGTCTGGATAAACACTAGTCATTCCCATAATGGCCATACCAAACATCATCCCATTGAATATTCGTAAATGAATAGGACTGATACAAAATAAGATTAATGGGATAATTCCTAAAATGATTGGCAATATACTCATCCATATCCATCGATTTCTTTTGATGGGACTTGCGGATAAAGCGACTGCAGCAAAACTTTTAGGCATAATGCCAATATACACTATTGCATCTTTGGGAAATGCAATGGCATGTAAAAATTCATGAACAATAAGAAGAACTAGACCTATTACAAGTCCTATCAATAAAAAGCTAATATATATGACTTGCTGATGTGCAATAAATGTTTTTACAAACATACATATCAAACAGATCAAAATAGATGGTATCAGAAAAGGTAGGGCTTTCATTTGCATTTTCTTTATATCCTCTTCACTATCTATTTTTATAGCATTCTCAGGAATATTTGCAGTAGGGAAATCGTCCTCACTTTTAATTATCCCTTTCCATATGATTTTGGGCATACGCTCATCTCCTATCTAATTGAAAACTTAATGTCTTATCAATTGTTTGATATAATCATCAATATTTTTTCTAAAATAATCACAATGATTCAAAGAAGAAATTCAAACAACTTGGCTATCTTTATATTTTTTAATTCTGGGTATACAAAGTCTAGCTATATCTTTTGTTCCATAAACAAACGTCATTTTTCTTTGTGAGACTGCATCTAATTTTGGCATTGGATTATGATAGCAACTTTCTACCAAATTCTTTAAACTCTCTAATTTGACTATAGGTGCCACATATTGTTGGTCCTCACCCATGCCATAGAAGCATTTATTTAATGCCTCAACTGTTTTTTCAGGATGTTTTCTAATCTGTATTAAACATTTCTTATATTTGTTATAAAAATGTTTTTTTACAATATTAGGAAATTGAAAAAGAGGTGCACTATCCATAATTACTTGGTCAACACAATTACTATGATGACAAAAATAATGAAAAGCAATATTTCCACCTAAGGAAAAGCCTATGACTACTTTTAAATGAGTAATATGATTTTCTTGCAAGAATAAATCAATTGATTTTTCTTCATCTTCAATAGATATATAAGTTGAATATTCATCATGTCCTTTATATGTAGGTATAATTAAATAATAATGATCAATCCATTTATCTATGGCAAAATCAAAAAAATGAGCATCTGTAAACATTGGGTGTAACAATAATATTTTTTCATTTTTTGGATTACCCTAAGTCAATATTTCCAACCTCATCATCTCCTTTTAACATTCTTTTCCTTAGCTATTTTTATCTTCTCATTATTTTTCATATACCATAAAATATAATTCCCAATATCCCCGATAATACAATCAGTATGATAGGAGAAACCTTTTTCTTTTTCCACTTAGCATATCCAAATGAAACAATAAATATCATTATAAATATGCCTAAAGCCCTCCAATCCAATGAAACCTTACTTTCGATTGTCTTCATATGTAATACTAAACTAAAAAACATAATCCATGCTGTGGCTAAAACCAATCCAACAATAGCAGGTCGAATGCCATCTAGAATAGCTCTTACTCCTGCATATTTTAATATATGCTTAAAAAACATTGCAATAAAAAGAATAATTATAAATGATGGTAAAATAACACCTAGTGTTGCTAAAAATGCACCCAAAATACCCCCTTGTGAAGAACCAACAAATGTTGCCATATTCACAGCAATTGGTCCAGGTGTTGATTCTGCCACTGCAATAAAGTGGAGTAATTCATTTTCTGTAAGCCAACCATAATTTAAACAATCTTCTCTTATTAAAGAAATCATGCCATAGCCACCGCCAAAAGAAACAATACCAATTTTTAAAAAGACTAAAAATAATTTAAGATAAATCATTTCTCACCTCATCGTTTGATATATCTTTCTTGGCTTTTATATATCTAATAATATAAATGAAAAGTCCAATACTACCACTCATTAAAATATAGAAAATAGATGAAAAACGAATCGATAACAAACTAAATATCAGCATACACAAAAATGTCATTGAAACAATCAAAATATTCCATCTATTTTTCTCTATTTTTTTTAACATTTTATATCCCGCTGATAGAATTAAAAAAATAACACACATCTTGATTCCTTTAAAAGCTGAATTTACCCAAGAAATAGCTAAAAATTGATTAAAAAATAAAGAAATCAAATAAATGATAGTAAAGGAGGGAAGACACATACCTAACGTAGCAATTATTGCACCTATTATTTTTTCTTTCTTATATCCAATGTATGTTGCACAATTTATTGCTATGGGACCTGGAGTGGATTCCGCAATGGTCACCAAATCCATAAATTCTTCACCATTTATCCACTTTTTATGATTTATAAATTCATTTTCTAAAAGACCAATCATCGCATAACCACCCCCAAATGTAAATAAACCCATTTTAAACATAGCTATAAATATTTGCCATAGAGACTTTATTTTTTTCATATTACCATTCCACTTTATCTTGATTTTATTTATTTTATTATATTATATCATTAAATCTATTTGTTCGCAAGTAACATATCATCCTTCAATTGTGATTTGCCAAAATAACATTCACTATGATCAAATAAAATAATAATGAATATTGAAATGATATCGTTTTATATCAAAATGAAGTTATACTATTCAGATGCTTTCACATCATAGGGTGCTTTTTCATTTTTATCACTATATTTGATTCAAAATAAAATCCCCTTGTATAATCAAAGGGATTAGGAAATAAATTGTATTATAACACAGTCATACTTAAAGTTTTATATTTTTACTATTTTAGTTGCTACCCTATTTCGAAATGTTTGATCATGTTCTACAAATATCATTGTAGGAGAAAACATATGGATGAGTTGCTCTATTTGCATTCTAGAATAAATATCTATAAAATTGAGTGGTTCATCCCACACATATATATGTGCGTGCTCACAAAGGCTTTTGGCAATGAGCACTTTTTTCTTTTGTCCACCTGAAAAATCCCGAATATCTTTTTCAAACTGAATTTGTTCCACATCCATTTTTCGTAAAATTGCTTTAAATAAACTCTCATCAATGTGATTTACTTCAGCAAAATCTGACAACTTGCCTTGTAAATGAGATGTATCTTGAGGCACATAGGAAATCACAAGACCCGATTCCTTATGAATGCAACCTGTATATGAAATAGATTCTCCTATCAGAATTTTCAATAAACTGCTTTTTCCACTTCCATTTTTGCCATCTAATACAATCCGTTCTCCTTGTTGTATTGTAAAAGAAATTGAATCACATATTTGACATCCATCATAATAGATTGAAACATCTGAATAACTGATAAGTCTATCTGCATAATGCACTAAAGGAAACAACTTTAATGTTTCTACTCTTTCCACATTTTTTAAAAGACCCTTTTTTTGTTCAAGTGCTTGTTGTTGTCTTGCTTCTATGGATTTTGAACGTCTCATCATTTTTGCTGCTTTATGCCCAACAAACCCTCGATCTGCTTTTAATCCTGAAGATTGTACTCCATATTTACTTGCTTCTACTTTATCAGACCAATTAGAAGTGCGTTTAGCAGCTTGTTGTAACCGATGAATATCTTTTTCTAATCGCTCATTTTGGGTCAATTCAAATTCTTGTTGCCGTTCAAAGTTTACCATCCAAGATGAAAAATTCCCATTTTGTATTTCAATATTGGTCCTATTGAGTGATAAAATATGATCTACACAGCCATCTAAAAATTGACGATCATGAGATACCAATATAAATCCTTTTTTCTTTTTTAGATATGCAGATACAATTTCTCGTGCTTTCACATCTAAATGATTAGTAGGCTCATCGATTAACAAAAAATGTCCTTCATTTAAAAAAAGTGCCGCAAGTAAAACTTTGGTTTGCTCACCATTTGAAAGAGTTTCAAAGGGGCGATAGAGTACTTCAACTTTCACTTCAAGATAAGATAATTCTCGTATGAATTCCCACTCTTCCGCAGTAGGACAAATTTCTTGTAAAACGAGCTCTGTAGATAAACTTTTATTGGTTACAAAATATGGAAAATAATCAAATTGAACTGAACTAACTATCTTTCCACTATATTCATATTTTTCAAGTAAAAGATTGAAAAAAGTTGTTTTTCCCCTACCATTTCTTCCTATAAAACCAAGCTTCCAGTCGGTATCAATTTGGAAGTTCACGTTTTCAAAAATGTGATCATAACTATCTGGATAAGAAAAAGTAAGATTTTCTATTTTAATTATTGACATAAACAATATCCTCCTTTGTCATTTGATTTCACACAAAATCGGTATCATCTACAATACTTACTATATATCGACTTTACCGAATTATTCTTACATTCCACATTTTTTCACTTCCTTTCTTAAAAAAATAAAAGCCCCAAGAAAATCCCATTCTTGCGACTCACTATAGCCTATCTTACCACTTCAAAAAAGGTGTAATTAAACAATATAGGAAAAAAGGATGAATGACTTTCTTGCAATAAAACATAGTAGTGCTTATAAAAATAACTACTACTATATGTTCTTATTTATCTACAAGAAATATGATTCATCCTTTCACCTCTTTTTCATTTTATATGATTATATCATGAATTTAAAAATAAATCCAATTATATTGTATTCACATATTCATCTATTTTAAGATAATCGTTCAATATCTTATTGACAACAAGTCCTAATTCTTGATGAGAGTTCCAAAGACTCACATCTAAATGATAAGCACCATTTATCCAACAATCACCATACACCCCTGTACCGCTGATACTTATGCTGATATACCCATTTAAATCATTATCGTTAACATTAATCATATGAGGATATATATCAAATTGAATATCTCTTAATAGTTGATAGATTGATTTTAATTCATTAGGGGACAGCACAAGCGTTGTTTCATTGTTATATCCATATCTTAACTGATGAGTCATAGAATCAAAAGAAAAATAATCAGAACCCATCATAAATATGCGAAAATCACTCGGCATATCGGCTGGCAAACTCGTTTGATAATCATTCTTGCTTACTAATTCATAAGTCCTATTGCCCCTTTGGATTGTTATACTTGATAAATTACTGATTTCATTTTTTGACAATTCATAAAATACAATCCAATAAGCCATATCACAAGTTTCCCCTTCATTTGTGAGTACCACACGAAGTGTTAAGTTTCCCTCTGAATTGATACCTTTGGATTGAATCTGATGTTGATTCCCGCCACTTCCTTCCTCTATTAAAAAAGCAACAAGCGAATGGGTAGAAAAATAGGCTTGATTATATGTTTCCTTTATCAAATCGTTACTATAATAGAAGTTACAAAAATCATTGAATGCATCAATTGAATCCATACGATAATAACAATTTTTACTGATGCTCTCCATATTAGACTTATATTCGGTATAGTTTTTAGAAGTAATATTGGTACTGTTACAACCTCCCAACAATATCGAAAATATAAGTACAAAAGCTATGCATACATTTTTTTTCATCAATCATTTCTCCTTAATTCATATCACTTATTATCTAATCTATTCAAAATTAATCTTTACCAGGTTATTATATATGATTTTTAAATTTATGCAATTATAATGATAATACTAATCTATAAATTGGTTTCTTAAGTTCTTCTTTTTAATTCAATCAATATAAATTCAAGATAATACCTTCTAAATGTGATGCATTTTCATGTAAATGTAAACAACGTCCAAATCTAGATTTCTATACGGTTGATAATAACTGGGGTTTTCTTCAATTATCCCCATCTATTTTGAAGAAGTTTATTTCTTTTATTTAGTGAATTGCACTAAAAAATGAATATTTGTATTTATCATATTATCTATTATTATCCCTTTTATTAACTAATCAAACTATCAAAGTTATAACATATTTTTTTAAAAAATGCATTACAGCACAAAGTAAAAAAAAGCAGATAATATCTATATACTTTCTTCATTCGTTATTAAATTTATAACTAAAGACAAATTGCTATTGATCAATTCATATATAGTATTTGTCTACTATACCTACTATGTAAGGCATACAAAAAGGCTATTCCATTTTTAATCTCTAATGGCTCTCGTAAATGTTCAATTTGTCTTATGACATATATATTTTATAATAAAGCGAAAGAATGTTTTATTGATTTTGTCAAAAAAAGCATAGATTTTTACATCTATGCCTTATCTTAAACTATTCTACTTGATTGTGATTCTCGCAATATATACAGATTTCGTCTTCATTATATGTATGCTCCTTAAGAATTACATCTCCACATATACAATAAGCCCAATGCTCATTTTCATCATATGGTTCATAGTGATCTTTAAAAATATGTAGTATAAGCACATCTGCTCCACAATACTGACAATTCCTTGTACAATGCCCTACATTGCTTTCTCCAATATCATGTGATTCTATATGAACACTCCCGCACATACATTTCAATTGATGTTTTCCTTCATCTATAGGTTCACATAGATAAGTATAAGAATGTTCCTCTAATATATAATTGCCACACTC
This sequence comes from Anaeroplasma bactoclasticum, assembly GCA_023667245.1. Taxonomy (GTDB): domain Bacteria; phylum Bacillota_I; class Bacilli_A; order ML615J-28; family CAG-313; genus CAG-313. Next base: position 22,834 of record JAMPAL010000019.1, read on the forward strand.
GCAATATGCTTTATGCTCATTTTGATTGTAATTTTCTATTTTCCATGTATGATTATGCACGTGTGCTTTTTCTCTACATCCTAAGCAAATATCATTACCTTCTATTAAAATATGTGGTAACTGAATTCCTCTTCCGCATTTTCAATATGCCCAGTGATAAAATTCATCATCATACACAAAGTGATCATTAAAACTATGCTCATGAGGTTTATAAACTTGGTTATATATATCAAAATATATATCAATAAAATCAATTACAATTCTTCCTTTATTTCGATCTGTTGTAATCCCTTTGTTTTCTACTATGATTCTTATTTTATTTACATCTTTTGGCAGTAACGTTAGATTTGTTTTAGATACTTCTTCTTTTAGTGGTAATAATAGTGCATTGATTTCTCTCCCTATTTTCCATACATTTTCAGTTTTATCAAAATATTCTAATCGAAGCGAAGTATCACTACTAAATCTTTCTTTGTGACTCCATAGGTTTAAATTTAATCCTACTTGTCTAACATCTTCTTCAAATTCTAATTCTAAATACGCAGTATCGTGATTATCTCGGTTTGCGGAAAGAACAAAATATCCCTGATCTATATAACTACAACGTAATCTTCTTTTCATAAAATTGATGGTTTCTTCTGGATTTATTATTGATAGTGGATGTTCTACCACTTCATTAAAATATTGCCCTTGATTATGCTCATTTTTAAAAGTCATAAACAACATATCCGGTAAGCTTTGATATTTATATACAACATCATAATATATTATTCCTGTTATAAAACTATCTAAGATATTGGAATCCATATATAATGGATTGGTATAGCCAGGACCCCAATTCATACGAAATTGTAACATTGTATGTGTAATATCTCTGCCACTTTGGTCTTTTCCTATCCAATCTTCATAACCATATACATTCACATAATGATTTCCTAATGCCCCATCACCTGATAATGCCGTATATAATGTTACTGGAAGTCCTTTGTCTACTTGTTCTTTTATCTTTTTAATCTTTTCATATTTAGATACACCCCAAAATCCCATATCTACAGCTTGAATCGTATTTTCTAAATGATGATTTTTCATCACTTCATTAAAACCATCTGCACAATCCCATGGAAGAGCAAGGGTTTGCTTTCCATTTCCATTTGGATCATTTACTTCTATTGTGGATATCATTCTAGGATTCAAAAATTCTCTAATCAATTGTTTTTGTTGTTCTAAATCATTTGGATTTTTAATAATTTCATCATAACCAAAACATCTTGCAAAGAAATCCGCCATACCAATCATGGCTATCGGTCCACATCCTCCATATGTTGATTTCAAACCTAATTCTTTACATATTCCTTCAATGACTGCTTTTTCATATAAATTTTCATCTTGCATTTCTATAGGTTTAACATTTAAGACTTTTTCTGTTGTATTATATTCTTTTCTATACCAGTTTTGTGTTCCATAAGTTGCTTTTAAATAACTTTCAACATTTTCTTGCCACGTGCTTTCACCCAAAGTAACTGAACTTCTTTTTATTTGAGGAACTTGTTCATCAATTGTTTCTTCTATCTCTTCTTTTTCTGCATAAACACTATTATACTGAATACTACCTAATGTTAAAATGCTAAATATTATTGCTAAAACGAATTTATTGATTTTCATTTATTTCTCCCCCTCTATTGTTTATTGTATATCGAAAATCAAATTTCTTTTTGTTCTAGTTTAAAATCAGAACTAAATTCATCATTAGTATTATAAAGTAACCTTATTTTAACACGATTTTTATCGCCGTAATAAAATGCTATCGCTATATAGTCTTCCTCGTATACTTTATCGCCTATCTCTAAATAGGCTTTCCCATAATAACAATGTCCTGTGCCAGTTGAATATTTTATATCTATTAATTTCACCAATTCATATTGATTAGTTTCTACCGCATATAGATACAATTCTATGGATAAATATCTTTTTTCGTCTTTTTGAGGAATATATCCATCAATAAAAACATTTATTCCATTAGCTTCTTCATATTCTTCTTTTGTTATTTCTTTTATTGTAAGTTTTCCCTTACTAAACGTTTCATTCTTTTCTTCATTGTAAGATGTATACGTTCCTTCTATTAATGGTTTTAAAGTTGGTCCACAGCCACTACACATTAGCATCATAATTAAACTAAATAAAATACAAATTTTTTTCATTCATTCCTCCTTTGTATTCTTTTTTATTATAAATTTAAATCCACAGGAATCTTCCTGTTCTTAATATGATTTTCATTCTATATCAATCCTCCTTTGTAACCCTAATTTTGTTTAAATCTTTGATCTACACTAAAGATTGGTAATATTTTTTTCTAGTTCAATTATTCTTTTATACTTAAAAAATATACTTCTTGAGGTTATTATAACATACTACTTATTTTTTAAAAAATAATTCAATAAAAAATATCTTTATATTCTTTCATTATCTTGTTAGAATATTTAAAAAGATGGATTTCTATGAATAATCTATCTTTTAATAACTATACTACAAATTATCTTATTTATCAAAAAACGATTATGAATGCTTTAAAGCATTATATGCTAAATAATTCTATTTCTATATCTCAATTATCAAATTATACTACTTTATCTTCTTCTACTATTCGTTCTATTTGAAATAGAAAGTTTTTTTCGTATCGTTCACTTATTAAGTTATTTGCTTTAGGTGACGACTTTCTTTCTTATTTTAAACTTGATTGATTACTTATATTTATTTTTAATTATATAAGTTCGACCATTGTTTTTTAACTATTAAATTCATTTTCGAAAGTTCGATTCTCTTTTTTTTAAAAAGTATAAAAAAATAACCATAAAATTGGCTCTTATTTTTTAGTGGTCTTTCAAAATATAAAGCATTAAAAAAGTCCTAAATTACTTACGTTTTTTAGGACTTATAAGGCAAAATAGCCTTTTCGTATGCTTTAGATGGTGGACTAGCCGAGACTCGAACTCGGGTCCGAATCATCTTCCATTTTGCTTTCTACATGCTTAGTTCATTTGTTATTTCTTATAATTCATTACCAAACAAACAAAGTAACGAACTACCAGTTCTATTTCTCGATTTATACCTAGAACAGCAGTACTTCATCAAAGCCTACTCTCTTTCCCTTATTACACACGTAGGCAAGCATAATAAGAGATAAACCTCTATCATTGAGGGTCTGCTATTTTAGCTTAGCAGAAAGCGTAATTTGTGTTTGCGTTTATTTAAAAACCTCGGTGTTTTTACGTGCACAACCACGGCATGCTTACATTACTTCTAACAACCCGTCGAAACCAGTTACTAGCCCATATATGTACTGTATTATTATAGCACATATATATTTAAAAATCAAGATATTTTTATATATCTAAACTAACTTTACAGATTTGATAGATATCTGTATTATCAATATAAACAGGTAGTGGCCTTTTGAGAGGATTCTTTGTATAAATATAATACTTTACATCTTGACCACTATGCTTAGTTCTTGTATATAAATCATTGTTAATGGCTTGGGGACGATTCTTATTCCATTTTAACCCACCTGTTTCATGATCAGCAGTTACAATCATCGTTATATCTTCTGTTGGTGTTAATCTTTGATATACAGTTTGAATGGCTTCATCAAAACCCTTCAAATATTCCATCATACCTTTAATATCATTTTTATGACTTCTTTTATCTATATGAGCCCCTTCAATCATCAAAAAATATCCATCAGGATAATGATATTCCATAAACTCTACCGCAAAACTAGCTAGCATTTCTAGAGTAGGTGATGTATTTGATCCATACTTACTTTCAATATCTTCAAATGTACCTATGAGTTTATTCTCTTCTACAGAAAGAGCATCATATGTATTTGTATATGTATAACCTTCTTGAATAAAATAATCTTTATAATCATCATATGTGTTTTTACCTGCACCTAAAAATAAATCTATTTTACTATTTGATTGTCCCAAAATAATATCTTTGGTATCACTTCTATCTTTAGCGTGAGCAGAAAAGCAAGCAGGTGTTGCCCCTGCAAGACTATCGGTTGTGACGATACCTACGCCCATCCCTTTTTCTTTGACTGATTCACCAATTGTTTTTAAATCTTGGTTTCCCTTTTGGGATACAAAACGATTCTTTACCTTTTGTCCTGTTGAAAAAGCAGTTGCGGAAGCAGCACTATCAGTTGGTGCAAATAGCGCTTTTGAAAAGGTTGATACATAACCATTGTTTGAAAAGGATGTAAAGAAAAGACGAGATCTATAGTAATGTTCTGTGACCTGAATATGATTTTCTCCCATACCATCACCAATCCACAAAATCACTTTTTGACTAGGTTGTATATACTCTTGAAAGTTATAACGATTTAGTTTTTGCTTTCGCGTTCCATATATTGTAGTTATGATGATTGTACATATACATACAATTGATATTAAAATAATGCTCATTATTTTAAGTCTTCTTTTTTTCATTTGCATCACCTCTATTACATATATTATATCAAAAAAAATGATTTTTAAAAAAGAAGTTACATTTTCCTTTTATAGAATGATAACTTCTTTTTCTGATTTGGATTGTTTTATCTTTTCTTTCTGAATATCATCAAGGTTGTTGCAAGCGTGAGTATACTTATAATCAGTGTCATTGCATTTGCTTTCTTACATCCTTTGA